>JBEKGK010000020.1:0-35692 GCA_050012835.1 Solirubrobacteraceae bacterium | reverse complement strand
CAGTGCTGCAGACCAAACCGCAGCCGGTCGCCGACGCGCCACCCGCGTTGCACACCTCGGTGAGCAGCCTCGCGAAGCAGACGACAGGCGCGCCGCAGATGCACCCGCCGACCGCGCCGGCGCTCGCGGGCGCTCGCCTGATAGTCGTCCCGTCGGCCTCCGCGCCGCGCCCGACCCAGGCGGCGGTGCGCCCGCGCGCGATCCGCAACGCCGAGCTCGGCGCCGCCGTCGGCCCCGGCCAGCAGCAGGCGCTCGCAGAAGCCGCGGACGCGCTGAGCGGCGTCGGTGTGACCCTCGGCGCCGGCGCCGCCCACCTTTGGGATCTGCCGCTGGACGCCGGCAGCTTCGCATTCGCCGGCGACGGCTGCGCGCGGATGCTCTGCACCGACCGCAGCGGCGCGGTGCTGGAGGACGTCGAGCTGGCCGCCGCGGGCAGCTCGCCACGACCTGTGCCGGCCGGCGCCGAGATGATCCTCGTGCAAGCGCTCGGCGCGCCACCCGCGGAAAGCTCGATCGCAGCGATCGGCTTCGGGGAGATCACGAGCAAATACGCGCCGGCACGCCAGGCGCCGGCCGTCGGTTGGCAAGCCGCGAGCACGCTGCTTCAGCTCGGGCCTTCGCGCTTTGCCGCTCGCGGCGCGACGCTGCACGTTCCGCGCGCCTTCGCGGCGCGGCGCAACGGACAGCGAGCCAGCTACAACACGGTCTCGGCGGCCGAAGTCATCGCCGGCCAGATCGGCGTTGAGACACTGCTCCCGACGAGCGTCGAGGTGGTGATCGTCGCGCTCGACCAAGCCGACGCCGGCGCCTCGCAGAGCGGCGACCTCGCGCTCGGCTTCGTCGGTGGCACGCTCGCCGGCTCACCCCAGCGCGTGCTGTCGGGCAACCGGCGCCTGCTGCTCTACGACGTCCTCTCGCGCGAAGCGGGCGCCAGCGCATTCGTCGTGTCCGTCGCGAGCGTTCAGGGATGGACGGTCGGCGGCGTCGTCGGTATGGCCGGCAGTGCGCTCGCGTTGGCGAGCGAACTGCGGGACGGCATTCCCGACCACTTCGTGCCCGACGGCCCGATCGCCCCCGGCGGATCGCTGACCGTGACCTACACGCCAGGTGAGGGCAAGTGACAGACCCACCCCCGAAAGGCCAGATGTACCTGTTCGATTCGGTGACGCCGCCGCTCGACGATGGCTCCTACCGGCTCACGGCGGCCACCGAAGTCAGCTACCCGGGCGCCAAGCAGAGCTTCTCGCAGCAGCATTACCTCGAAGTCGTCGGGCCGCGCTTCTCCGTTCCGCAGGCGATGGTCGCCGGGAGCTTCCCACCGAGCAACGCCCACGGCGCGTTCCAGGACGGGCTGCCGCATATCGTGCTTTCGCGCCGCACGCTGCCGTGGGAGCGCGAGCTCGACCCGCAGGGACTGATCCCGCCACCGACGATCGAGGCGGGCGATCCGCCGCCGCCGAGCGGACCGGTGCCGTGGGTCGCGCTGCTGGTGTTCGAGGAGGGCGAGTACACGCTGCTGCGCGGCATCGAACTGCAACAGGCCGTTCCGCCTGACGTGTTCGCGCGGCTCGAAAGCCCCGCGAACATCACCTGCGACGCCGTCGAAGCCGACCAGGACCTCGTCGAAGCGATCATGCCGTCGCTCGAGGAGCTGCAGCTGCTCGCGCACGTGCGCTGGGTGAACGTCGAGGACCGCGAGCTCAACACCGCCGGCGGCGACGGCTACTACGCCGTCGTGGTCGCGAACCGTCTGCCCTCGCCGGGCGCCCAATGTCGGGCCGTGCTCGTCTCACTCGAGCAGCGCGCGGACCTCGTGCAAGCGAACCCACCGGCGGTGGCCGAGAACGCGCCTGGCAACGGAGCGGTAGCCGCGCAACAGCAGGCGCCCGCCGACCTCGCCGCGCAGCAGGCCCACGCCAACTTCGCCGCGCAACAGCAGGCGCCCGCCGACCTCGCCGACCAGCTCCCGAACCCGATCTTCACTGTCGCGCAAGCGCCCGTGCACACGTTCTCGCCGCCGCTCCACACCCCCATCTTCCACGTGCCCGCGAAAAAGGTGCGGCTCGTGGCGCTGACCAGTTGGCAGTTCACGTGCGAAGGACCGGGGACGTTCCGCGAACTGATGCAGAACCTCGACGTGGCGATGCTCGGAACGGTCACAGATGTCGGGCACCCGCCGCTCACAGACACCGGCCACCTGCAGATGCGCCTCCAGGATCGGCTCGGCGCGAGCGAGTCGGTGTTGTACCGCGGCCCGCTGGTTCCCTTCAACCTGACCCGCGATCCGTTCGTGGCATACCACAGCGCCGACCAAGCACGCCGCGTGACGCCGGAGACGGGCGCCGAGGACATTTCCTACGCGGCTGCGTTCGAGGTCGGCCGGCTGCTGGCCGCCGGCGACGCACGTTTCGCCCAGGCGATCATGCGCTGGCGACGTGAGTCCTACAGGCAGTCGGCAAGAGCGAGCACGATCGCGGTGATCGCCAAACGCTCGTCGCTGGTCCTCCCGCCGACGCTTGCGCAAACGCTGCACGAACCGATCACGCCGATGGTCGGCGGCGCCGCGACGCAGGCGGTGGTGCAAGGTCACCCGCCGATCGCCGACGCGTATGGGCTGCAGCGGGTGGGCAGCGCCCCCGGCCTGAACCCGGCGCACCTGGCGGCGGCGTGGAATCTGGCTTCGGACGCGGAGGCCGCGAGCCTGCTCGGGGAAGACCCGGGGACGCTGGGTGCGGTCGTGGCGACACCGCCACAGACCGCCCGCGCGGACACCACGCTCGACACGGTGGCCGCCGACACATCCGGCCTGGCGCGTCTGGCGGCCGCCCGCGAGCAGGCAATCGCCAATGCGAAAACGACCCTCGGAGGTACGTGATGCGAGCCGCTTCGATCGATAACCCGCGGGCGCTGGCCGAGCGGATGGTGGCTAAGGAACAGGTGGACTCCACGATTCCCGAGTCGACGATGCCGCCGTACATGGAGATGTTCCTCGCCCACCTGCGACTGCTGATCGGCGTCCCATTCGAGTACCTCGTGCCGGACGCGCGGCTGCTGCCGGACGAGTCGATCCGTTTCTTCTACGTCGACCGGTCGTGGACCGACCGGCTCGTCGACGGCGCGATCGCAGTCGGCAAGAGCGGCACGCGAGAGCAGGCCCACCATCAGGCACACAGCGCTGACGTGAAGGCGCAGCTCGACCTGACCGAGCGCGTGGTGCGCACGCTGCAACGCGGCCTGTCGGCTCCGCGCGAACGGGAGGAAACCCCGGCGCAGATCACGACCGGCTTCTTGCTGCGCTCGGCTGCCGTTTCCGGCTGGCCGTCGATGGACGTGCGCGCGTTCAGCGAGATCGTGCCAGCCGCGCCGAGCAACGTCGACGATCCTGCCTTCGCACAGTGGACGACGAGCGCGGAAGCCGTGCAGCTGAGGACGCTGCGGCTCGAGCTCCTCTCGCCCTCGGTGTTGCTTGCGCTGTTCGACGGTATCCCGAAGCTCGTGTGGTGTGAGGAACCGCACCACGGGATCGAGTTCGGCATCACGATGAAGGACGGCTCGCCCTTCTTTCTCGACCGCCACGAAGCGAGCGGGGCAGGCGAGCAGGGCGCGGCGCCCGTGCCGGTGCCGGTGCGCGCGGCCAACCCGCGCGTAGTTGCGGTTGCGCAGCTGCGCAAGCAGCTCGCGCAGCTGAACGACCCGAAGCTCGTGCCTCAGACCGGCAGCGCGGGGTTCGCGATCGAGCTGCTGCAGCTGCCGTGGCGCCAGCGCTTCGAAGGCGACACCTCCGAGCGGCGTCACAGCTCCGGCGCGTTCGTGTCCGACTATCCGGTCGCGAGCGTGATCACGCAGCAAACCGTCCGCGACGCCGTCACGGAGCTGCTGTGATGGCGAGCACGACCCGCCAGCTCGATCCCGCCCTGGTGTCGGTCGCGACGGCGCACGGCATCACGCCCCGCGTGGCGGCGACTTGGTATCCAGCGCTGGTGCGAGACCCGCGCGTGCACGTTCCGATCGAGCTGGACGTGCTGATGGTCCGCGACCCGACCCTCGCGTGGGCGGCGACGGGCATGAGCACGCCACCGCAGGGCGACCACGAAAGCGGCGCACCCGCGGTGGCGGCCGCGAGCTTGATGCCGGCGCCGTTCGCCGAGAAGCCCGGAGCCAGGCCGCGGGGCGCGTATCTGCACTGGTACCTGCCGAACGGTCTGACCGGCGGCACCGCCGGCGGGCCGCACGACCAAGCGACGTTCCCGCCGATCCCCGATCGCTGGCTCGTGCTACGAATGTCGCCTGGCGGACAGGCGACGCGGCGCGCTGTGCGCGGCTGGGTGCTCGAAGCCGGCGGCGAGCCGGCGACGGTGTCGAGTCTCGACGGCTGGACCGAGCGCGCGCAAGCCCCGGACGTGGAGAGCCCGCTGACCGCGCTCGGGCACGGCGATCTCTCGTGGGCCGGCTACTTCGACAACGTCGAAAACCGGCTCGGCTTCTACGACGGCTCGCTGGACGGCGATCAGGTACGCGGTCCGCTCGCGTACCTCGTGTGCGGCTGGTATGCCGATCCGACAGCCGACCCGCTCGGCGCGCAAACGATCACCTCGCTGGCCGGATTCAACGAAGCCATGGAAAGGCTCGACTGGACGCTCGAAGCGGGTCAGCTCGACGAGATCACCCGCCACACACGCGACTACGTGCTCGCGGCCAGGTCGCTGGGGCTGGACAGCACGATCGACGAGCGCATCGCCGCGACCGACGCGACGCCTAGCTCCGACGCGACCGCCGCGTACACGACCAACGGCTCGTGGTGGCCAACCGCGTGCGTGCTGCACGGCGCGGTCGTCGGCATCGACTGGCCCGGCTCCGAGGACGCGCAGGAGGTGGGCGGCCCCCCGGAGCAGGCGAGCATCAGCGTCGCCGTCGGCAACACGATGGCCGAGACGATCGGCGCGCTGGTCGCGCAGGCAAACGGAGAGCCCGAGCAGGCGGCGATCGTCGAGGCGCTGCAGCTCGGGGTCGTCAAGGAGCTCGATCAGCCCGACGGTCGCGCGCAGCTCGACGTGCAGCTGCACGCGAGCTCGTTCGCGAGCCAACCCGGCGGGACTCCCGCGACCGAGCCGGTGGCGATCGCGCCGAGCGGTCCGCTGCCGGCGCCCCCCGCCGACCCGCCTGCACCCAAACCCGGGATCTTCGCCGAACAGCAGGCGGGCGGCCCGCCCGCCGGCGCCCTCACGAGACCCGAGCTCATCACACACGCGCACATCGACGAGCTGGTCGAGCTCAGCAGCGCCGACCACGTCGCGCCGACCGTCCGGGTGGAGGACGCGATCGAGCACGTGCAGCTCGGCGAGCTCATCTCCAAGCTCGGCGCGGGAGCGAAGATCCCGGCGAGCGACCCCGGCGGCACTGTCGATGCGCTGCGCGCGGCCCCGCGCCTGTTCACCCCCAAGGACCCGGTCGTGCTGATTGCCGGCGGCAAGCGGGCTTTCGTGCACGACAGCAGTGTCCCCAGCGACGACGGCCGCGTCGTTTGCCGTCTGACGCCCGTGTCGGAACTCAGCTGGCAGACGAGCGACGGCGCGACCCGCGCCTGCACGCGCGGAGCCGACGTGCTCGAACGCGGCGTCGAGAACGGCAGTGTGCCGATCGAGTGCGAAGGCCTGCTCGAGGAGACGGCTTTGCTGGACACCGGCAGCGCGGCGGTGATCGCGGCGAGCGTCTCGGCGGTCCCAGACGCGCAGGCCGAGCGCAACATCACGGTGGAGCAGACGGCGTGGTACTCATTGCGAAACCCGCGCGTCGACCACGGTCCTCTGATCGCCCACAGCGGCATCTCGGGCACACTGCCTGCGGCCTATGCGCTCGCGCCGGCGTCGCATCCGTGGACGCCGATGCACCTCGATTGGTCCGTCGAATTCGTGCCGTCCCCAGGCGGCGTGGAGGACTGGAAGCTCGATCAGGTCGATTACGTATTCGACGGCGACGCCGTGCCGGCGCCCGGCAGCGGCGAGATCTTCAGCGGCCGCTCCCCGGTGACCGGGGGCGCCAGCTCGGTCCTCGCGGCGGCGATCAGCAACGCGCTCGATCAAGCCGCGAGGATTGGCGGGACCGCGCCCGTGCCCGTCCCGACGCCAGGAGCGCCGACCAGCGAGGCGTTCTTCTCGCTACAGGCCAAGGCGCTGGTCGCGCAGTTCCAGGCGCTGCGGATCATCCAACCCGCAGCGAGCCCGACCGCGCCTGCACAGCTCGAAGACATCGCAACCGCGCTGGCCCACATGGATGTGCTGTCCTGCGGGCTGAACGGCCTGCTGACGGATCTGCGGGGCGGCGCCCCAGCCGGCGGCGCCCCACCAGCCGGCGACGCTTCCACCGCGCCGGCGGCGGCCCCGCCGTCGCCGTTCTACGCGATGCGCGCAGGTTTCCTACGCCTGGTGAGGCTGCGCCTGGTGGACGGCTTCGGTCAGTTCGTCGACCTGTGCGGCTCGGACGAGACGCACGCCGCTCAGGGATACCTCGTTTCCGGACCGCTGGAAGTTGCCGGGCAGCCGGGAGTCGTCGGCCTGCCGCCACGGTTCACCGCTCCGACGCGAGCTTTGCTGCGCTTCATGAGCGCTGACACGCCGGCGCAGGAAGCGGACTACCAGACGAGCCCCACGTGCGCGTTCCTGCTGCCGAACCATCTCGACGGATCGCTGGAGTTCTTCAACGCCGACGGCAGCGGCGCCGGCAGCCTGCAGCCGGCGAGAGACGGGAGCGTCGAATGGCAAGGTGCCCCCGGACTACCGTCGGGCGCCGGGGCGGACCCGCGTCAGGCGCTCAGTAATCGATACGCCGCCGAGCTCGCGCAAGGGGTGATCGACTGGGGGATCGCGGACGCGACGCAAGATCGCGAGTCGGCTTTGAGCGGGCTGCTGCGGACGATCGACTCGACGCTGTGGAGCGTCGACCCGTTCGCGCATGCCGGCGACGAGCACCTGGCGCTATTGCTCGGACACCCGATCTGCGTGATCCGCGCCCTCGTGCACCTGGAAGTCATCGATCCGATCGCCTCGCCCGACGGAACTTTGACGGCCGTGCCGATCCGCCTCGGCGATCTGACGCAGTGGCAGGACGGGCTGCTCGGCTACTTCGTCGACGACGACTACACGAAGCTGTACGTGGCCGACGCAGCGGCGCCTGAAATGGCGCGCGAGCTCGGCCCAGGGCGAGGCTTCCTACAGCCGATCAACCTCGTCGAAAACTTCTACGAGACGTTCGCTAACGATCTCGCCGCGGGGGCGAGCGCGGGCGAAACGCCGGTGGCGCACCCATTCGTGGACACCTCCGGCGAGCTGTTGATTCGCCCGAATCAGACGATCAACCTCACGCTGCTCGTCGAGCCGCTGACGTCGGTGCACGCAACGCTCGGTCTCGTGCCGCGCAAGGAGATCGGCATGCGGCGCTCGTGGGTTCAGAGCGGCCTCGCGGCGATCGCGCCCACATTTCGCTTCGGCCCCGTGCTCGTGGACCCGCAGCACATTCGCATGCCGCTGGCAACCGACGTGCAAGGCACATGGGTATGGGACTATCGCTCCGACGCCGCCGCCTGGAAAGAGGAACAGGTGACGAACGCGACCGACAACGCGCTGCTGGGCAGCGATCCCCCGCAGCCGATCGAGGGCTGGCTTAAGCTCACGCCGCCGGCGCCGCCGGAAGGCGGAAAAGCCGCGTCGTGAGCGTACTCAGCGACATGCTCACCCTGCTGGGGCTGGTCGGGCCGGGCGGCGCACCCGCCCCGGCGGTGGACGTCATGCCCGTGTGGGTGCCACTGGAGCTCAGCGTGGACGAAACGCTGCATACGCCACCGTTCACCTACCAGGTTCTGTCACGCAGCCGAGAGATCGCAAAGCTGGACGAACACCTGGCGCTCACCAAACCCGTGCCGCTCACGTTCGCCGCCCTGAAGGCGAGCAATCTGCTGCAGCCCGACCCAGCGGATGCGACCAAGTACCAGGTCAAGCTCACGCTGAGGATCGAGTACCCGGCGCTTCCGAGCAGCCCCAAGAAGCTCGCCGGGAAGGGCAAGCTGCCGGTCGTCCTGATCAACCACGGCCACCACCGGAACTGGCAGCCGACGATCGCGGGCGGTGCCATCACAGCGATCACGGCGACGCCGAACATAGACGGATACAAGTACCTGCAGGACGCGCTGGCAGAACACGGAATCGTGTCGGTGTCGGTCGATCACAACTTCGCCTGCGCCACGAATGCGCTGATCGAGATGCGCGCCGACACGATCATCGCCGCCCTCAACGCGCTCTCGACCGAAGCGTCCTCGAGCTCCAGTCGCTACCACGGCAGGCTCGACTTCTCGAAGATCGGCCTGATGGGCCATTCGCGCGGCGGCGATGCGGTCGTGCGGGCCGTCAAGAAGATCCTCGCCGAACCGTCGCTCAGCGCGAAGTTCAAGATCCTCACGGTGTGTTCCCTGGCGCCCACCGATTACACCGGAGCGGACGTGCCGGGCAACCGCATGTTCCTTGACTCCAACGATGTGAACTTCTATCTGGTCGTGTACGGGGCGCTCGACAACGACGTGTTCGGCGGCGGCCCGATCCCCATCGGCGGGAGCGGGTTTCGCCACTACGACCGCGCGCGACCGCCGAAGGCGATGGTGTTCCTCGACAACTCCTGTCACAACGCATTCAACACCGTGTGGTTCGCGGACGGCAACGATTCCACCGACCCCCGCCTGGCGAGCGACGCCGAACACCGAAGCTTGGCCGTCGACTACATCGGGGACTTGTTTCGGTGGCAGCTCGGCGGCGAGAAGCTCGGCGCGCGCTTTGACGGTCGCACGCCAAATCGCGCGGGACAGCACGCGTCGTTTCAATGGATGTTCGGCCAAGCTTTGGTGCGGGTGGACGACTTCGAGAACCCCGCCGCGAACCTGCTCGGTGGCGCTCGCGTAGTCATCAACGGCCCCAGTGACCCAACCGCGATCGAAGACTTTGGCTCAATCACGATCGCCGGCAACTCACTCGCACCGCACACCGAACACCAGGCGCACGTCCTGCACGTCGATCTGACGCTGTCGACACCCGCTACGACGCGAGTCCTCACAACGGAAATCCCGGCCGCCAATCGGGACTGGTCGGCGCTCGATACGCTCGTCTTCAGCTTGTCAGGGTGGTTCGACCCGACGAGCGCGGCGACGATCACGGCGGCCAACCTGCCGCGGCTTCAGGTCACGCTCGTGGATGGCGCCGGGGCGAGCGCAGCTGTCGGTTTCAACGCCTACGGCGCCTCGCTGCCGAGCAGGCCCGTGTTCAAGACCAAGACCTTTCTTGTGCCGGGGAACGTCGTGACGTGGAACGTGACGCTGATACGGCTCGAAACGATCCCGATCGCACTGAGCTCATTCGCCGGGGTCGACCTCACGAAGATCGCCCAAGTGGCACTGGATATCGTGCCTGACAACGACACGCACGTCTTTGCTGACAACATCCACGTGGTGAAGCGGCAATGACGATGGACGAGCCCGCAGCAACCGCGATTCAGTTCGTGACGCCTGGCCCGAACGTCCCCGGTGGGCCATGGGCGCTGCGGGTAAGCGTGAGCGGCACCGGATTCGACGCGCGAGGACTAGCTCTGATGGCGAGCGTCGGCGCCGTTCCAGTTCAGGGAATCCTTCTCGACCCGGACGGCTCGGGGTTCAGCGGCTACCTCGCTAGCACCCCAGCGGACGGCGACGCGCTCGCGATCGGCTTTGCCCAACTGACAGCCACCGATCTTCTCTACCATCCCGGTGCCGTCGCGTGACGTCGTGGCCGGCGGCGTCTCACTCCGCCAGGTGGCAGATTTCCTGCGAGGTCTGCAGCACGAACAGCTGCAGCTTCTGGAAGACGGCGGGTTGGTCGGCTGAGTTGTCGCTGAAGCGGACGTAACCGCCTTCGTCGCGCAGGTAGTAGTGCAGCACCGACCCGGCTCTCGGCGGCAGCGACAGGTGACTGGAGGACGGCTTCGCGAGATCTTCCTGGATTTCCCTCGCCTTGACGATCTGCGGGTCGCTCAGCTTCTGCGACGCGGCCCGGCCGTTGCAGGTGACGCCCCCTTCTTCGTTGACGAGCAGCGTCAGCCGCGCCTGCGGTGCCGAGCCGCTGCGGTAGACGATGAACAGGTCAGGAGCCGTCACGCCCCCGCATCCGGCCACGAGGATCGCTGCCGCGAGCGCGCCCGGTGCAAGCGTGGCCTTTGCGCGCGAGGCCCTCACCGGCGCCACCCTCACGCGCTCACCGCGACGCCACCGCGGCGAGGGTCGCCGGCGCCTGTCGTCTGCGGACCGCGCCGCAATGCCGCCTGCACACCGCCGAAGAACAGGTTGAGCGCGCCGAAGCGAACGACCCGCACGTCGCGATCCAGGCTGTCCACGTCGATCCCCGGCTCGGCGAACACGACACCGTCCTCGAAATGCACCCGCGGCGCCTGCACGGCGTCGCGCACGGACATGCCGTGGTCGACCACGCCGACGATCGTCTGCAGCAGCGCCGAGCGGATGCGGTTCGAGCCGGCGCTCCCGAGAACCAGCTCTACCTCGCCGTCGCGCATGACCACCGAGGGGGCCATCATGCTCGGCATCCGCCGCCCCGCGGGGTGCAGATGGAAGCCCAGCGGGTTGAGGTCCTCCTCGCCCATGACGTTGTTGATGTGCATGCCCGTGCCCGGGACCACGACTCCCGAGCCCTCGCCGTTGGTGCACGTGGCGCTGCACGCGCAACCGTCCGCGTCGATCACCGAGATGTGCGTGGTGGAGCCCAGACGGGTGGTCAAGAAGCGCTCGAGGAAGCCCTCCTGGTCGAGACCTTCGACGAACTCGGGAGTGCGCTCTGACTGGGCCGCGGCCATCGCGTCGATGACCGAGCACAGCGTCGGCGGCGCGGGCCCGCGATCGAGCAGCGCGAGCGCGTACGCGAGCAGCGTGCCGCCGGCCGACGGCGGCGGATTGGTGAGGATCGTGCGATCGCGGTAGGCCATCCGCACCGGCTCGCGCTCGATCGCCTCATAGCTCGCGAGGTCGGCCGCACGCAGCGAGCCGCCACGGTCGCTCAACCAGTCGCACACGGCCGTCGCTATGTCCCCGCTGTAGAACGGCTCCGCGCCATCGCGCGCGAGGCGCAGCAGCGCATCCCCCAACTCCGGGTTGCGCAGCAGCTCGCCCTCGCGCAGCAGGCGACCGCCGGGCGCCCACAGGGCGGCGCACTCGGGCGTCGAGGTCAACAGGTCGACGAGGATCTCCGCCACGTACGCCTGGCCGGCGTTGAGCAGCACCCCGTCACGCGCGAGCGCCACCGCCGGCGCCGCGAGCTCATCCAGCCCCACCGTCCCCCACCTGCGCGCCGCCTCACAGACGCCAGCGGGGACCCCATACACGCCACACGAGGCCGGACCGATGTGGAACACCTGCTCGGCATCCCCGAAGGACACGCCCACGCCGAGCAGCTCGGCCTCCGAGCCGTCGCCGATGCGCGTGGGCGCCTCCACGAAGAAGTCGAGCAGCGTCGGCTCGACGCCGGCGCCCGCCACCAGCATGTAGCCCCCCGCCCCCAGCCCCGTGAGCAGCGACTCGGTCACGAACGACGTCAGCATCGCGCCAACGGTCGCGTCGACCGCGTTGCCGCCTTCCCGCAGCACCCGCGCGCCCGCCTGCGCCGTCAGCGGGTGCCCCGCCGCAACGACCCCTCGCTCAGCTTCGCCCATCAGGGAGCGATACCACAGGCGCCCCCGTCGATGCGGGGCGCGTCACGACGAAGGACCGCGCCACCTGACGTGCGTCAGTCGAGCCAGGCAAGGACGCAGTGAGCGAAGTGTGCTCTGCACACGAGCGATCGAGGACGCAGCATGGCGAAGTGCTGACGCTCGTCAGGTCAGAAATTGGGCAGGAACTCGGGCACTTCGAGTTCGTCCACGGCCAGGCCGCCACGCCGCGGCTGGCTCGGGCGCGCGGGCGCGGCTCGCTGGGCCCTGACCTCGCCGGTGGTGGCCGGCTCTTTGAAGCGGTTGGCGCTCTTGCGCCTGCCGTCATCGCCGTAGCCGGTGGCGACCACCGTCACCCACACCTGATCGTCGAGCTTCTCGTCGACCATCGCACCGAAGATGATGTTCGCGTCCGGGTGCGCCGCCTCGGACACCGACTTGGCGGCCTCGTTGACCTCCCACAGCGACAGGTTGCTACCGCCGGTGATCGACAGCAGGATCGAGCGCGCGCCCTCCATCGAGGTTTCGAGCAGTGGCGAGGAGACGGCCTGGACGGCGGCCTCGGTGGCGCGGTTCTCGCCCACGCCCATGCCGATGCCCAGCAGCGCGTTGCCGGCCTCGCTCATGATCGTGCGCACGTCCGCGAAGTCGAGGTTGATCAGGCCCGGAAGCGTGACGAGGTCGGAGATTCCCTGCACGCCCTGGCGCAGCACGTCGTCGGCCACACGGAACGCCTCGACCATCGCCGTCTGCTTGTCGAGCACGCCGAGCAGACGGTCGTTGGGCACCACGATCAGCGTGTCGACCTCGTCGGCCAGCGCGCCGACGCCGCGCTCGGCCTGCTCGCCGCGGCGCGTGCCCTCAAAACCGAACGGCTTGGTCACGATCGCCACCGTCAGCGCCCCGATTTCGCGCGAGATGCGCGCCACGATCGGGGCGGCGCCGGTGCCGGTGCCGCCGCCCGCGCCGGCGGCGATGAAGATCATGTCCGAGCCCTTCAGCAGCGCCTTCAGGCGATCGTAGTCCTCCATCGCCGCTTGGCGGCCGACGTTCGCGTCCGAGCCCGAGCCCAGACCGCGCGTCAGCTCGGCGCCGATGTGCAGCGTGATGTCGGCGGTCGACTGCTGCAGCGACTGCACGTCGGTGTTGACCGCGACGAACTCGATGCCCTCGACCTCCGCCTCGACCATGCGGTTGACCGCGTTGACGCCCGCGCCGCCGACGCCGACGACGCGGATCACCGGCTGCCCGACCGTCGCGGGAGCGCTCGCGGGAAGCGTGTGCGCATGGGCGTGGGCGTAGTCGTCCATCAAATGACGTCCGGCCAGCGGCCGGTCCATGACGTTCTCGGGTATCTCCGATGAGAAGGCGTGACGCAGGCGCTCCTGCGGAGACGGGACGTGGACCTCATCCCGGGGCGCCGCCGGCTGCGAGGCGCTCAGGGCCGGATGCGGCAGCCCGCTCTCGCGGGGATGGGTCGCGGGCGCGGAGCCACCGGCCTCGCTCGCGGGCCGCGAAGCGACAGGCTCCTCCGGCGCGTCAGGACGGTCTCGTGAGCCCTCGTTGTCTTCGGTCTTGCGGAAGAGGGCTGCCAAGGGCCCTTCACGCATGCTCGCGCGTTTAGCGTTGGCCATTGGTTAGGACCTCCTGCGCGAGTTGGCGGTAGGACTGGGCGGCAACGCCGTCGGGCTCGTACTTGAGGACCGACATGCCCTTCACCGGAGCCTCGGCGAAGCGGACGGTCTTGCGGATGCGCGATGCGAACACGCGGTCGCCAAAGTTTTCCTCGAGGATCTCGATCGCCTCCTTGGCGTGAATCGTGCGCGAATCCACCAGCGTCGGGAGGATACCCTCGATGTCAACGCCCGGATTGAGGTTCTCGCGGATCATCGCGAGCGTGTTCTGGAGCTGGATGAGCCCACGCATGGACAGATACTCGCACTGCACGGGGACGATCACCTTGTCGGCGGCCGTCAGCGCGTTGATCGTCAGCAGCCCGAGGCTCGGCGGCGTGTCGATGCAGATGAAGTCGTAGTCCTCGAGGATCGGCTCGAACGCCTTCTGCAGCGAGCGCTCGCGGCCGATCATCGTCGACATCGCGATCTCCGCGCCGGCGAGGTCGATCGAGGCGCACGCCACGTCGATCTCGCGCTTGCGGACGACCTCGCGGATCGACACTTTGTGCACGAGCACGTCGTACATCGATTTCTCGAGCGTGTCCGGGTCGATCCCCTGCGACATCGTCAGGTTGCCCTGCGGGTCCATGTCCACACACAGCACGCGGTGACCCTCCTCCGCAAATGCGGCGGCCAGGTTGAGCGTCGTTGTCGTCTTGGCCACGCCGCCCTTCTGGTTGGCGAACGCGATGACCTTGGCCTTGCCCTCCACGGTGGCTCCGATGCTCGATTGCTGGAAAGCCGTCCGGTGGGTATTCGCATAGCGAAGGGCGATTCCTGCACGGGAACTACGATCCCGAGATGACCAAGGCGAGCAGCCCTGCCACCTCGAGGAGCCGTGGGACCCTGAGCGAGCGCCTGCGCGGCAAGCGGGTACTGGTGTGCGTGGGCGCGGGCGGAGTCGGCAAGACGACGACCTCGGCGGCGCTGGCGCTGGGGCTGGCGCAGCGCGGGCAGAAGGTCGCGGTGGTCACGATCGACCCGGCAAGACGCCTGGCCTCGGCGCTGGGCCTGGCGGAGCTGCCCTCCGAGCCGCAGCGGATCGAGCCGGCGCTGTTCGCCGAGCAGGGCGTCGCGATCGAGGGCGAGCTGTGGGCGATGATGCTCGACGCCAAGCGCACGTTCGACGATCTGATCGCGCACCTGGCACCCGACGAGCACGCGCGCGAGGAGATCCTCGCCAACCCTGTCTACGGGGAGCTTTCGACAGCGGTCGCCGGCTCGCACGAGCTGAGCGCGATCGCCAAGCTGTATGAGCTGCACGAGGAGCACGACTTCGACACGATCGTGCTCGACACGCCCCCATCGCGCAACGCCCTGGACTTCCTCGATGCGCCCGGCCGCCTGCTTGGCTTCCTGGAAGGGCGTGCGCTGCAGGTGTTCCTCGGGCCCAGCGGGCTGACTGCGCGCCTGTTCGGGCGCGGCACCGCGCTGGTGTTCGCAATCTTCGCGCGCGTCACCGGCGTTGACATGCTCGGCGAGCTGTCGCGCTTCTTCCGCTCGCTGACGGGCGTGATGGACGGCTTCGGTGAGCGCACGCGCGAGGTCGCTGCGCTTCTGCGCGCCCCGCAGACGACCTTCCTGATCGTCACCTCACCCGAGGCCGAGCCGGCGCAGGAGGCGGGGTTCCTGCTGCAGAGACTCGCGGCGAAGGGCATGCCCGTCGGCGAGCTGATCGTCAACCGCGTGCACACGCACGGCCTGCGCGGGCACTCCGCGGCAGAGGTGGCAGAGCTGCTGGCGCCGTCACTGGGAGAGAGCCTGGCCGCCCGTGCGGCGGCCAACCTCGCGGACTTCGACGTGCTCGCCAGGCGCGACCATCAGACGATCGCGCACCTGTCTGAGACATGGGGCAAGCACGAGCCGATCGTGGTGGCGCACCTAGATGAAGACGTCCAGGATCTCCTGGGCCTGGCCCGGATCGCCGAGCAGCTCTTCGACTGAGGCCTGCTCGAACGCCGTCACATCCGCCTGGTGCGCGTCGGGTGCGTCGTGCGTGGCGGGCGCGTCGTGCGGGGGTGCCAGCAGCAGCTCGTCGGCGAGGCCGACGAGGTTTGCGTCGAGGTGGCCGCAGATCACGTCCCTGAGCAGCGCGCGCAGATGGTCGGCCATGTCTTGAGCGAGCCCCTGCTGGACGCTCTTTGATCGGTTCGTGTGCGCAGCGGCGGCGCCCATCATCACGTCGCGCTCGAGCGCCAGCGCCGCGATCGTGCGCTCGGTCAGCTCGACGCGGTGCTCGGGTGTCGCGCACAGCGCAGCCAGGCGGCCCGGCAGCAGCCCGCTGGCGGGCCCGTCGGGCTCGAGCAGCACGCGCAGCGCGAGCAGATGGTCGGTCAGCGCCTCGAATGAGCTCCCGCGCTCACAGCCGAGCTCGAAGCGCCTGAGCGCCCAGGCCAGCTCGTTGCCGTAAGGCGCGCGGCGCGAGACGAGGTTGCAGAAGGCACGCAGCTCATCCTCCTGCTCGGCCGTCACGACCAGCATCCCGTGCGGGCGGCCGCCCGCACCGAGCGCGACCGGCCTCCATCTGCCGCCCGCGACACGAGCCCACGCGAGCGCGCCGAGCGTCACGCGACCGTCGCCGAACAGCCGCAGCGCTCGCAGCAGGTCCTTCAGGATCTCGCGGCCGCGCGCGATCGCCTCGCGCGGATCGTCCTCTCCGGCGGTGAGCGCGACGATCAGATGCTCGCGGGCCTCGTCTGGCCCGGCGACGAGCGCGCCCTCGGGCAGTCCTTCGAGGACCTCGGGCTGGGCGATCGTCAGTCCGCTCGTCAGCGCCAGCTCGCTCGAGCTGATCGTGAGCCCGTGCAGCGTCGCCACGAGCGTCGTCTGCCCGGCACCGGCGAGCGCCGAGCGCTCCAGACGCCCGAGCGCCACGCGCAGTCGCTCGGCGTTCAGCTCGAAATCGGTCTGTTCCTCGAACACCTCCCGCAGTAGCGCCAGCATTGCCGCTCGCACGCGGCTGCGGGCGTCGGCGCGCGCCGGCTCCGCGCTCACGTTCGCCAGATATCGGTCGAGGCCATCGAAGCCCTCGAGCAGGCTCGCGGCCGGGCCGTAGCTCGGCAGGCGCTCGAGCTGCGACTGGCGCTCGGCGATGAACTCGCCGGTCAGCGCCCGGTAGCAGTACAGCGACGCGGCGCCCGATCCCCTGCGCGTCCGCTGCGACTCGAGCTCGAACGGGACCTCAGCGCCGGCGGCGACCTCGGCGCGCAGGTGGACGGCGACCGCTTCGACGTGCTCGGTCAGAGCGGTCTGGATCTGGAGAGCGCGCATGGTGCGCTGACTTCGCCCTTGCGGGTGGCGCTCCTGCCCGGCGCACACCGTCTTGCAGCGACCGCCGCACGGGCGGAGCGGCCGACTACGCGACCGCGAGCACCTGCTGGGCGACCTGTTGGCCGATCCCCGACTGGTGCTCGACGCGCTCAGCGCACTCGGCGCCCAGCCAGTCTTCCCCGTAGGAGCGCATGTCGTCGATGATCGGCAGCAACGCGCGCCCCTTCTCGGTCAGCGCGTACTCGACGCGCGGCGGCACCTCGGCGAAGGTGTGGCGCTCGACGATCCCCTGCCCCTCCAACGCACGCAGCCGTAGCGACAGCGTGCGCGGGCTGATCCCGGCGAGCGAGCGTTCCAGCTCGCAGAAGCGCGAGCAACCCTCAGCCAGGTCTCGCACCAGCAGCAACGTCCACTTGCCGCACACGATTTCGGCGGTCATGCACACCGGACAGGTCTCATCAACGGCCATCTGCGCCTTTACTTTACCAACTGAAGTGTTGGCAGCTAGGCGGCGGTGAGCGACGGCTTGGAGTCTGCGCCGCGGTTGGCCTCAGCGGCAGCGACGTCCTCCATCGTCGTTCCCAGGCGCCCTTCGGCCTGCATCAGCAGCTTGAAGTCGTGCGGGCTCGATGCCACGCGCATGGCGTCCTCGAAGGTCACGCGACCGGCCTTGACGTGGCCGTACAGCGCCTGGTCGAAGGTCTGCATCCCGTAGTAGCCGCCGGAGGTGATCACCTCGACGAGCTTGCCCGTCTGCGACGGGTCGACGATCATGTCGCGCACGCGTCCGGTCATGCGCAGGATCTCGCACACGGCTACGCGGCCGCCGTCGGCGCCCGGCACCAGTCGCTGCGAGATCACGCCCTTGACCGTGCCCGCGATCATGCTGCGCGCCTGGCCGTGCTGGTGCGGGGGGAAGAAGTCGAGCATGCGGTTGATCGACTCGGTGGCATCCACCGTGTGGATCGTCGACAGCACCAGGTGTCCGGTCTCGGCCGCCGAAAGGGCCGTCTGGACCGTCTCCTCGTCGCGCATCTCGCCGACGAGGATCACATCGGGGTCCTGGCGCAGCACCCTGCGCAACGCGCGCTTGAACGAAGCGGTGTCCATGCCGACCTCGCGCTGGTTGATCAGAGAGCGTTTGTCCTCGTGCACGAACTCGATCGGGTCCTCGATCGTGACGATGTGCTTGTTCATCGTGTAGTTCATGTGGTCGATCATCGCCGCGAGCGTCGTCGACTTGCCCGAGCCGGTGGTCCCCGTCAGCAGCACGATCCCGCGCTCCTCCTCGGCCAGTTCCCTGATCACCGGCGGCAGCGACAGCTCTTCGATCGTGCTGATCTTGTGCGGGATCGCGCGGACTGCCATCGAGATCACTCCGCGCTGCTGAAACGCGTTGATCCTGTAGCGCGCCACGTCCTCGATTTCAAAGGAGAAGTCGACCTCGTGCTCCTGTGCGAACTCGGCCAGCTTGACCTCGTCGCTGAGCAGCGTCCTGAGCGCGCCCTCGGTGTCCTCGGCGCTCAGCGGCTGCACGCTCTCGTCGAGCCCCAGCTCGCCGTTGACGCGGTAGAGCGGCGCCGAGCCGACCTTCAGGTGCAGATCGGAGCCGCCCTTCGCAACGAGCTCCCGCAGGGCAGCCTTGACGTCGAACATGCCCACCTGATCGGCAGCCTCCGCGCGCGGCTTGAATGCCGACGGACGCGGTGGACCATTCCCCTCCTGACGGGTGGATCGGATTGGATGACAAGGACGCAGTGAGCGTGGCGTGCGCTAGCACGCCAGCGATCGAGGACGCCGTCAGGCGAGCCGAGGCGCCCGTCAGGCCACGTCGCGGAGCTTCTGCGCCTCAGCCAGCGACTGCAGCTTCTTCAGCGACTGGTTCTCGATCTGGCGAATGCGCTCGCGGGTGACGTTGAACGTGCGTCCGACCTCGTCCAGCGTGCGCGGGTGCTCGCCGCCGAGCCCGTAGCGCAGCTCCAGCACGCGCCGTTCGCGGTAGGAGAGGTTCTCAAGCGCCTCGCGCAGCGCCTCCTTGGTGAGGATCTCCGCTGCGCGCTCGTACGGGGACTCGGCACGCTCGTCGGCGATGAACTGGCCGAACTCCGACTCCTCCTCGTCGCCGACGGGCTTCTCCAGCGAGACGGGTGCCTGCGCGGAGCGCTTGATCGAGTCGACCTCCTCCGGATCGATGCCGGTGACGTCGGCGATCTCCTGCGCGGTCGGCTCGCGGCCGAGCTCGGTCACCAGCTTGCGCTCGGCGCGCCCGATCTTGTTGAGCTTCTCGACCACGTGCACCGGGATGCGGATGGTCCGCGCCTTGTCCGCCAGCGCTCGCGCGATCGCCTGGCGAATCCACCAGGTCGCGTACGTGGAGAACTTGAAGCCCTTGCGGTAGTCGAACTTCTCAGCTGCCCGCACCAGGCCGAGCGTGCCCTCCTGGATCAGGTCGAGGAACGGCAGCCCCTGGTTGCGGTAGTTCTTGGCGATCGACACGACCAAGCGCAGGTTGGACTCGACCATCTTCTGCTTGGCGTCGAGGTCGCCGCGCTCGATGCGCTTGGCCAGATCGACCTCCTCCTGGGCGGTCAGCAGCCGAACCTTGCCGATGTCCTTGAGGAACAGCTGCAGCGAGTCGGTGGTCATGTCCGGCTTCAGGTCGAGCGCGGTTTTGGCTTTGCGCCTGCCGCGCTTGTCCGGTGCGCGCTCGACGAGCGAGGCGGCAGCGATCGCGGGGTCGATCTCCTCGACGAGCTCGATCTCCGATCGCTCGAAGAACCCGTGCAGCTCTTCGACGTCTGACTCGTCCAAGTCCAGCTCGGACACCGCCTTGGTTATCTCCGCGTAGGAGAGGACTCCCACCTGCTGCCCCTTGGCAACCAGGCCCTTGACCTCATCCAGCTCCTGCAGCTCGACTACTGACATTCGTGTTTCCATTTCTTCCGCGATCGACAACCGAGGGCGAGACGGCCTCGTGCAAGCTTATGGCTGAGAACAGCTGCGCCCGTCGGACATACGGTCGTAGCCCTGCCGACGTTACAGATCCAGTCGGTTCTCCAAGGACCCATGCTAACGCGTCGCGGCGATCTTTTCGAGTGCTTGCAGATTTGCTCGCGCGCCGCATTAAGCAATGATGTGTGCGATGAGCGCCTCAGGAGACAACGAGCGGCCACCGAGCGCCGCGCCCGACCGTCCGAGGCTCGTCTCCAGCGAGGGTCAGGGGGTCCTGTCCAGGCTGCCTCGCACCCGGCCGCAGCGCTCGAGCCCGCGGCGCGCGGCGGCGCGTGAGGCGACGGCCGCGGCTGAAGCCGCGACGGCGGCGCCCGCCCACTCCAACGGCCGTGGGCCAGCCCGATCCCGCAGGACCGCCAAGGCCACCCCCAAGCAACCCGCCAAGCGCAACGCGAAGCCCGCCGTGACCGCTGAACCGGTGCCCAGGCAGGGGTTCGAGTGCGAGGGCGAGCGCGCCAGCGGGTCGGTGCATCCACCGGGGGGCGCCGAGCTGGTGGCATCGGCCGCCGAGATCGTCGGCGAGCTGGCCAAGGCCGGTCTGTCGACGGGTGAGCGTCTGCTCAAGGACGTCCTGTCGCGTCTGCCGCTCTCCTGAGTCCCCGCTGTATACTGCCCGCAACGCCGAGCCGCCGCGACTCAGGTCGGGGCGGACGGGGGACCCAATGCGGATCGAGTCGATCCGCTGGGGCGAATCGGCCCAGCAGGGCCGTAGCGCGGCGCCCAGGTACCGCGCGAGCCCGTCAGCTCACCCCGTAGGCGTCGAAGATGATGCGAATCGCGCTCAAGACATACACGATGCTGCTCGTGCTGTTCGCGGGGACCCTCTGCGTGGCGGGCTCGGCGGCGAGCGCGCTAGCCAGCACCGGCGGCACCTCCGGCGACTCGACCGCGCCGGCCGCGGCTCCCGGCACGGCGCCCCCGACGAGCATCCACACGACCGGGATCGCCACGTGGTTCGGCCCTGGCTTCTATGGCAAGCAGACCGCCTGCGGCCAGACGCTGACCCCGGGGGTCGTTGGAGTCGCCAACCGGACGCTCCCGTGCGGCACGCTCGTGAAGGTCACCTACAAGGGCCACAGCCTGACCGTGCCGGTGCTCGACCGGGGCCCGTACAGCCACGGCGCCGACTGGGACCTGACGGCCGGTGCCGCGGAAGCGCTCGGCGTCACCGAGACGGTCCGCATCGGGACCCACATCGTCGGTAAGACCGCCAACACGTCCACGCTCGGGCTGCCGCCCGGCTCCTCGAGCGCCAGCGTGGCCGGCGGTGCGCTCGCCGCCGAACCCTGAGCTACGCCGACTCGTCCACAGGGGCGGCCGGTCGAGCGACCGATGCATGGACGGCCGAGCGGGCGGCGTAGAGCCCGACGTCGGCGTGCGCGGCCAGCGCGGCCGCCTGGCGTCCGTCCTCGGGGCACGTCGCCGTGCCGATCGCCACCGCGAGCGGCACCCCGCGGTCGCTGACGCCTGCGGAAAGCTCGCGCATCAACTGCTGCGCAAGCCGCTCCGTGCCTGCTCGATCGGTGTCTGGCGCCAGCAGCCAGCACCTGCCCGGGCGCTCACGGGTGAGCGAGCCCGACCACGAGCCCAGCGCGGCCGCCAGCGCCCGTTCGAGGCCGCCCGCCAGCC
The DNA here is from genome assembly GCA_050012835.1 of Solirubrobacteraceae bacterium. GTDB lineage: Bacteria > Actinomycetota > Thermoleophilia > Solirubrobacterales > Solirubrobacteraceae > Palsa-744. The sequence goes on along the minus strand of JBEKGK010000020.1, from coordinate 14,381 downwards.
GCGATAGCTCCTCGGGAGGCTCCCGCCTGCGCACACGCTCGATGTCCACAAGCTCGACCAGCAGCACCGCAAACGGCACGCTGTCGCGCTCGAACTGCTCAAGCTGGGCGCCGATCGACCTGATCCATGCCGCCGGCCCTTCCTCGCGCCGTTCGTCGCGGATCTCGATCTCGGCCGCCGGCGCGCCAAGCGGCATCGATGGCGGCTCATCCCACGGCGACGGCTGCTCTCCCGCGCGCGACGAGGGCGAAGACGGCGAGGCCTCGCCGACAGGCGCGCGCTCATCGACCAGTGTCCGCTCGCCGACCGGTGCGCGCTCGTCGACCAATGTCCGCTCGCCGACCGGTGCGCGCTCGCCGACAGGTGCACGCTCGTCGACGATCACCGCATCGCCGGTGGGCGATGAGACGCGGATGTGCTCGTGTACGGCCGGCGCATGTGCGTCGCTCTCGGCGGCTCCGCCGTGCACGCGAGCGGCAGTGGTTGGCGCGATCGTCTCGATGGCGACCGCGAGCATGGCCGCGCACACGTATGCGAGCCGGTCGCCCACGTCTCCCACAAGCCGCGCCGAGGGCTCTTTCAGATGATCGAGCAGCGCCTCCCACAGCACGCCACGCAGCGCCTCCACCGCTTCGACCAGCGCGGCCGGGCCGCGAGCGCCGCAGACCGTGGCCAGCCGCCGCGCCGGCGCGGAGCGCTCACGACCGGTCGGCTCCCCCCGCCCGGTCAGGCGCTCGAGCTCGACGTCCGACTGCATCGCGCGGAGCACCTGCGCGCACAACGAGGGCGCCTCGCGCGCAAGATCCTCGAGCGGGACCTCGCCGATCCCGTCGAGCGGGCGGACGAGGATCAGGGCGATCGCCCACCGCCGTGCGAGCTCGTCCACGCGCGCGATCACCGCCTCGCTGACCAGATCGGCGACGGCTCGCGCGCGGGGCGGCGATTGGGTGCGAGAGCGGTCGACCATATGTGTTGGATAGCAGCAGCCGGGGACGTCATGGTCGGGGTGGAGACGTTTCTCCCACCCAGGGATAGCCTGCAGGGGCACGTGCGCACGATGAAGCCGACCAGAGCCCGCCGCGAGCGCGCGGTGATCGCCGATCTCGGCGACTCGACCTCGCTCGACTCGAACACCGGCGCCGTGCGCTCGGTGCAGAAGGCCGATCTGGTGATCGAGGAGTCGGCTCTCGCGGAGATCTGGACGCCGGCGCATCTGGAGCGACTGGCGCGGACGTACTGGCGCTTTCTCACCCGCGTGACGCTCGGGCTGATCCGTGTCCGCTACAGCGAGCACGAGCGCTCGGTGGTGCTGCTCGCGCGGCCGCTCAAGCTGCTGACCTTCCTGGCGCCCGAATACGAGATGAACCGCGAGCGTGGTCTCGTGCGCTGGCGCATCGCGCGCGGCCTGCTGGTGTCACGACGGGGACGCAATGGCCGTGGCTATCTACAGATCGAAGTCCGCAGGCGCGCGGGCGAGGACCCTGACCACGCCCGCCTACACGTGGAGGTCGAGGTGGCGAACTTCTATCCGTCGATCGCCTCGAGACTCAGTCGCCGCGTCTACAACGCAACCCAATCGCGCATCCACGTGATCGTGACTCACGCGTTCCTGCGCTCGCTTGCGCGTCTGGACCTAGCCGAGTCAAAGGTCGGCCGGTTCGACCCCTGAGATCGATCGCGCCCAGCCGGGCCGGGCCGTTACTTCCCTTCCCTCTGTTCAAGTTTCTTGAACGCCTTCACTTCGGCGGCTTCTTCCTTTTCGAACTGCTTGCGGGCTGCTTCTTCTGCGGCGCTGCTTGCCGGCGTCGAACCGTTCTTCTTTGACTTCTTCGTCCCCGCGCTCTTCTTTTCTCCCGAGCTCCTCTTTCCTTTTCCGGAGCTCTTGCCCTTTCCGGAGCCCTTCTTCTTTTCCGTCGTCGCCGGGTGTGCAGCGGCTTCGGCTTCTTCCTTGCTGAGCGCTTCCCGACGCTTCTTCGCCTCGGCTTCGGCGGCCTTCTTGAGTTCGGCCACTTTCTTCTTCACTTCGGCCGCCCCGGATTCTTCGCCGCCCGTGGATTCTTCGCCGCCCGCGGATTGTTCTGCGCTCGGTTCCGCTCCCTGCTTGGATTCACCTGTCGAGCTGCCCCCGCAGCCGGCGATCAGACCGGCGAGCGCCACGATGAGCAGGCACGCGAGCACCATCCGGAGCGTCGCGCTGCCCCTGCCGCGAGGAGCTGCGCTCTGCGCATGACGATCCATTCCCAGGCCTGCGCCTTGGTCGGCGCTTTGTCCTTCATCGTTGCTCAAGGCTTCTTTCCCAGTTCTTCGCTCTGCTTGGGCGTTTCGACTGCTTCGCTCTTGTTGGGTGCTTCCTGGTTCGCTCCGGTCGTGGCGAACGTTTTTTCTCGCTTCTTGATCCTCGCCTTTGCAGCTTCTTCCTTCTGCTTGGCGTTCTTTTCAGCGGCTTCTTCTTTCTGCTTTGCGTTCTTTGCCGCAGCCTGTTCCTTCTTCTTCGCCTTGGCCGCCGCGATCGCTTCTATCCGTTTGGCGTTTTCCTTTGAGACTTCTTCCCGTTTTTTGTCTTCTATCCCTGCAAGTATTTCACTGTCTTTGGTGAGTTCCGCGGTTTCCTGCTTCTTCTCCGCCTCTTCTTCGCTGCGTTCGGCCTGCGCTGCGCTCGATTCCGCGCTTTTTGAGCCAGCGCTCGAGGTGCCTGCACAGCCGGCGATCGGAGCGCACACGGCCACCGCGATCGTGTACGGGAGCACTTTTCGCAGGAGTGTAGGACCTTTCACCGGAGCACCTATGCACTCGCCGGCTGCGCTGACGCGGCCGCTGGCGCGAGCGCGCCGGGCCGGCGCGTCCTCACGCTCGGCGCGATCAGCGCCGTCATCCGCGCTCGCCGGCCGCTGCGAGCGCAGTTCGGTGAAGCAAGCAGCCGCCGAGGCATCAGCTCAAAGCTAGCAGTCGTCGCCCGCCTGCTCAAGCCGTGCGGGCACGCACGCGCCGTGGACGCCGAGGATCACGCGTAGTCGACCAGACCGGTGCCGCTCCAATGCCCAAACGACGTGAGGTCCAGCTTGGGGCGCTCGATCTCTTGCCAGAAGGCCAGCATGCGCCAGAGGCGGATATCGTCGAACATCACGATCGGGCCACTCTCAAGCCCGATCTGATCGAAGCCGCGTAGGAAATTGCGCTCTTGCACGCCGTCGTGTCGCGCATCGACCAGGATGAACTCGGCGCTGCGGAGAAGGTCTGCGTTCTTCTGCCAACCAGCCGCCACGGACAGGTCATCCGAGCGTTGCTCGAGCCGGCCGTCAACGAAGTCATCCTCCTGCAGGACCGCGCGAGGATACTCCTGCCAGGGCAGCACGTCGAACGTGACGATCTTCCCGTCGTCGGGCAGCGCCATCTTCATGGCAAGTGCAGACATTCCCGTCGCGGTTCCGATCTCGATGACCGTCTTTGGACGAAGCAACGCGATCAGCGCAGTCAGCAGTTTGTAGTGCTCGCCGGGCCATATGTCCACGTGCCTCGGCAGGGAATGAGGCCGTTCGCCTCGAAGGGCGGGCGTTCGAACAGGCCCGCGAGCCACCGCTGGACGGTCGCCGTTCCCGGCTGAGCCCGTGCCCGCTCGATCGGGATTCCTACGGCGGGCTGTGAGCGGATCGAGGCTCACTGACCTCGCCGAGCCGATCGCCTGCACCGCCGTATCAAGCAGACGCTCCGAGGGAACCGCGGTGACGGGTGTTATAAGTGAGGGTCGCACGAGGCGGGCAGAGATCGGCCAGCGACCAAACAGTGGAAGTCGACTGCCAGCGGCGGAGCGTAGACCTCGGAGACGCATGCGGCGTGACTATATAGCGCCTCGGTGGCGCACGACTGTCCATGTGCGCGGAGCATGCGCCGAACGCCGCGGTCGAACGGTTGACATCTGCTATCCTCCGACGGCCACAGTGGCCTCTATCGACCTCAAGAATGGCCTCTCTGGTCCTCAAGAACGTGGTGCTGTGAGCACAAGCGGAGTCACCAAGCGCCCGCGTGTGGCGATCCTTGTTGTCAACGGGTTCGCCAGGCGAGGCCCTCGTGGTCAGCAGAGGGCCGCTGAGGCCTTGGAATACCCGTGGATCGATTTGTGCTTGCGCCAGATCGCGCGTCACTCCAAGGGGTGGGACTATGAGGTGTTTGTCTTCGATAATTCACACCTCAAGTCACACAGAAAGCTCATGCGCGCATTCGAGCGCGTGCGAGTACGGCCGCGCAACTGGGTTGCCGTGCTCGGGCGCATCGCCAACCGCATCCCGGGTCCATATGCTGGCCGCCTGCTGGAACGACGTCATCCAAGCGCTCTCGACTATCTCGCCGAGAAGGTGCCGTCCGACTTCGATTACATAGTCACCCTGGACAATGACTCGTTCCCCGTCCGCGACGATTGGTTGGACGTGCTCGTGTCCGAGTGCGAGCGAGGCGCCGCGGCGGCAGGCGTATACAGGGACGAGATGGCGCCGGACGTCGATCCGTTCCTGCACGTCAGCGGCCTGTGTGTCGCGAGGGAGGATCTGCACGCTCTGGGCGTGTCCTTCGGTCGGGACATCGAGTACATCGGCGATCAATACAAGCAGGACGTCGGTCACAACCAGGACGTCGGACAGAAGATCACCTACGAATTCATCCGGCTGGGCCGCCCGATCGCCCCACTGGAGCGCAGCAACAAGCTGAACTATCACTTCGTCATGGGCGGCATCTACGGCGACGTCATCTACCACCACGGAGCGGGAGGCCGGCGGGCCAAATTCCGCAAGGCAGGCGATGTCGACACGAACGAGCGGATCAGCACCACGCTGCGCGACGCAGCGTTTGCAGACGTTGATCATCTCGTGGCTGTGCTGCGTGGGCAGGCCGCGAATGACCTCGACCTGACACCGCTCTGATCGGGGCCTACTCGACGCTCAATAGCGCTCGCCGGCCACCGCGCGCAGCTTGGCGCGGTCGTGCGTGGCCGTGATGCGCCTGATGGTCCCGGTGCGCGCGCGCGTGACGAGCGATTCGGTCGTGGCGCCGCCCGCGCTCGGATAGCGCACGCCCTGCAGCACGTCCCCGTCGGTGATGCCGGTGGCAGAGAAGAACACGTCTTCGCCCGCGACCAGGTCATCGCGGTCGAGCACCTGCTCCAAGTCGTAGCCGGCGCCGATCGCAGCTGCGCGCTCGGCCTCGTCACGTGGCCACAGACGCCCGAGCAGCTGACCGCCGAGGCACTTGACGGCCGCGGCCGAGATCACGCCCTCGGGCGTGCCGCCGATCCCCCACAGCAGGTCGACGGGCGAGCGCTCGGTGACGGCCAGCAGCGTCGCCGAGACGTCGCCGTGGGCGATCAGGCGCACGCGGGCGCCGGCGCCGCGGATGGCGGCGATGCCCTGCTCGTGGCGCGGGCGGTCGAGCACGACGACCATCACGTCGCCGACGGGGCAGCCCCTGCGCTCGGCCACCAGCGCGACGGTCTCCCCGAGCGGGCGGTCGAGGTCGAGCAGGTCGGCGATGTCGGGGGCGCCGGCGATCTTCTCCATGTACACGCACGGCCCGGGATCGAACATCGTGCCGCGGGCCGAAAGCGCGATCACGGCGAGCGCGCTGGGCATGCCGTGCGCCGCCAGCGTGGTGCCCTCGAGCGGGTCCACCGCGATGTCCACCTGCGGCGGCGAGCCGTCGCCGATCTGCTCGCCGTTGTAGAGCATCGGCGCCTCGTCCTTCTCGCCCTCGCCGATCACCACCACGCCATCCATCTGAATCGACTGGAGCATGTAGCGCATGCCGTCGACCGCGGCCTGGTCGGCGGCCTCCTTGTCGCCCCTGCCCACCATCGGCGCCGCGGCCAGCGCGGCGGCCTCGGTGACGCGCACGAGCTCCAGCGCGAGGTTGCGGTCGGGCAGTTGATGTGAAGGGTTTGAGCTCACCGTCGCGTCGGAAACCTATACCAGGGCCGCGGTCACTACGATCGTGGCGTGAACGACCCTACTCCGACCGTCCAGGCGCGTATCCCCGCAACGCTTCGAGCCGCGGTCGACGACAGGCTGACGGCCGCCGCGCAGGCTCGGGTCGCGGAGCGGCTGCGCGAGGGCGACGCGACGCTGTGGGCGCCGGCGGGAACGCCGGAGGTCGCCAACCGCCTCGGCTGGCTGACGATCGCCGAGCGCACGCTCGCGGATCTGGGCGCGCTGGAGCTGTTTGCGGCCGAGCTGCACGACGAGGGATTGGAGGACATCGTGCTGCTGGGAATGGGTGGCTCATCGCTCGCGCCAGAGGTGCTGCGCCGCTCGTTCGAGGGGCAGGGGATTAAGTCCCCACCCTCCCCGCGGCTGCACGTGCTGGACTCGACCGACGCGGCGCGGATCCGCACGATCGAGGCCGCCTTGGACCGCGAGGCGGTCGGCCAGCGGCACACCCTGTTCATCGTCTCCTCGAAGTCCGGCGGCACGATCGAGCCGCTGTCGCTGTTCGCGCACTTCTTCTCGCTTTTCGAGAACAGCAACGACTTCATCGCGATCACCGACCCCGGCTCGGGCCTGGAGGCGCTCGCGCACGAGCATGGGTTCCTGCGGACGTTCGCCGGCGACCCGGACATCGGCGGTCGCTACAGCGCGCTGTCCGCCTTCGGCGTCGTTCCGGCCGCGCTGATGGGGATCGGCGTGCGCTCGCTGCTCGAGGGTGCCGCGGGCGCCTGGCAGACCCCGCTCAGCGATGACGCCGGCAACGTGACGCAGGACTCGGGCGTGTGGCTGGGAGCCGCGCTCAGCGGACTCGCACGCGCCGGGCGCGACAAGCTCACGTTCGTGATCTCCGAGACGCTGCCCGGCCTCGGGCTGTGGCTCGAGCAGCTGGTTGCCGAGTCGACGGGCAAGCACGCCACCGGCATCCTGCCCGTGGCCGACGAGCCGCTGGGGGAGCCGGACGTGTACGGCGATGACCGTGTGTTCGCCTACCTGCCGGACCTTCGCGCGCCGGACGCCGACCTGGACGCCCGCGTGCAGGCGCTCGCCGACGCCGGACATCCGCTGATCACGATGCCAACCCACGGCCCGCGCGACCTCGGCCGCGTGTTCCTGCTGTGGGAGCTGGCCGTCGCAGCCGCCGGCTGGGGCCTCGAGATCAACCCGTTCGACCAGCCCAACGTGCAGCAGGCCAAGGACGCGACCAAGCGTGTGCTCGCCGACTACGAAGCCAAGCACGAGCTGCCGTCGGTGCCCGACGCCGACGACGCCGCGCTGCGCTCGCTGCTGCTCGACTGCGAGCCGCCGCAGTACGTCGCGATCATGGCCTACAGCGAGCCCTCGCCCGAGTTCGACGAGGCCGCAGGCGAGCTGCGCGCGGCGATCCGCGAGACCACCAGGGCGACGACCACGTTCGGGTACGGTCCGCGCTTCCTGCACTCGACCGGCCAGTTCCACAAGGGCGGCCCCAAGACCGGGCGCTTCCTGCAACTGATCCACGACGGGCCCACCGACGTGGAGATCCCGGGCGCGCAGTACACGTTCACCACGCTCAAGAACGCGCAGGCGATCGGCGACCTGAACACGCTGCGCGAGCTCGGGCTCCCAGCCGAGCGTGTGCGCCTCGCAGGCGAGGACCCCGTGAGCGCGCTGCGCGCTCTCACCGCGGCGATCAAGAGGGCCGACAGGCCCGGTGAAGGGCGCCCGGACGGCGAACATGCCAATCAAGAGAGCCGGCCGGACGCCGGATCGAGGTGACTAACAGATGACGCAGATCGGTTTCGTCGGGCTGGGCAAGATGGGCGGGAACATGGTGCATCGCATCCGCCGCGACTCCGAGCACGAGGTCGTGGCGTTCGACTTCGACGAGAAGGCGGTCAAGCAGGCGATCAAGAACGGGGCCGCGGGAGCCAACACGCTGAGCGATCTGGTCAAGCAGCTGCAGGCGCCGCGGATCGTCTGGATCATGGTCCCCGCCGGCAAGCCCACCCAGGAGACGGTGGACAGGCTCGCGAAGCTGCTCGACCGCGGCGACATGATCGTCGACGGCGGCAACTCGAAGTGGACCGACGACAAGCGCCGCGCCGCGGAGCTGAAGCGCAGCGGCATCGACTATGTCGACGTCGGCACGAGCGGCGGCGTGTGGGGGCTGGAAGTCGGCTACTGCATGATGGTGGGCGGGCCTCCGAAAGCGGTCAAGCGCCTGGCGCCGATCCTCGACGTGCTGGCGCCGGAGACCAACGAGCAGAGCGTCGCCGCGATCGGGCCACGCGGTTGGCTGCGCTTCGGCTCCTCCGGCGCAGGCCACTACGTGAAGATGGTCCACAACGGCGTCGAGTACGGCCTGATGCAGGCCTACGCGGAGGGCTTCGACGTGTTCGACAAGTGCGAGTACGAGCTCGACAACGCCAAGATCGCGCACCTGTGGGGACAGGGCTCCGTGGTGCGGTCGTGGCTGTGCGAACTGGCCGCGCGCGCGTTCGAGTCCGACGGCAACGACCTGGGCGCGATCGAGGGCTACACCGAGGATTCGGGCGAGGGCCGCTGGACGATCGAGGACGCGACGGCGCTCGACGTGCCCACCCCGGTGATCACCGCGTCGCTGTACGAGCGCTTTCGCTCGCGCGGCAACGGCGACTTCGCCGACCGCGTGCTGGCGGCGCTGCGCAACCAGTTCGGCGGCCACGCGGTCAAGAGCGCCCCGCCGGCCGCGGCCAAGGCCCCGCCCCCCAAGGCCGCCCGGAAACCCGCCGGTAAGGCCGGGGGTGGCGCCACCAAAGCCAACGCTCGGCGCGGACGGGGCTGACGGTGGCAGTCGCCGCTGGTCGTCCGACTGGCCAGCCCGAGCCGGACAACCCGCTCACAGCCGGTCTCGAGCGCCTGCCGGTCGCGCCCACGACGCTCGTCATCTTCGGTGCCACCGGAGACCTGGCCCGGCGCAAACTGCTGCCCGCGCTGTACAACCTCGCCCACGAGGGCGCGCTGCCCGAGCGCTTCCACCTGGTCGGCGTATCGCGTAAAGAAAAAGAGAACGAGGACTACCGCACCGAGTGCGAGCAGGCGATCCGTCGCTTCTCGCGGCGCACCCCGGACGAGGCCGTCCTGAAGAGCCTGCTGGACAACATCAAGTACGTGCCCGGCACGTTCGACGAGGACTCCGTCTACACCGAGCTCAAAGACGTGCTCGACGGATTCGAGAGGGCCGACGGCGAGCCGTTGAACCGCGCCTTCTACCTGTCCACAGCGCCCAGCTTCTTCCCGGTGATCGTGGAGCAGCTGGGGAGCTCCAAGCTCGCCCATCACGAGCACGGCGAGGTTCGCGTGATCATCGAGAAGCCGTTCGGCACGACGCTGGAGGAGGCTCGCGAGCTCAACCGCCACGTGCTCGCCATCTTCGAGGAGCACCAGGTCTTCCGCATCGACCACTACCTCGGCAAGGAGACGGTGCAGAACATGATGGCGTTCCGGTTCGCCAACGGCATGTTCGAGCCGCTGTGGAACCGCAACTACATCGAAAGCGTGCAGATCACCGCCGCCGAGGATCTCGGCATCGGCTCGCGCGCCGACTACTACGACCAGTCCGGCGCGCTTCGAGACCTGATCCAGAACCACATGCTGCAGCTTCTGTGCCACGTCGCGATGGAGCCGCCGGTGAGCTTCACCGCCGAAGAGGTCCGCAACGAGAAGGTCAAGGTGCTGCAGGCGATCCCCCAACCGACGGCGGCGGAGATCCCGCAGATGTCACTGCGCGCGCAGTACACCGCGGGGCACGCCGGCGGCGATGACGTGCCCGGCTACCTGCAGGAGGAGGGCGTGCCGGAGGGCTCGAGGACCGAGACCTACGCGGCGCTGCGGCTGGAGGTCGACAACTGGCGCTGGGCGGGCGTGCCCTTCTACCTGCGCACGGGCAAGCGCCTGGCGCGCAAGATCACCGAGATCGCGATCACACTCAAGCCCGTCCCCCACCTGGCGTTCAGCCAGGACGGCTCCCTGGGCGTGCAGCCCAACCAGCTCGTCCTCACGCTCCAGCCCAACGAGGGCGTCTCGCTGCGGCTGGGCGCAAAGATCCCCGGCACGCGCATGATCATCCGCCCGGTGAACATGGAGTTCCTGTACGGCACGGCCTTCCTGTCGCAGTCGCCGGAGGCCTACGAGCGGTTGATCACCGACGCGATGCGCGGCGACGCGACGCTGTTCACGCGCAACGACGAGGTCGAGGCGCAGTGGCGGATCTGCGATCCGATCGTCAAATCTTGGGCGCAGAAGCCAGGGCCGCCGGTCGCGAGCTATGAAGCGGGCTCGCAGGGGCCGAAGGAGGCCGAGAACCTGCTGCGCGAGGACGATCGCTGGCGCGCGATCTGATGGCCGGCGGCGCGGCTCAGAGCACCCGCAGCGACGCCGTCTGGAGCGAGCAGGGCACCACCCCCGACGCGATCGAAGCGGCGCTGCGAAGGCTGTTGAACGAGGTCCATGCCCAGAACGACGAGTTCCTGCCAGCGCGCGTGCTCAACATGATCGCGTTCGTGGATCGCGAGTGGACCGGCGAAATCGCAAACCGCCTGCGCGGCGTCGGGCGCTACCACGCTTCGCGGCTGGTCGTGCTCGCCTACGAGCCGCGCCGCGAGCGGCTGGACGCGCGCGTGATGATCACCGCCGAAGGCGCGTCCGCGCCGGGGGAGCTGGCGCTGCTGCACGAGACCGTCGTCGTTGAACTCGGCGACTGCCACCTCGACGACCTGCTCACGATCGCGGACCCCCTGGTGGTCACCGACCTGCCGACCCTGCTGTGGTCCCCCCACGGCCATCACGAGATCGTGACCGAGCTGCTGGCGCTCTCGCAGGCAGTGCTCCTGGACTCGGTCGACGAGCCGATCACGCGGGAGGCGCTCGATCGCGCATGTGAATTGACCGCTCGCGCCTATGTCGTGGATCTCGCGTGGCTGCGATCGACCCCCTGGCGCGAGCGCGTCGCGGCGACCTTCGACCCGGTGTGGTTGCGCCGCGAGCTGTGCGCGATCACCGGCGTCACCGTGCGCCACCATCCGGCCTCGACCGCCGCCGCGCTGCTGCTGGTCGGGTGGCTGGCCTCGCGCCTGGATTGGCAGGCCGAAGCGCTGGTGGCCGACGGCGACGCGCTCGTCGGCCACACCCACGCCGGCGGCCAGCACGTCGCCGTGCGCCTGGAAGCGGCCCCCGAGCTGCAGGTGCCCGGGCTCGCGGGGCTGGCGCTGGAGACCGCCTCGGGCCTGCACCTGAGCCTGAGCAGAGGCTCCGGCGGGCTGCACGCCCAGCGGCGCTGGCCGATCTCGGACGATCGGCCGCACGGCGAGGAGCAGGAATGGACGATCCCCGGAGCCTCCCGCGGCGAGACGGGCGTGCTCGGCGAGGGCATCCGTCAGGCGCTGCTACGCGATCCCACCTACGCGCCCGCGCTGCAGGCCGCGCGGGCGATGCTCCCGTGAGCGGCTCGCTGGCGTCCGTGAGCGACCCGACGATGCTTCAGTGACGCGCCTGACCGCCTGCCGGGACGCCGAGACGGTCGCACAGCTGGCCGCCGCGCATGTGGCGCGCCAGCTGCGCCACGCGCGCGAGCAGCGGGGCGTGGCGCACATGGCGCTCAGCGGCGGGACCACGCCGGGGCGTACGTACGAGCTGCTGGGCGCGAAACCCGAGGACCTCGGCGGCGTGCAGGTGTGGTTCGCGGACGAGCGCTGCGTCGCGCCGGAGGACCGGGAAAGCAACTACCGGCTGGTCACCGACACGCTGCTCGCGGGCGCCGGCATCGCACCCGAGCGGGTGCACCGCATGGAGGGCGAGGCGGGCCCGCAGGAGGGCGCGCGCCGCTACGCCGAGGAGCTCACGCGGCACCTGGCGAGCGCGAGCCCCTCCACCCCGCCGGTGCTGGATCTGATCGTGCTGGGGATCGGCCCGGATGGTCACGTCGCGTCCCTGTTTCCCGGAGCGGCGACCCTCGACGCGGGCGATGACGCGGTCTGTCTCGGGGTGGCCGACTCGCCGAAGCCTCCCCCTGAGCGGATCACGCTGAGCCTCGCGGTGCTGCGCGCGGCGCGCGAGTGCGTGCTGCTGGCAACGGGCGCGAGCAAGGCCGACGCGGTCGCGGCGATGCTCGCGCAGCCCAGCCGCCACGTGCCCGCGAGCCTGCTCAGGCGTGAGCGCCTGACGGTGATCGCGGACGACGCCGCCGCGCCCGCGGGACCGTTGCGATGAGCGCGCACGGCAGCGTCGCCGGGACCCCGGCCGTGAGCGGCTCCGGCGCGGGCGAGGCGGTGCTCGTGCGCCACGCCGAGACCGAGTGGAGCCTGAACGGCCGGCACACCGGGCGCACGGACATCCCGCTCACCGAGCACGGCCGCGCCGTCGCCACGGCGCTGCGCGAGCGGCTGAGCGCGTGGCAGTTCGACCTCGTGCTCGTCAGCCCGTCGGTGCGCGCGCGCGAAACGTGCGAGCTGTGCGGCCTGGGCGCCGTCGCGCAGGTGCGCCCGGACCTGCTCGAGTGGGACTACGGCGACTACGAGGGGCTGACAAGTCTGGAGATCCGTGCACAGCGGCCGGATTGGCTTCTGTGGCGCGACGGCTGCCCCGGCGGCGAGAGCCCCGCGGACATCGGCGCGCGCGCCGACCGCGTGATCGAGGAGATCGCCGCCGACGGGCACGTGGCGGTCTTCTCGCACGGGCACATGCTGCGTGTGCTCGGCGCTCGCTGGATCGCGCTCGGCCCGGACAGCGGGGGCCGCCTGGGACTCTCCACGGCGGCCATCTGCGTGCTGGGCCACGAGCGCCAAACCGCGGTCATCGCGCGCTGGAACGACACGGGCTTGTAACGCTTTCGCGGCTCGGGGGACTTTCGTTCTAGAGTGACCCAGCACGGTCGTTCCAGAGCGACGCACCACGGCTAGCCATGGCAACCCGCGCGGTAAAGACCACCCCCTTCTCCCCCGATGCCGCGCACCTGCTGGCGGCGATGGACGCGGCGCGCGAGCGAACGCTGACGCTGGTGGCCGGGCTCGAGCACGAGCAGCTCGAGCGCGTGCACTCGCCGATCATGAGCCCGCTCGTGTGGGACCTCGGCCACATCGCCGCATACGAGGATCTGTGGCTCGCGCATCGCTACGGCGGGCTGGAGCTGCTGCGCCCGGATCTGGCCACCCTGTACGACGCGTTCGAGACGCCGCGCGCCGTGCGCGGGGAGATCGAGGCGCTCGGTCCGGCCGACGCCAGGGCGTACATGGCGGCCGTCAGCGCTCGCAGCGCCGAGGTGATCGCCGAGCGCGGAGTCGGTGACGGCGTGCTGTGCGAGATGGTGCTGCGCCACGAGCTCCAGCACTCCGAGACGATGCGCCAGACGATGGCGATCGCCGGTCTGCTGCCAGCGGAGGAGCAGGAGCGGATGAGCGCACCGCTGGGAGCGCATGAGCCAGGAGAGGGGTGGCTGCAGATCTCCGATGGGGCGTTCGCCATGGGCGCCACAGCGGCGGGCTTCTCCTACGACAACGAGCGCCCGCGCCACAGCGTCGAGGTGCCCGCGTTCGCAATCGCACGGCGCCCCGTGAGCAACCGCAGCTGGATGCGCTTCAGCGAGGGAGGCGGCTATGAGCGGCGCGAGTGGTGGTCGCGCGAGGGCTGGGCATGGAAGGAGGAGCACGACATCACCCATCATCCGTCGGTGAGCACAGGCCACCCGGAGGCGCCCGTGTGTCACGTCTCCTGGTTCGAGGCCGACGCCTTCGCGCGCGCGCACAGCGCGCGCCTGCCCACCGAGGTGGAGTGGGAGAAGGCGGTGACCTGGACCCAGCGGACCGAAGATCACCTCGCGGGCATCGGTCGGGTGTGGGAGTGGACCGCGTCGTGCTTCCATGGCTATCCGGGCTTCGTCGCCCACCCTTACCGCGAGTACTCGCAGGTGTTCTTCGGGACCCACTACCGCGTGCTGCGGGGTAGCTCCTGGGCGACGCACCCGCGCGTGGCGAGCACGACCTTTCGCAACTGGGATCTGCCGCAGCGGCGCCAGATCTTCGCCGGTGTACGCCTTGCAAAGGAGGCCTGATGGAGCCGTGCATGTCACAGCAGCAGCTCATGCGGGAGGCGATCCGCATCGACTCGCACCTCGACGGAACGCACGAACGGTCGCTCGCCGACGACGTGCTCGACGGTCTCACGCGCCCCTTCAAGGAGCTGCCGCCGAAGCACTTCTATGACGCCCGCGGCGCCGAGCTGTTCGACCGGATCTGCGACCTGCCCGAGTACTACCCGACGCGCGCTGAGCGCGCGATCCTCGAGGAGCAGGCCGACGAGCTGGCGGAGCTGACCGGCGCGGTCGAGCTCGTCGAGCTCGGCTCGGGCACCGCCGCCAAGACGCGCGTGCTGCTCGACGCGCTGCAGAGCGCCGGGACGCTCGAG
>JBEKGK010000019.1:0-52740 GCA_050012835.1 Solirubrobacteraceae bacterium | reverse complement strand
CCACAGCGTCGCGACCAGGTAGCCGCCGAGCACGTCGCTCGGCATGTGCCAGGCGAGCATCAGCAGCGAGCAGCCGACGGCCAGCGCGAACATCGCGCCGACGCTCGCGACGATCGGTCGCAGGCGGGCGGGCGCGACCAGCATCGCCGCGAAGACCAGCGCCAGCGCCGCGGTCGAGTGACCGCTGGGCCATGACGCCGCGCCGATGGAGACACCGCCGACCGAGACGTGATGGTGGGCCAGCAGCGGCTTGAGCGTCTCGGAGGTGAGCGGCGCGAGCGACATCACCGCCGCGACGGCAAGCGCGACGCGCGGGCGCTCACGCGCGATCGCAACGGCCACGAGCGCGGTGCCCCAGAGCACGAACTGCAGCGGATTGAGCAGGTGCAGCAGGAAGTTCGCGGGCCCGTCCACACGCGGCCTGCTCAGCAGCGTGAAGTCGTGCAACGCGACCGCGTCCTTGAGCTGGACCGCAGGTATCAGCTCGGCGATCACCCAGACCAGCGCCAGCGCCACGACGCACAGGCCGGCCAGTCCGAGCGGGCCGGCGGCTCCGCGACGACGCTCTGTGTGGTGGACGACATGCCGCGGCGGCATCGCGCCAGCTGTATATGCGTGTTCGGTCATTCCTCACAAGGGTATGACGTTCGCTAAAGGACGGGTCAACGAGTCGGGGCCGACCGACCAGCGTCCGGCAGCGCGCGCCGAGGCCAGCCGGCTCAGGGGGCGCCTGAAGCGGGCGCCGGCAGCGCGATCGCGGCGCCGGGCTGGAGGGCGACGGCGAAGCGGTCTTCGAGCGTGCTCTGGTTGAACGCGCGCGCGGCGAGCTCCACGCCCGCGCCGTCGGTGCCCGTGACCACCCACACGGGCGCTTCCTTCACGCCCCGCGTGGCCGCGATCAGCCCGGCGTCGCCGAGCAGCCTGCGCACCGGCCGACCCTGCTCGTCGAGCAGCATGAGCATCTGCCCGTTGGCGGAGAAGCGCGCGTACACGCCGCTGACACGCGGCCCGTGCCCGATGCTCTCAGCCTCGAGGTCGCCGTTCAGATGGGACCACGGCCCGACCATCACACGCAGCGTTTCCGGGGCGCCACCGCTGCCGATCGCAGCGACGGCCGCCAGCACGCCGAACGCGCGCAGGCTGGCTGTGACCGCGCGGCAGGCGTCGGAGACGGATGCGCATTCCACGCGCACCGGCAGTCGCTGGCCTTCGATTCCGTTCAGGAACGGCTCGGGGAACGAGCCGACGACCGCTGGTATGTCCTTGGCCTGACCGGCGCCGTGCAGGTCCCACCAAATGTGGTCACCGGGATGCACGCTCGCCGCGGCGGGCCCTTTGGACGCCTGAACGCCGTTGACGTAGTAGAGCCATTCGGCGCTTGACCCCGACGTCCCCGCTTGCCGGCCACCCGAGACGCCGTCGATGCCCTGCACATGACCCCCGCCGGAGCTGGCGCTCACAGCGTAGTTGCTACGCAGCAGGCCGATGACGGTCTCCCCCCCGCTCGCGTGCAGGGCGCCGGTGCGGTGCAGCACGCGGCTGCCGAAGTCGCGCGTGATGACGAGCTTGACGGCGCTCGGCGCCGGTCCGACGGCGAGCCCGCAGCCACCCAGCGCGAGCGCGGCCAGCGTGGCGCCGAGGGCGCCCACGCCTGCAGGAGCACGCCTCACCGCGACGGCCCGCGCTCGACGGCGTCCTTGAGGCGCACGAGTCGCTGCTCCCAGGCGGCTTCGGCGCCCGCCAGCCACCTCGTGGCCGGCGTCAGCGCACCCGCGCGCAGCCGGTAGCGGACCTCCCGCCCGCTCGCGGGAGCGCGCTCCACGAGTCCCGCATGGTCGAGCGCCGCGAGGTGCTTGGCAACGGCCTGGCGCGTGATCGGCAGCACGGCGCTGAGCGCGGGCACGCTCGTGGTTCCGTCGCGCAGCAGCTCCTCGACCATCAGCCGCCGGGTCGGGTCGGCAAGGGCCGCGAACACGGGGCCCACCGCGTCGCTCAAGCGAGCACCCGTTGAAAGCTCGCCGCCAGCATCGCGATCGGGAACGACGGCACGCTCTCGGTCACGACCACGCGTGTGGACGGGTGGGATCCAGCCCCGGCGACGATCAGGAACTCGACGCGAGTGGCCGGCTGCTCGGCTCCCGCCCACCACCACACCAGCCGGTGCGGCGCGTCGAGCACCTCGACGTGGATCTCGCGCTCGGGCTCGGACAGCCAGCGCTCGCGACCCTCCTTGGTGGCGAGCGCCTCGAACACCTCCTCGGGCGACGCCTCGACATCGATCTCCCTTCGTACCGCCATGACCACCTCCGTTGACAACCATTTGGTTGCTATTGTGCGCTTGACAACCATCCAGTTGTCGAAAGGATAGCCCAGATGCCACTGATCCCGATGGTCGTCGAGCAGAGCGCGCGTGGCGAGCGCTCGTTCGACATCTACTCACGCCTGCTCAACGAGCGCATCGTATTCATCGGCACGCCCGTCGATGACCAGGTCGCGAACCTCGTCGTCGCGCAGTTGCTGCACCTCGAGAGCGAGGACGCCGACAAGGACGTCTCCCTCTACATCAACTCCCCCGGCGGCGTCGTCTACTCGGGCCTCGCGATCTACGACACGATGCAGTTCATCAAGCCCGACGTGCAGACGATCTGCTTCGGCGTGGCGATGAGCATGGGCTCGCTGCTGCTCGCGAGCGGGGCGCCCGGCAAGCGCATGGCGCTGCCCAACAGCCGCATCCTCATCCACCAGCCCTCCGGCGGCTTCGAGGGCCAGGCGGCTGACATCGAGATCCACGCGCGCGAGACGCTAGAGCTGCGCCGCCACGTCGATGAGATCTACGCGCGCCACACCGGCCAGACGCTCGAGCGCGTCCATGACGACATGGATCGCGACCGCTACTTCACCGCCGAGCAGGCGCGCGAGTACGGCCTGATCGACCGCGTGATCTCCTCGCACGAGCTGACGCGGGTGGCCACCGGCTTCGTGGCGCCGTCAGGCGAGGCCGCCTAGCGACGACGCCTCCCGATGCGCGCTCCAGCCCGCCGCGCGAGGGCGCCGCGCGTGTAGCCCAAGATGGGCTGCTAGATCCAGCCCAGCAGCGGCCCGAACACGAGCCCGGCTATCAGGTCGACGCCCGCGAGCAGGCCCACGACCTGTACCTGGCGCGCCCGCCGCGGCATGTAGAAGACGGTGAAGGACACGACGTAGAACGTCAGGTAGCCGAACACCACGATCACGGGGAAGCTGGCGACGTTCCACCACCAGTAGTACCAGTGGAACACGCCGTCGGCGTGCAGCAGCAGCTCGACCCCCACCGACACGAGCGAGAGCGCGATCGCCATCGCCCAGCGGCTGGGCAGGCCGAGGATGCGCGCGGAGCGATCGGCCGGCAGCAGCTTTGCGAAGACGACGCCGTTGATCGCGAAGAACAGCGAGATCTCGACCGTGAGGCCGATCAGGATCACGAAGCTGCTGCGCCCGGTGACCGTCCACAGCGCGGCGTGGCCGTTGAAGTGCAGCACCAGCGCGTTGATGATCTCGTTCGCCCAGTCCATCAGCCAGAAGGCGAGGCCCGCGAGCACGACGCTCCAGTTGGCTTTCTCGACCTCGACGGCGTAGACGTAGACGGCGAGTGCCAGCAGCGTGACCGTCGACCACTCGAACAGGCCGGGCGCGCGCAGCAGGTGCTGGGCTTCGCGCGTGAACTCAGGGACGCTCGAAGCGAGCTGCCAGATCCCCATCGCGATCTCCCCGGCCCCGCTGGGGCCTAGGACCCGACAGCGGCGAGGTCGGAGTCGAGGTCGGCCAACGCGGCCCGCTGGCGCTCGTCAAGCGCCGTGCCGTCGACGATCAGCCGCCGCGCGGCGTCGAGGTCATCCGCTCGACCGAACGTGAGCGCCGCCTTGACGGCGCCGTCCTTCAGGTACCAGTTGGTGAACGATCCGTCCGCGAACGATCCGCGCACGACCTCCTGGTCCCACTCGTACGCGGGCCCCACGTATTCGAGCTCTCCCCAATCGGCCAGCACGGAGTAGAAGTACGGGACCACCTCGTGCGGCATGTCCCTGCCGAGCATGTTCAGGGCGGCGGTCTTGCCGTGGTTGAACGCCACGTCCCAGTGCTCGATCCGCAGCGGCGCGCCGCCGTGCACGACCGAGTCGTACTCGCAGATGTCGCCCGCCGCGAACACGCCGGGCGTCGAGCTCTCAAGACGCGACGAGCAGCGCACTCCGCCACGCTCGCCCAGCTGCAGGCCCGCCTTCTGCGCGAGCTGCACGTCGGGTGTCACGCCGGCGCCGACCACGACCGCGTCGGCCG
This sequence comes from Solirubrobacteraceae bacterium, assembly GCA_050012835.1. Lineage (GTDB taxonomy): Bacteria > Actinomycetota > Thermoleophilia > Solirubrobacterales > Solirubrobacteraceae > Palsa-744. Next base: position 48,426 of record JBEKGK010000019.1, on the reverse strand, counting down.
CCAGTTCCAGCCCGTGCCTGGTGACGACCTTCGCGACCCGGCCATCGCCCTCGAAGCGCTCCAGCTCGTCGCCGCCGTGCACGCGCACGCCGTGCGATTCGAGCAGCTCCTGGAAGAAGCGCCCGACCTTCGGGCCAAAGCCGCGTTCGAGCGTCGCCTGCTCCTGCATCACGATCGTGCAGCTCTTGCCCAGCAGCGTCAGCGACGCGGCGACCTCGCAGCCGATGTAGGAGCCGCCGATCAGCACCACCTCCTCCGCATCGGCCACCCCCTGGCGAATCGCGTCGGCGTTGCCCAGCGTGCGCAGGTAGTGGATCTGCTCGAGCTCGCAGCCGCCCACGTTCAGGCGGCGCACGTTGGCGCCGGTGGCGATCAGCGCCTTGTCGAACTCGACCTCGTCCTTGGTCGAGAGCGTCGCGGTGCGCGCCTGCAGGTCAAGGCCCGTGACGCTCGTGCGCGTCAGCAGCTCGATGCCCTGCTCGGTCCACCAGTCGTTGGGCCGGAACAGCGGCTCCTCGCGGGTCTCATCGCCGCGCAGGTAGCCCTTGGAGCAGTCCGGGCGGTTGTACGGCGGGTCGGGCTCGCGCCCCACCAGCAGCACCTCGCCGTCGGCGCCTTCCTCCCGCAGCCAGCGCGCGCAGTTGGCCGAGGCGAGGCCTCCGCCTACCAGCAGATAGTCGACCTTGCGGGCTGACATGCTGGCAGCCTACAACCCCGGCGGATGGCGCACCGACCAGTCGGCCCACGTCGGGATGTGGTCGAGGATCCGCCAGCGCGGGCCGTCTTCGAAGCGGTTCGGGCCGACGTCGGTGCCGTTGTGGGAGGTGTCCAGCCTGAGGCCGGCCACGACGATGAAGACGTGCGGCGTCGGGCTCGCGCTCGCGTAGATCGTGACCCAGCGTCCCGGACCGGGCGCACCCCAGTCGACGTAGTCCTGCGCCAGCGGGTTGTCCTTCAGGATTTCCGCGAGCGGGCGCACGCCCGCTCTGTAGAGCACGTAGTTGACGGTGCTCGAGCAGTCCTCTTCGCGGGCGCCCAGCGGGTCGGGATGGCCGCCCGGCCCGTACGGCAGCTGCTGCAGCTCGTTGCCCGCGACGACCATCGCCTGCACGACCGCGGGCACTCCCGCCGGCACGAACGCGAGATGGCCGTCCTGCGGGTCGAGCTCGGCGCGTTCGCCGGCCATGAAGCGCACCGGCGTCGGGCTCTGTTCCTGCAGGCGCAGGTCCGCCCCTGCGCTCGCTTCCGCGCCTTGCCCCGCACCATCCCCCGTGAGCGACGCCTGCTCAGGGCTCGACGCTGATGTGCTCGCCGGGTCACCGTACCTTGCCGCCCAGCTCTCCACCTCTTCGACGTACCAGTTCGCGTGGTTGTAGGCGAAGATCGCCTGTTGGTAATCAGAGGGCGCACCGGACGCACGCAGGTAATTGGCGGCGCCATAGATCGCGTCCGCCGGGTCCCAGCGATTCGGGGGACCAGCGCCGTCGGCGTCCACCCCGTACTCAGCCCATGTCGAGGCGAGGAACTGCATCGGCCCGCCGGCGCCGGCGGAGTTCACGGCGCCCTCCTGCGCGCACGACGGGTCAGGGTCGCGGCCGTGATCGCACTCGACCTTGCCAATCCCGGCGAGGATCGCCCAATCGAGGCCATAGCGCTGCGCGGCCTGCTCGTACAGGCGCAGGTACAGCGGCGGGATTTCGCGCTCGGCAAGCGCCGAGACGCCGTCGCTCTGGGTTTCAGGCGACCGCTCGCCGGCGCTGAGCGACGCGCCACCGAGCGCGGTCATTGCGGCGACGAGCACGAATGCGATCACCAGCAGCCCTGACGCGCCGGCCACGACCAACCCCGTGTTGGCTCTCTGCCCGCGGCGCCCGGCGGCAGCCGACCCTGCGGTCATGGCCGGTCCCGTCCAAGCTGGCGTTTGCGCCGGGCGGCGACCTCGTGCGCGTCGCGCATCACGCTCGAGCGCTCGGGGCCACCCGGCGTCGGCGTCTGACTGCGCGCACTCGCCTGCGCACGTCCGTCCTGCTGCCACTGCTCCAGGCGTGAGCGCTGCCTGCGCGAAGCCGGCAGGCGCTGGCCGGCATCCTCCATTCGCCGTTCCACCGCCTTGTCGAAACGCCTGTTTGCCTTGCGGCGCTCGCCCCGTCCGGGCCGGGGCGCGTCCACGCCCGCGGCAAGCGCCCGTGCCGTCTCGCCAAGCTCCCGTCGCAAGGCCAGTTCGCGGTCGATCTCAAGGCGCGCCGCGCGCTGGGGGCGCGGGGCCAGGCGTTCGTACTCCGCGCGACCGTACCCCGCGAGCCCAGCGAGCGCGGCGTAGTCACGACGCTCGCGGCCCCGCCGCGCCTCGGCGCTCGCCGGCAGCGCCGCCTGGACGTCGAGGAAGCGATCCTGTGCGTCACGGCGCTCGCGGGTGTGCGCCTGCCCGGTTCGACGCCGCGCCTGCTCGCCATCTCGCACAGACCGCTGCGCGCTGTTCAGCGCCCGCTGCTCGTGCTCGATCTGCGCGCGCACGCGATCTCCCCGGTGCCCCAGTTCGGCCGCGCGCCGCGTGTCGCCGCCCGCGAGCGCCTTGCCGCGCTCGCTGCCCAGGCGCTCGAGCCGGGCGCGTTTGCCGGCGAGCTCGCGCTGGATCTCCGGAGCGCCGTCGGCGTGCTCGCTCGCTTCACGTTGCTCGCCGCCGAGCGTGCGCAGCACCTGCTCGTCGATGCCCGCTCGCGCCCGTTCGCCGCCGACACGAGCGAGCTTCTTGCGTTGCTGCACATCGGGCGCCGACCGCGAGAACCTGCTTTTCACCGCCCGGGCCGCGGCGATGCCCATGCGCGGCGTCTCGAGTGCCCCGCCGACCTTGCGTGCGAGCGACCGCGCTCGTGCGCGCTCGCCTGCCGCTGCGCGATCGCTGAGAGCGCCGGCCGCCATGCCGAACGCCTGATTGCGATGGATGAACGCGCCCCACCAGAACGCCGACATCAGCAGCCATTGCGTCCACCAGCCGAGCGCCTGCAGGTCGGACAGGATCGCCAGCACCGCGAGCACCGCGCCGAGCAGAAAGGAGAACACGAGCTTCGAGATGACCGCCGACAGCAGCTGCCCCGCCCACCTGCGAAACAGCGCTCGGCCGCCGTCTCCGAACGCCGGCGCCAGCACCATCGCGGGCGCCAGCAGCAGGTAGAGCAGGCTCGCGATCGCCGCGGCGAGCAACCGCAGGACGATGAAACCCAGCAGCAGCATCATTCCCAGCAGGCCCGCGGCGATCAGCACCAGGCCACCCAGCCGGGGCAGGGTGCCGCCGTCGGTGCGGAACTCGGCCTGCGCGGCGGTCGGACCGCTGCAGTCCGTCGCTTCGCTGCTGTGGCAGAGGACCCGCAGCAGCGAGCCCGGTTCGTTGATCGAGTTGCGCGCCGCCCCGTTGGCGGGCAGCGCGAGGAAGATCGCGCCGTTGCTGCGGGCGTAGCGCAGCAGCTCGGCGCTGTGCTCGAGCACCTTCGCCTGCGCGCTGCCGGCGGCGACGCACGACGCGAACACAGACAGCGCCGGCTGGCATTCCAGCTCTGCGTGCTCCTCGTCCGCGATCCTCAACCCGGCCGCGCGCAGACTGGGGTCGAGTTGCGACGGTTCGCGACACCAGCCGACGTCGCCGAACTCCAGATAGCACCACGGCACTTCGATGCCAGCCGCAAAGACGCTGTCAAGGCCGCTGCCGAGCGCGCGGCCCGAGCCGGCCGGCGTGCCGCGCGCCACGACCGCGAGCGTGCCCAGACTTGCCTGGTTCGCCCATCGGCCGAGCGCGCCGACCGTCCCGGCGGGGTCGACGATGACCCAGATCCCGCCGACCATCATCGCGACCATCAGCAGCGCCTCGCCGAGCGTCTCGGCCACGCGACGGCGGATCAGCCCGTGGTAGAGCGCGAGCACCGCCGCGCAGGCGAGCGCGAGCGGCAGCCACGGTTCGGTGAAGGCCGCCTGCATCTGGCGCAGGCCGGTGCCGACGCCGGTCGCGGCGGGACCGTCGAGCAGATCGATCGTGAACGACCATTCGAGCATCACCACGAGCGCGTGCACCGCCCACACCAGCGCCATCCACACGGGCGTCACGAGCAGGTCCTGCACGAAACTGAGCCCGGCCCCGGTGCCGAGGCCGAGCGCGCCCGTGTCGATGTGCACGTCGATGCCGTAGTCGCCTGTGGGAGCCGGCGCCGCCATGAAGCCCGAGGTTTCGCAATTGCGCCTGCTCGTGGCGGACAGTTCGCCCGCGAGCGCTCCCTTGCACGTGGGACTGCCGAGGCCGTTGCTCACCAGCGGGTCGCTCTCGGCCTGCGGTACTTCACCGGCGCCTTCCGCGTCGCTACCGGCCGTCGTGCCCGCTGCGCCCTCGCCGGAGCCGGAGGTGAGCGGTGGGCCGCTCGGCGCCGCGCTGACCGCAGCTGGGACGTGTGCGTGCGGGCCGGCCATCCTGCTCGCGCGGGCAAGCCCAGCTCCACCGCTGGGGACGGCGGCTGCCGCCGAAGACGCCCTCGATCCGCCACCCGCGACCGCAGCGACCACGGCGAGGCTCATGAGCGCGCACGGCCGGACCCTCACTCAGCTCGTCGGGGTCGTCGAGAACGCACGCAACAGCGACGGCACCACCACGTCCACCTGAATCGCCTCGACCCGCCCGTGATGGTCGCGGAACAGGCAGCGGCCGGCTTCGAGCTCGAGCAGCGTCTGGCTCATGCGCCTGTCTTGCGGATCCAGTCCGAGCAGCATCAGCGCCCGCGCGGCCTCCGCCTGCGAGCGCATCCCGAAGACGAACGTCGCTCCGATCAGGTTCTCCAGCGACTCACGCTCGCCGATCAAGGCATCGGTGACCAGCTGCGTGCTGATGATCGGCACCGCCAGCTCCGAGCGGCCCATCCGCTGCAGGGACCCCAGCAGCGTGCGGCCGACCGGATCGCTCAACAGCCGCCACCCCTCGTCGAAGGAGAACAGCTTCAGCCGCTCCCGCTCGGAACCCATCAGATGCATCGCGAACATCGCGATCAAGCGGACTATCTGCTCGCCGACCCGCTCGGCCTGGGAATACTCCGAGCGCGGCATGCCCGGTGGCGGCGCAGGCAGATCGCGGATCGGCAGGTAGGTGACCTGGCGCTCTCCCACCGGCGGCAGCTTCACGGCGGGGTCTGCGAAGCCGAGCTGCGTCAGGCCGGAGCGAGCGTAGACGTCAAGCGCCTTGCCCACCTGAACATCGACGTCGTCGCCCTGCTCGAGGGCTCGGACCACCTCGCGGCAGGTCGGATCGGAGGAGCGTGTCAGGACACGGTCGACAGCGCCGACGACCGCCGTCTCCCACGCGGGCTCCGCCCGCCCGGGCAACAGGTCGCGCAGGAACGAGGTCGCGGCATCCTGGCGCAGATGGGCGGGTGCGACCCTCAGCGGATCCAGCATGCCGCGCAGCGCCGGGTCCGGCCGCAGCGTCACGCACTCGACGTGCGGCGTCACGTCCGGCAGCAGATGGAAGCGGTGGTCTCCCTTGGGATCGCAGTCGATCACCCTCGCGCCCAGCAGGAACCCCTCGTACTTGAGCTTCTGCGCCAGCGTCGTCTTGCCGGATCCGAGCGCGCCGACACTGAGGATCGTCGCGTTGCGATTGCTGTCGGAGCCCTCACGCAGGTTGAAGGTGACCGGCTGCCTGGAGCCCGTCAGCGTGTGTCCGAGGTAGAAGCCCTTGCGCGATCCCGCCGCGTGCGTGGCGGTCGGCATCATCGCCGCGACCTGCTCCGGGGTCAGCGTGTCGTCGTAGCCCGCCAGCCTGGTTCGCTGCCCTGGTAGATGCTGGAGGAAGAGCTGCAGCTGATCGCCCAGCGGGCGGTGCAGGCGGATCTCCCCGTAGGCCCGCCTGCACATCTCCACGCGCTCCTCCAGCTCATCCTCGCTCGCGCCCGCAACCGCGATCGCGAGCGTGGCGCGGAGCAGCGGTGGCTTGCTCGACGCCTGCAGATAGCCGAGCAGGTCCCTGGCCTCCTGGGTGCGCTCGTAGCCCAGATCGGAGACGCCCTGCTCGCCCCCGGACTCCGCGCGCACGATCTGGTCGGCGTCCTGGATCCGCCGCCGGGCGATCCGCAGCGCCAGCTCGTTGGGCAGAAAGCGCGCGTTCAGCGACAGGTCGATGCCGAACGGCAGGCTCTCCGGCGGCGCGAACATCAGCTCCACGCGAGGTCCGGGAAACTGCATGCGCTCCGGAAGCGCGCCCATTACCAGTTGCGCCTGCCAGCTGGTGCCGAGCTCGGACTCGATCTTGAGAGCTCTGCCGCGGTTCTCGATGTAGCCGTCGGCCCACCGCATCACGTCGCCCTCGAGCGGGGCCAGCACGGCCTCCCCGTTGCGCTCGAACACGAGCGCGCGCGGCTCGTGCAGACCGTCGACCATCGGTTCCCCCAGCCCCCTGCAGAATGCTCTGCGCACCAGCCATTGCAGCTCGACCCCGCGAGCCTGGCGCACCGGCAGGAAGTCCGCCAGCCGCGCGTGCGCGTGATCGGCGCGGACCCGCGTGCGCTCCAGCTCCGAGGCGCTCAACACCCGCCGGTCGCGCAACGCGAGCGCCCGGCGCAGGCCCCTCCACCACTCCTGCGGATGCTGTCCTGCAGCGCGCGATACGTAGGAGGCGACGTCACGCTCGGGCTCGCGCAGGCTCACGAGGATGAACACCGCCGTCTGCGCCGTGCCGACCTCGTCCAGGCGCCGCACGTGCTCCTCGATGTAGCGCTCGCGGGCGCGAGCGTGGTCGCGAGCGAAGCCCAGCCCCGAGGCGCATTCCTCGCGCAGTGCGCGGGCGTAGCGCTCGAGCTCCCAGCGCCGGCAGACGCGCAGGATCTGCACGTCGGCTTCGATCGCTTCGAGCGCCGCGATCAGCGCGAAGAAGCGAGCGCGCTTGCCTTCCTCGCTCAGCCACGCATAGGAGGACGCCGGCACCGCGAATGCCGCCCACCCATCGTCGAGCCCCTGGGCGAACACGCAGTTCCCGTAGACGAACGCGATCGGCGCGGGCACCACTCAGCCGCCTCTCGACCGGTTCGATCTCACGCGCAGTCGCGCTCCAGACCCCAGCGAGATCACCTGACCGCGCTCCAGCGAGCGCGCTCCCGTGCGCTGCGTCAACGTCAGCGCCGACCGCGGTCCGGGCCGGGCCGAACCGCTGGAGCCGTGCTCGATCGCACGTCCTCGTCGCTCGTGCTCGATCGACACGAGCACAGCGCCCGGCCCCGTGTAGCGAAGATGTCGCAGGCGGCTGTCGGATCCATCCGGGAGCATCAGGATCTCCTGCGGATGCCAGCGCGCCCCCACGGCCGTGCAGCGCAGCACGCCCGCCAGCCGCCGCGGCCCGATCCGGTAGCGCACGAGTGCCTGTGCGGCCAGATGGAAGGTTCGACCCTCGAGCCTGATCGCGCTCAGCACCGTGGCTGCCGCGCCGGGAAGCGCGATGTCACGCAGATACCAGGGGAGCTCTCGTGCGAGCGCGCCGGCGAACGGCAGGCCGGCGGCGAGCAGGCCGGCCGCGAGCAGCGCGAGGAAATAGACGACTCCGCGCACGGGCACTCCGCCCGGGTTCAACCGCAGGCGATCGACGCTGTAGATCCGCCGCTCGAGATCGAACACGCGCCGGTAGGAGCGGATCTCGATCATGACGCGCCGAACAGCGACGCGACCGTGTCGCGCAGCAGATTCACACCGGCGGGAGTCGCCAGCAGCACGGAGACGATCCCCACCGCGAACACGCCCGCCGCCTCCTTGAAGTCCCGGCGGAACGCGAGCACCGTCGCAGCCACCGCGAACGCAAGGCCGATCAGGCTCATCGCGACCGCGCGCCCCGTGTTGCCGGCCTTTGCGGCAGCCGATTCCAGCGAGCTGCCGCCGGCTTCGCCCGCCGCCGCAGTCGGCGCGCTCGTGGAACTGGTGCCCGCGACGGCGGCGCAAGCCGCCGCGGGCGAAATGGCGACGCAGCACACGCATACGAGCAGCGCGGGGAGCGTCCAACGGGAACGTCGCGTCTTCATCGTCTCTCCTCGGTTTGGGATCTATGCATCGGGGTCCATCTGCACAGCCGAGACCTCCCAGCGCCCCTGCTCGCGCAGGACGTCCAGTTCATAGGCGAGCGTGTAGCGAACGCCGCGCGCGTCCTGTGCCGCGACCGTCGCCAGCACGGAGTCCGCGCCCGGCGCCCAGTCCAGGCGCTGCATCGACTCGAGGCGCAGAGGCAGGCCCGGCAGCGACACGCGAGCACCACCGGCCAGGTCGGCCGCGAGCTCGCCGGAGGACGCCGCCAGGTAGTTGCGCAGCGCGCGCTGCACGACCGTTGCCAGCGACGGGTCGGTCACTTCGCGCAAGCGTCCAGCCGGCCGCGCGGGGCCCGCGGCGGGGGCGCCCACGAACGCGGGGTATCCGGCCAGCGCGAGGCCGCCGCCGGCCGTGCGCGTCACCGCCACCGTGAGGTACAGAAGCCCGGCGGTGTCCGTCTGCGCCGCGACCGTGTAGACGTGCTCGCCAGGTGACGGCGCGCGTGCTTGAACCACTTCCGCCCATTCGACGCGCTGCTCGCCGCCGGCGGGAAGCTCGAGCCCGGCGTCCGGTTCCATACCGGGTCCGAGAAACGGTTCGAGCCCGCGCGCGCTGACCTGGGGTTCGGCGGCGTTCCACGTCAGGTAGCGACGCGCGAACAGCGCCGCGAACGCTTCGGCCGCCGCATCCCGTGGCGCCGGCGCGCGCACGGCGGCGTCGGACACGCGAGGCGTTGGCGGTGCGATCGCGAACCGGGCGCTCGCCACCAGTCCAGCGACCGACGTCGCGCACAGCAGATACCGGGGAAACTCGCGCGCCAGGCGGATCCGCCAAAGGGCATGACTGGCGATCGCAACGGTCGGTCGGGGCTGGTCGCGGACCACGCTGCGCTCCTCAGCGCTCGAATCCGAACTCTGACTGTCCCGTGCGGGGCGGTCCTGGCGACGCGCTGGGTGCTGGCGACGCGCTGGGTGCTGGCGAGGCGCTGGGTACCGGCGAGGCGCTCGGCACCGGCGGGACGGTGGGTCCCGGCGAGACGCTGGCGGTGATCCGTGGCGAGCCGCCCTGCGTGGTGGCTTGCACCGGGACGCTCCGGTCGCGCACGGCGACGGCGTTCGATCGTCGAACAGCGGCCGCACGCGGCGGGACTCCCACGCGGCGCCCGGTAGGAGCCGAGGCCTTGCGCCTGGTTGGCGCACCCCGGCGCAGAGAGCTGCCGGCGCCTGCCTGCTCTCGCCACACATGCGCACTCATGGGGCGTGACGAGCCGAGCGAGCCGGTGGCCGCGAGCAGGCCCGCACCGACCCGGCGCCGAGCGCGCGTCGCCGATGACACGCTCGTGATCGCGATCAGCCCGCCAATCGCCCCGACGACCGCCAGCAGCATCGTCGCACCGGCGACCCTGTGCAGCCGCCGCTCGACCCCCGACGCGGTCGCGTGGAAGCGCTCGTCGAGCACTCCATCGGCAAAGAACTCATCCTCGGCGTACACGCGGTAGACCTCGCGCGGCGCTCGTCGCAGGAGCGTCATCGCGCGTCTCTCGAGCCGTGCACGCGGGCGGCCGAGATCCGGAGCGGGGAGCTCTCCGGACCCCGGCCGCTTGCGCGCGGATGGGGAGCGCCGTGCCGTCGTCCGTTCAATCGACCGCCGGCGTCCCAGGGAGCGCGCCTATGAGTGGGGGGAGATATGTTCATAGGTGGGTCCCTGTCTCCCCTTCCGACGCCCGTGCCACAGGTGGGACACCCGGCTCGTCGAGCGCCATCAGCCGTTTCAGGCGCGCACGCGCGCGCTGCGCCACCTTGCGGTACTTCTCGGGAGTCCAGTGATGCAGCCGGCAAAACTCGCTCACGCCCATCTGAAAGCCGACCTGCGAAGCGAGCACCAGTCGCTGGTCGGGGGTGAGCGCCTGCGCGAGCGAGCGCACGCGACGCAGGTCCTCGCGCAGGATCACGAGCGTCTCGAGCTCCGCGCGCATGTCGACGACGTCGATCTGCTCCTCCTCGACGCAGTCGAGCGACATGGCCGTCTCGAGCGCCGCCTGCATCGGGCTGCGCCCCGAGAGCGCTCGGCGGCGATCATGAATTCGCGACATGAAGCGCTGCTCGAGCGTGTTCGCGAGATGGAGGCTGCTGGAGAAGCGTCCGCCGCGCTGCGCGTGCGCGACCAGCTCGAGGGTGGCCTGGCTGTAGCAGTCCTCGAGATCCTCCCTTCGCAGCCGGTGACGGTGCACCCGCAGAAGCAGCTCGCGCTTTGCGCGCGCCACCAGCGCGACCTCCTCGGCCGGGTCAAAGCCGCGCGGCGTCCGCGCGCCCGCGGGCCAGATGGCGCCCGGCGCTCGTCTTTGCGGCTGCGATCGGGTAGACACACAGGGATGTCGCACGCGACGCCTCGCAGACCCCCCTCCCAATTCTTCAGAGCGGGTTCGCCGAGCACCGGCGAGCACCACGCGACGGGAGCGCCGCGATGAGCCTCAGCGACCGCCTGCACGCGATCGACCGCCGCCAGCAGCAGAGCCCCCGGCTGTCCTTCATCGCCGCCGTGCTAAAGAAGTTCGGCGACGACCAGGCGGGCCAGCTGGCGGCGCTGATCGCCTACTACGGCTTCGTGTCGCTGTTCCCGCTGCTGCTCGTGCTCGTGACCGTGCTCGGCTTCGTGCTCCAGGGCGACCCCGCCGAGCGCCACCGGATCCTCGCGGGCGCGCTCGGGCAGTTCCCGCTGATCCGCGATCAGCTCGACCTGGAATCACTGACCGGCAGCAGCGCCGGCCTGACGATTGGCGCCTTCGGCTCGGTGCTCGCCGGCATGGGCATCACCGGCGCCACCCAGAGCGCATTCAACCGCATTTGGAGCGTGCCGTTCAAGGATCGCCCCAACTTCCTGCACTCGCGTCTGCGCGGCCTGGGCATGCTGGCGATCCTCGGCACGCTGTTCATCGTCTCGACCACAGCCGCCGGCTTCGTCGGCTCCGCAAGCCACGCCGCGCCCGCCGTTGCCGCCGGAGTCATCGTCGCGTTCGTCTTCAACCTCGCGCTGTTCATGGCAGCCTTCAAACTGCTCACCGCCGTCGATGTGTCCTGGCGTGAGCTGCTACCCGGCGTGATCGTCGCGGCCGTCTTCTGGCAGCTGCTCCAGCACCTCGGCGGCTTCTACGTCGATCACGAGCTCAAGCGCACGGGACCGCTCTACGGCGTCTTCGCGCTAGTGCTCGGCCTGCTCGCATGGCTGTATCTCGGCGCCCAGCTGACGATCTTCGCCGCCGAGATCAACGTCGTGCGCGTGCACCGGCTGTGGCCGCGCAGCTTCTTCTCCGACCCGCTGCTCGAGGCCGACATGCGCGCGCTCACCTCGTCCGCCGAGGTCGAGGAGCGCGTGGACGAGCAGAACGTCGACGTCAGCTTTGACGGGCCTGATTAGCTCGTTCTTGGCTCTGCAACGCCATTTCCGGCACGACCCACAAACTACTTGTGCATGCAACCATCCCGCGCTATACTAACTACACTTTCGTAAGCTCATATGGAGCGACTACCTATGCCCTCTTCCTCATCCCCCTCAGAGAAGCCCACGATCCAGCCCTCGGTCCCCAAGCAGCGCCTGCGGCTGATACCGCTCGACGACACTGTCGTGTTCCCCAACATGGGCATCACGCTGACGATCGACGTCGGCGACGACGAGCGCGTGGTGCTCGTGCCGCGCCACGAGAACGAGTTCCTCGAGGTCGGCACCATCGCCGAGGTCTCCGAGCAGATCCGCCTGCCCGGCGGCGGGCGCGCCGTGTCCATCTCCGGAGAGCACCGCGCGCTGATCGGCGCCGCCCAGACCGGCCCCGGCGGCGAGCTGCGCGTCGAGGTCGACGAGCGCCCCGATGCGGTGCCGACCGACAAACGCACGCGCGAGCTCGAGCGCGAGTACCGCGCGACCGTCGAGGAGATCCTCGAGCTGCGCGGCGACGACGGACGCATCTCCGCGTTCCTGCGCGCGATCGCCGAGCCCGGCGCGCTCGCGGACTCCGCCGGCTACTCCCCCAACATCTCCTACGAGCAGAAGGTCGAGCTGCTGCGCACGCTCGACGTCGCCGACCGCCTCGAGCTGGCCGTCAAGCTGCAGCGCGAGAGCCTCGCCGAGCTGCAGGTGCGCAGGCGCATCCGCGAGGACGTGCAGGAGGGCGCCGAGAAGCAGCAGCGCGAGTACTTCCTGCGCAAGCAGATGGAGTCCATCCGCAAGGAGCTCGGCGACGACGAGGCCTCCGTCGCGGACGAGTACCGCACGAAGATCGACGATGCCGACATGCCGGAGCCCGTCAAGGAGCAGGCGCTCAAGGAGCTCGCGCGCCTGGAGCGCATGGGCGAGCAGACCGGCGAGTCCAGCATGATCCGCACCTACCTCGACTGGCTGATCGCCGTGCCGTGGGGCAAGCGCTCCGACGAGCGCCTCGACCCGGTTGCCGCGCGCGCCGTGCTCGACGCCGACCACGCCGGCCTGGAGGACGTCAAGGACCGCGTCACCGAGTACCTGGCAGTGCGCAAGCTGCGCCAGGACCGCGGCATCGAGGCCGACCCCAAGTCGGGCGCCATCCTCACCCTGATCGGCCCCCCGGGCACCGGCAAGACCTCGATCGGCGAGTCGATCGCCCGCGCCACCGGACGCGAGTTCGTGCGCATGTCGCTCGGCGGCGTGCGCGACGAGGCCGAGATCCGCGGTCACCGGCGTACCTACATCGGCGCACTGCCAGGCCGGCTGGTCAGGGCGCTCAGGGACGCCGGCACGATGAACCCGGTGATCCTGCTCGACGAGGTCGACAAGGTCGGCGCCGACTGGCGCGGAGACCCCTCCGCGGCGCTGCTCGAGGTCCTCGACCCCGCGCAGAACCACTCGTTCCGCGACCACTACCTCGACGTCGAGCTGGACCTCAGCCAGGTGATGTTCCTGGCCACGGCCAACGTCGCCGACACGATCCCCGGGCCGCTGCTCGACCGCATGGAGGTCATCCGCTTCGACGGCTACACCTCCGAGGAGAAGCTCGCCATCGCCAAGGGCTACCTGTGGCCGCGCCAGCGCGACCGCAACGGCCTGCGCGAGAACGAGGTCGAGATCTCCGACGAGGTGCTGCGCACGATCATCTCCGAGTACACGCGCGAGGCCGGCGTACGCAGCCTCGAGCGCAACCTCGGAACCGTGCTGCGCAAGACCGCAACGCGGATCGCATCCAGCCAGACCGACACAGCCGGCGAGGCCGAGACCGTCGTCGAGGCCACGGCCAAGGCCCTCACCAGCGAGAACGGCGCAAAGCCGGCCCGGAAGGGCAAGGCCCCCAAGGCCAAGTCGAAGATCAAGGTTCCCGTGAAGATCGACCTGGAGATCGTGCGCGACGCGCTCGGACGCCAGAAGTTCTTCCAGGAGTCCGCCGCCAGAACCGCCACGCCGGGTGTCGCAACCGGGCTCGCGGTGACGGGCGCCGGCGGCGATGTGCTGTTCGTCGAGGCCACCGCCATGAAGGGCGGCAGCTCCGGCGGCAACAGCCTCGTGCTGACGGGCCAGCTCGGCGACGTGATGAAGGAGTCCGCGAAGATCGCCCTCTCCTACGTCCGCGGCCACGCCGAGGAGCTCGGCATCGACGAGAGCGCATTCGAGAACCGTGAGTTCCACGTGCACGTGCCAGCCGGCGCGATCCCCAAGGACGGGCCGAGCGCAGGTGTGACGATGGTCACGGCGCTCGCGTCGCTGCTATCCGGGCGCCCGGTCAAGCACACGGTCGGCATGACCGGCGAGGTCACGCTGCAGGGCCGCGTGCTGCCGATCGGAGGGCTCAAGCAGAAGGCGCTCGCCGCCCACGCCGCCGGCCTGACCGACGTGATCCTGCCCGAGCGCAACCGTGGCGATCTCGACGACATCCCCGAGGAGGTCCGCGAGCAGATGACCTTCCATCCGGTGATGACCGTCCAGGAGGTCCTCGACCGCGCGCTGGAGCCCGCACGCGATGTCGCGCATCTCTCGTAGGTGTGAGCCCGTCCCCGTGGAGGTCCGCGAGACCGCGGACCTCCTCGAGCGGCGCTGGCAGCTGTCGATCCTCTACGCCGCCCTCACCGGCGCACTGCGCTTCAGCGAGTTCGCCGACGCCGTCGCCGGCATCTCCCCGCGCATGCTCTCCGAGCGCCTGCGCGACCTCGAGGCCGCGGGGCTCGTGCAACGCAACGTGATCCCCTCCAGCCCCCCCACCGTCGAGTACCGGCTGACCGTCAGGGGACGCCGGCTCGCGCCGATCATCGAGGCTATGCGCGACTACGCCAGCGAGCCGTTCTAGCGCGCCTCGGCCGGCTCCGGGTTGATCCCGACCAGCTGGCCGGCCGCGCAGTCGACCGCACGCACGTCCACCTGTGGGTTGCGAATCGCGGCCGCCCCGACGACGCCGCCGATCGCCACGAGCGCCGCCGCGATCGCCATGCCCAGGTGAAAGCTGTGCAGCGACGCCTGTTCAGCCGCCGCGCGCAGCGCGTGCGCCTGTCCCGCCGGCAGTCCGCTCACGTCGGGGCGGCCGAGGGGAAGGCGCCTAGCGGCGCGCACGGCAGCGCGCGCCGCGGAGCCAAGCGCCGTACCGGCCAGACGGCTGTTCAAGGACGCTGAGAACGCGGATGAGATCGCGGCGCCAACCGCCGCCGTGCCGAGCAGCCCCGCGACGCGCGCGACCGCGTTGTTGACTCCCGAGGCGATCCCAGCCTGGCGCTCGGCACCGGCGAGCACCGCCGCCGTCAGCGGCGCGACGGTCATCGACAGACCCAGCGCGAACAGGATCAGCGGCGGCAGCACTTCGCTGAGATAGTCCACCTTGACACCGGCGCGCTGGAACAGCAGCAGCCCGGCCGCAGCGACCAGCGGGCCGGCGCCCATGAACAGGCGCGGGCCGTAGCGATCCGCCAGCGCGCCGAAGCGGCGGGAGAGCGCGAACATGATCACCGTCACCGGCAGCGTCGCCAGGCCGCTCTTCAGCGGCGTGTAGCCGCCGATCTGCTGCAGGAACAGGATCAGGAAGAAGAACAGGATCGCCAGGCCCGCGTACATCGAGAGCGTCTCCACGTTGCCCGCCGCGAAGTTGCGCCTGCGAAACAGCCCCAGTGGCAGCATCGCGTCGCGCGCACGGGACTCGAACAGCGTGAACAGCGCCAGCAGGCCCACACCTGCGATCAACGGAGCGAGCACAGCCGGGCTCGACCAGCCCAGGCGCGGCTGCTCGATCAGCGCGAACACCGGGCCCCCGAGCCCGGCCGCGCACAGGGCCGCCCCGGTGAAGTCGATCCGGCGCGCGTGCGCGGCGCGCGTGGCCCCAGGCGGGATCGCCAGCATGATCAGCGACACGCACGCGATCACCAGCGGCAGGTTCATCAGGAAGATCCAGCGCCAGGAGGCGAGCGCCAGCAGCTCGCCGCCCGCCAGCGGGCCGAGCACGCCCGCGATCGCGCCCCACGCCGTCCAGCTGCCGATCGCCTTGCCTCGCTCGGACTCGGGAAACGTGTTGACGATCACCGCCAGCGAGCTCGGCACCAGCAGCGCGCCCGCCACCCCCTGAAGCGCGCGCGCGGCGACCAGCGCGCCGATCGACGGCGACAGCGCGCACGCCAGCGACGCCGCCCCGAACCCCAACACGCCAATCGCGAACACGCGCCGCTCGCCGAACAGGTCGCCGAGCGACCCTCCGATCAGGATCAGCGAGCCGAGCGTCAGCAGATAGCCGTTGACGACCCACTGCTGCGCCGCCAGACCACCGCCGAGCGCTCGCTGGATCGTCGGCAGCGCCACGTTCACCACCGTGCCGTCCAGCAGCACGATCCCCGAGCCGAGGATGCACGCGATCAGCGTGAGGCGCTTGGTCCTTGCGAGGTCACCAGACGAGACGGTTGGCTCCCCGGGGCGAGCTGGCTCCCCGGAGCGCGATCGGTCGTTCGTTACTCCCTCCACGGCGACCGTATTACTATCGTTCTACGACGCTCGTCGTGGCACTAAGTCCCTGCACGGCGACCGTATAACTATCGCTATACGGCGCTCGTCGTGGCACGAAGACTGCCGCCCGCCTCTGAGCGCCTCAGCGTCGAGCGGTCCACCTGCCCGATCTCCGTGTACCCGCTGAGCGCGAGCGTCAGGTCGAGCTCGGCGAGCAGACAGCGCAGCACGAACTCGACCCCGGCCTGGCCGTCGAGTCCCAGGCCCCACACGTACGGGCGCCCGAGGCAGACCGCGTCGGCGCCGAGCGCGAGCGCCTTGAAGATGTCAGCGCCGGTGCGGATGCCGCTGTCGAACAGAACCGGAAACGAATCGCCGACCGTCTCGCGCACCGCCGGCAGCGCGTCGAGCGCGCCGATCGAGCCGTCGACCTGGCGACCGCCGTGGTTGGACACGATCAGCCCATCGACGCCTGCGTCGAGCGCGAGCCGCGCGTCCTCGGCGTGGACGATCCCCTTGAGCACGATCGGCAGCTCGGTCTGCTCGCGCAGCCACGCAAGGTCGGCCCAGGTGACGCGCGGGTTGGCGAACTGGTAGGCCCAGTGGCCGATCGCGGGGCCGGGGTCCTCCTCGGGGGGCTTCGCGAGCGCCGCGCGGAACACGGGATCGCTGAAGTAGTTGGCCACGCCCTCGCCTTTCAGGAACGGCAGGTAGGCGTTGGCCAGATCGCGCGGGCGCCAGCCGAGCAGCCACGTGTCGAGCGTGACCACGATCGCCTCGTAGCCGGCGTCGCCGGCGCGCGCGACGAAGCTCGCCGCCAGATCGCGGTCCCTGGGCCAGTAGAGCTGATACCAGCGGCTGGAGGAGCCCATCGCCTCGGCGACGTCCTCGAGCGAGTGCGAGGCGGCCGTGCTCAGGATCGGCGCGAGGCCGTGCGCGGCCGCCGCGCGGCCAACCGCCAGCTCGCCTTCGGGGTGGACGATCGACTGCACGCCCACCGGCGCGAGCAGCACCGGCGCAGCCATCGCGGTGCCGAGCACGGTCGTGCTGAGATCCCGGACGGAGACGTCGCGCAGCATCCGCGGCACGATCTGCCAGCGTTCGAACGCGCGCAGGTTGGCGGCCATCGTCAGCTCGGAGCCGGCGCCGCCCGCGACGTAGCCGAAGGCCTCGGGGGTCAGGCGCTCGCGCGCTCGCGCTTCGAGCTCGCCCGCCGACACGGGCAGCTCCGGCTGCTGGCCGCCGAGGCCGTATGCGTAGATCTCGTACTGGAAGTTGGCGAACGCCTGCTCCAGCTGCGGCGGCTCGATGTCGGCCATGCGCGGAACCCTACCCACGTCAGCCGAGCGCGAGCTTCGTCAGCCCAGAACGAGCTCGGCGGCGCTGCGCAGCGTGGCGGCATCGCCGGAGATGAGCAGCGTGGTGACGACCGACTCGCGCCACTTGTGGAGGTCGTCGCGGATCTTCTCGCGCGGCCCGATCAGCGAGAGCTGTTCGATCAGCGCGGTCGGGACCTTGGCGCCCGCCTCGTGCTTCTTGCCGTCCAGGTACAGGTCCTGGATTTCGGCGACCTCGCGCTCGTAGCCCATGCGGATGGGAACGTTGGCGTGGAAGTTGGCGCCCTTGGCGCCCATGCCGCCGAAGTACAGCGCGTAGAACGGTCGCAGCGCGTCGGCGGTGGCCTCGACGTCGTCGGTGACGATCAGCGGCACGGTGGCGCAGACCTCGAAGTCGTCGGCGCTGCGGCGCGCGCCCTCGCGCGCCCAGCCCTCCTCGAGCGAGGGCCGATAGAGCTCGTCGTAGACGGCTGGCGAGAACAGCATCGCCAGCCAGCCGTCGCACAGCTCGGCGCACAGCGCGATGTTCTTGGGCCCCTCGGCGCCGAGGTAGATGGGGATGTCCTCGCGCAACGGGTGGATGGAGGACTTGAGCGCCTTCGCGAGGCCGGTGCCGTCGGGCAGCGGCAGCGGGTAGTGCGGCCCGGGCGCGGTGAGCGGCCCGTTGCGCGCCCAGATGTCGCGCAGGATCGCGACGTACTCGCGGGTGCGCGCGAGCGGCCTGGCGAACGGCATGCCGTACCAGCCCTCGACGACCTGCGGCCCGGACACGCCGAGGCCGAGGATGAAGCGGCCGCCTGACAGATGGTCCATGGTCATGGCGGCCATCGCGGTGGCGGCAGGCTGGCGCGCGGACATCTGCACGATCGCGGTGCCGAGCTTGATGCGCTCGGTCGCAGCTCCCCACCAGGCGAGCGGCGTGAGGCAGTCCGAGCCGTAGGCCTCTGCGGTCCAGATCGAGTCGAACCCCAGCCGCTCGGCTTCGGCCACCGCCTCGACGGCGCCGGGCGGCGGCCCGCCGGCCCAGTAGCCCGTGTTCAACCCCAGCTTCAACTCCCCGCCCACGGATGCGAGCCTACCGCTTGACGTCCTCCGACGCGGAGCGTGTAACCATCGCTATACAGCCTTCGTCGTGCGCGTGCAGGCGCGTCTATCGCTCCACGAGCGCGAGCGTGAAGCCGTCGTAGCCCTTGCTGCCGACCGTCTGCACGGTGGTGGCGCTGACTCGATGCTCACCCACCCCGGCGGCGAGCAGCTCGTGGAAGCGGCGCATGCCCTGCGCCCTCGCGTCGTCCGTCTCGGGATCGGCCAGCGCGCCGCCGAGCACGACGTTGTCGGTCACGATCACGCTGCCCGGCCGCGTGAGCTCGAGCGCCAGCTCGAAGTACTCGGGCGTGCTCTGCTTGTCCGCGTCGATGAACACCAGGTCGAAGGGACCGGCCTGCTGATCGATTAGGGCGCGCAGCGAGTCGCGCGCTGGGCCGACTCTTATATCTATAAGGCCGGCAAGGCCGGCCTGCTCGGCGTTCGCGGTGGCAACCTCGGCGTAGCTCGGGTTCAGCTCCAGCGTCACGAGCTGACCGTCATCGGGGAGCGCACGGGCGAGCCAGATCGTGCTGTAGGCGCCGAGCGTGCCCACCTCGAGGATCCGGCCAGCGCCGTGGATGCGCGCGATCAGGTGCAGCAGCTTGCCCAGCGCGGGCGTGAGCGCGATCGGCGGCAGACCGGCGTCGGCGCTCGCCTGCCGCGCGGCCGCGAGCGCCGCGTCCTCCCCCACGAGCTGCTGCTCGATGTAGCCGTCGACCGCGGCCCATTGCTGCTCGCTCATCGATCCGCCTCGGCTCGCTCGTCGCGGCTCATCAGCGCGAGCGGCACGGTGAGGCCGGCGGAGCGGCGCACGGTGGCGATCCGACGGCCCGGCTGCACGGCCGGGCGCACCTCGCCGACGTGCGGAGCGAGCTGCTCAGCGGCGCGATCGAGATCGCCGACGAGCAGCGCAAGGCCCCAGAACTGCACCGGCCGATCGGAGCCGCCCTGGCGCGCGAGCACCTCGGCAGGCTCTTGGATCAGCTCGAGGATCTCATGGCCGAGGCGGAAGAACGCCTGGCGCGGGGCGCCCGCGGGCGTCGGCTGCTCGCGCACGCGCCGCAGGTCCAGGCCGGCCGCCTGCATCGCGGCGATGCTGCGCTCGAGGTCGGGCGAGACCGCCACCACGTGGTCGATCGCGAGCACCCCGTTGGGATGGGCGGCCGCGGGCGCCGGGACCGGGCGCTCGGAGATCGTCGTGGGCAGCCCGTCGAGCTCGGTGCCCGCGAGCTCGCGCAGCGACCAGCCCACGATGCCGGACGACTGAGACTTCGCCGAAGCACCGGCGAAGCGCAGGCGCACGCTGGCGATCTGGCTGATGTCGTCGAGCACGTCGAAGCCGAGCGCCGCCCAGTGGTCGGGCTCGTCGGCCAGCGTGAGCTCGTCGATCGTGGCTGCGGGCAATGCGTTCCTCTCAGGAGCGAGCGGGCGTCCGATCCGGATAGCGATCGCTCATGACGCTAAAACGGTCAGGCGTGAACGGTACACCCGACCCCAGCGAGCACCGACCCACGACGCACGGGCCCACCGCTGCGGCGAACGGCTCCGAACCCGCGCCGAGCGACCGCGCACCCGCGTTGAGCGACCGCCGGCGACTGACGATCCTGGCGATCTGCTGCATGAGCCTGCTGATCGTGGCGATGGACAACACGATCGTGAACGTCGCGCTGCCGTCGATCCGCCGCGACCTGCACGCGTCGCTGTCGGGGCTGCAGTGGACGATCGACGCGTATGTGATCGTGCTCGCGAGCCTGCTGCTGCTGTCCGGCTCGACCGCCGACCGCCTCGGGCGCCGGCGCACCTTCCAGGTGGGCCTGCTGGTGTTCGTCGCCGGCTCGCTGCTGTGCAGCCTCGCCCCCACGCTCGGCTGGCTGATCGCGGCGCGGGCGCTGCAGGGCGTGGGCGGCTCGATGCTCAACCCGGTGGCGATGTCGATCATCACCAACGTGTTCACCGAGCCGCGCGAGCGCGCCCGCGCGATCGGCGCGTGGGGCGCGGTGGTTGGCATCAGCCTGGGACTCGGCCCGATCGTCGGCGGAGCGCTGACCGAGAGCCTCGGCTGGCGCTCGATCTTCTGGATCAACGTGCCGATCGGGCTGGCCGCGGTGGTGCTGACGGCGCTGTTCGTGCCCGAGTCGCGCGCGGCGCGCCCGCGCCAGATCGATCCAGTCGGCCAGCTGCTGGTGATCGTCGCGCTGGCGTCGCTCACCTACGCGATCATCGAGGGGCCAAGCGCCGGCTGGGCCTCGGCGCAGACGATCGGCCTGTTCGCACTGGCGATCCTCGCGCTGGCGGCCCTGATCGTGTACGAGCCGCGCCGCACGGACCCGCTGATCGAGCTGCGCTTCTTCCGCAGCGCGCCGTTCTCAGGCGCGACGCTGATCGCGATCAGCGCCTTCGCCGGCTTCATGGGGTTCCTGTTCGTGAACACGCTGTACCTTCAAGACGTGCGCGGCTACTCGGCGCTGCAGGCGGGGCTGTGCACGCTGCCGATGGCCGCGGCGGCGCTGGTGTGCAGCCCGCTGTCCGGGCGGGTGCTCAGCAGCCGCGGGCCGCGCATACCATTGTTCATCGCCGGCAGCTGCATGGCGGCGGGCGCGCTCGTGCTGACGCAGCTCACGCCGTCGACGCCGCTGGCGCTGCTGCTGGTCGCCTACGCGGTCTTCGGTGTGGGCTTCGGCACCGTCAACCCGCCGATCACGTACACGGCCGTATCTGGCATGCCCGACAGCCAGGCCGGCGTGGCGGCCGCGGTGGCGTCCACCAGCCGGCAGGTCGGGCAGGCGCTGGGGGTGGCGGTGACGGGCTCGATCCTGGGCGCGGCGGCTGGCAGCGGCATCGGCGCGCACCTGACCTCGGCCAGCCACCCCGCGTGGTGGCTGATCGCCGGCTGCGGCGCGAGCGTGCTCGCGCTGGGGGCCGCCTCCACCGGACGGTGGGCGCGCGGCACGGCGCAGCGGTGCGCCGAGCAGCTCGAGCTGGAGGCGGCGGCGCGGCCGCTGCAGCCGGCGTGACGCGCAAGCGCACGACCCGCATGACGCGCTCCCGCGGAGCTGGCGCCAGGCGCCCCCTTGGCGCCGGCGGCGTGACGCGCCCCCCTGCAGCCGGCGTGACGCAACCCCCTGCAGCCGGCGTGACGCGCCGGCGAGTCGCAACCTGGCTGCTCGTGGGCATGCGCTACGTGCTGCCCGCTGTGGTGACGATCGCCGGACTGGTGATCATGGCGCTCGGCGGCGAAAACAATCTCGAGGGAGGCGCGAGCATCGTCAGCGCCGGGCTTGCGATCTACTTCCTGAACTGGCTGTTCCGCATCGGCGCGGCCGGCGATCGCGAGCGCGACGCGGAGCAGGCCGCGCGCGAGTACTTCAACCGCCACGGCCGCTGGCCGTCCTGAGCTGTGACAGATGCGCACCGCAGAGGTCCCCGGTTTCTCCATCCGTCGAAGGTCGGGACGCGGTTTCCGCGGGAGACTCCCGTGGTGAGCTCGGGGGTGCAAGCACCGCAGGTCGATGGGTATCGCCCGCAGGCGCCGTTCCTGGACGAGCTGTTCGAGCCCGACGGGACGCCGCGGCCGACGGCGCGCGCGCTCGTGGAAGAGCTCAGGCGGCTGGGGCCGCAGGGGCTGATCGAGGCGGGGCGGCGGCGCGACGCGATCTTCATGCAGCAGGGGATCACGTTCGAGACGAGCGGCGGCGGCGGGGCTACGCACGAACGGCCGTTCCCGCTGGATCTGGTGCCGCGCGTGCTCAGCGGGCAGGAATGGCGGGACATCAAGCGCGGTCTGGCGCAGCGCATCCGGGCGCTCAACCACTTCGTCGATGACGTGTACCACGCGCGCGAGATCGTGCGCGAGGGGCTCGTGCCGTGGCGGCTGGTGGCCTCCTGCCCGCAGTTCGCGCGCGCGGTCCACGGCATCCGCCCTCCGGGCGGCGTCTACACGCATGTCGCCGGCTGCGACCTGGTGCGCCACAGCGACGGCAGGTGGAAGGTGATCGAGGACAACGTGCGCATCCCGTCGGGCATCTCCTATGTGCTCGAGAACCGCGCGGCGATGGCGCGCCTGGTTCCCGAGCTGTTCGCCTCCTACCGGGTGCGCCCGGTGGATCACTACCCGCAGCTGCTGCTGCGCGCGCTGCGCTCGGTGGCGCCGTCGGCGGAGAGCGAGGCGACGGTGGTCGTGTGGACGCCCGGGCCGGCGAACGCCGCGTACTTCGAGCACGCCTTCCTGGCTCGCCAGATGGGGGTCGAGCTGGTGGAGGCCTCCGACCTGGTGGTCCGCGACGACGTCCTGTACATGCGCACCACGCGCGGCCTGGAGCGCGCGCACGCGGTCTACAGACGACTGGACGACGACTTTGTGGACCCGCTCGAGTTCCGCTCGGACTCGCTGCTCGGCGTGCCCGGCCTGGTGCGCGCCTACCGGGCTGGCAGCGTGGCGATCGCCAACGCGTTCGGCACCGGCGTGGCCGACGACAAGGCGATCTACTGCTTCGTGCCGGACATGATCCGCTTCTACCTGGGCGAGGAGCCGATCCTCGAAAACGTCAAGACCTACCTGCTGTCGGACCCGGAAGTGCTCGAGCACGTGCTCGAGCACCTGGACCAGCTGGTGGTCAAGCCGACCGGCGAGTCGGGCGGGCGCGGCGTGATGATCGGCCCGCACGCCGACGAGGTCGAACTGCAGAAGATGCGCCGGGTGATCAGCACCGACCCCGACCGCTGGATCGCGCAGGACCTGGTGCGCCTCTCGACGGTGCCGACGGTTGGCCCGGACGCGGTGCTGCAGCCGCGCCACGTGGACCTGCGGCCGTTCGCGGTGTTCGGCGAGCGCATCGACATCGTTCCCGGAGGGCTGACGCGAGTGGCGCTGGAGGACGGCTCGCTGATCGTCAACTCCTCGCGCGGCGGCGGCTCCAAGGACACGTGGGTGCTCGAGGACGGCGACGACGCCGATCGCGCGGGCCCGCCGATCGCGGACACGCAGCCGCCGGCGCTGCCCGATCTGCGCTACGGGGAGTGGACGGGCCAGCAGCAGCAACAGCAACAGCAGGAACTCTGATGCTGGCTCGCATCGCGCACGAGCTCTACTGGCTGGGGCGCAACCTTGCGCGGGCGGAGTTCACCGCGCGCGCGGTCGAGGCGGTCTTCCAGGCGGAGCTGCAGGGGACCTCCGAGACCACGCCGGGAGTCAGCTTCGGCTCGGGCGGGCTGCTGGCGATGTTCGGCGACGTCCACGAAGGCCCGCGCAGCGGCCAGGCGCTCGGCGGGCATGCGCTCGGCCAGCTCACGCTTGACCCAGAGCGCCCAGGCTCCATGCTGGCCAGCATCGAGCGCGCGCGCGAGGGGGCGCGCACGGTGCGCGACGTGATCAGCGCGGAGATGTGGGAGGCAATCAACACGACCGCGCTGGGCCTGCGCGGCGGCGGCCAGCCGGGCTGGGCGGCGCCGGCGGGGCCGTCGCTGGCCTCCCAGTACGTCAAGGAACGCACCGCGCTGATCTGGGGAGTGGCCAACCGCTCGATGCTGCGCGACGAGGCAAAGTGCTTCCTGGACGCGGGCGGCCTGATCGAGATCTCAGACATGGTGCTGCGCATGCTGCGCGTGGCGCTGCCGGCCGGCGACCCGACACCAGCCGACGGCCACGCGCTGATCCTGCTGCAGGCGGTGGGCGGCTTTCACGCCTACCTGCGCGCCGTCACGGCGCCCCCCAACGCGCGCCCGGTAGCGCGCTTCCTGCTGTTCGAGCGCGCCTACCCCGACAGCGTGGCGGCGTGCGTGGACTCCCTGCACGAGGTCTTCACGACCGCCGACGCGGGCCCGCGCAACTCCAAGCCGGTGCTGCGCGTGAGCCGGCTGGCGGCCGATCTAGACTTCCAGCGCAGGGCGCTGCCCGACGGGGCGGAGCTGACCGGGATATGCGAACAGACCCAACAGGAGCTCGCGCGCATCGATCAGGACGTGACCGAGCGCTACTTCGCGGGCGCCACCACGGCTGGCCTGAGGAGGTGACTCGGAGATGCACTTCGCGATCCGCTTCTTGACGGAGTACCACTACGACGTGCCGGTCACCGACAACCTCAACGCGCTGCGCGTGCGGCCGGCGACGACCTCGACGCAACGCTGCGACGAGTTCCACACGCGCATCGAGCCCGAGGCCCGTGTCAGCCGCCACCTGGACTACTTCGGCACGGAGGTGATCGAGTTCGGCGTACCCACCAGCCACGAGCAGCTGACGATCGACATGCGCGCGCGCGTGGTCACCTCGCCTCCCCCAGAGCCCCCGGACGGGTCCTGGGAGAGCCTGCTCAGCCCGTCCTACGTCGACGCGGCGGGCGA
The DNA here is from genome assembly GCA_050012835.1 of Solirubrobacteraceae bacterium. Taxonomy (GTDB): domain Bacteria; phylum Actinomycetota; class Thermoleophilia; order Solirubrobacterales; family Solirubrobacteraceae; genus Palsa-744. The sequence goes on along the minus strand of JBEKGK010000019.1, from coordinate 23,704 downwards.
GTTCGCGCTGCCGTGGCAGGACCAGCCGGCGCTCGCGGGCCTGGAGAGCCTGTACGACGCGCTCGAGTCCGACAGCCCGCTTGAGACGCTCGAGCTGCTGTGCGATCTGATCCCCGACCGCTTCGAATACCGGCCGGGAGCCACATACGTGGGATCGAGCGTGCGCGACCTGCTCGAGCTGGGCGCGGGCGTGTGCCAGGACTTCGTGCACCTGTCGCTGCTGCTGCTGCGCCGCCGCGGGATCGCCGCGCGCTACGTCTCCGGCTACCTGTGGGCGGCGCCCGAGGGCGACGGCACGGACTCGGTCGAGGTCGACACGCACGCGTGGCTGGAGGCGCTGCTGCCCGGCACGGACGGACACGGCGAGCCGGTGTGGGTCAGCGCCGACCCCACCAACCGCCGCCTGGCGGGCGAGACGCACGTGAAGATCGGCCACGGACGCTTCTACTCGGACATACCGCCGGTCAAGGGCCTGTACATGGGCGGCGCGAACTCGGAGCTGAGCGCCTCGGTGACGATGTCGCGCCTGGACCCGCAGACGAGCGCGCGGGCCTGAGCGGGCGCGTGCGCGAAGGCGCGGACGGCGAGCGGGGTCGTGCGCGACGGAGCTCGGTTGAGCGGGTGTTCGGCCGGCCCCTCAGCCGTGGTAGCGCGCGATCACGTCGGTGAACGCGTAGGGCGTCTGCGCGATCCCGCTGCAGTCTTCGCCGGCGTTCTCGCCGCCCTGGCATGAGCGGTCGCGATTGACCGCCCAGTAGGTGAAGCGCGCGAGGTGGTTCTGCTGAGCGAAGGCGAGCATCGTTTCGAAGTCTTCGACGCTGACCGTCTCGTCCTTTTCGTCGGTGTCGCCGTTCATGGACGAGATGCCGGCGTGCTGGTAGGCCACGGCGGACGAGACTCCGTAGGCCGCAACCAGGTCCCGCTCGAGCCCTTCGACGGCCTTGATGGAGGCGTGGCCCATGTCCGTCAGCGGCGCGCCGAAGTCAAACGGCATGATCGTCCAGGCGGTCGGCTGGAAGCCGATCGCGGCCGCGTCGGCGATCAGGCTCCTGCCGTCTGGTTCGGGACCGGCTTCTTCGGTCCCGAACGTGACCGAGATCTCGAGGTCTGGGTCCTCTGCGTGCACGATCGCCAGCGCTTCGATTACGCGTTTGCGCACGGTCTTGCTGCTGAACTCGCCGTGCTCGATGTCGATGTCGATCGCGTTCAGCGAGTACGCGTCGATCACCTTCTGGTAGGCGCCGGCGAGCGCTGTGGGAGTCTTGCACGCGTTGCCGAGCTTCTTGCCGCTCCAGCCGCCGAAGGACACGTCCACTTCGCCGCCGGCCGCGCGGAGGCTTTCGATGGCGGCCTGGTCGGAGCCGCCGAGCAGCGGGCGTTGGCCGTCCCACTCGGGGTTGCACTTGCCGTGGGAGAGGATGAACGCGAGCGTCAGGTCCTGGATACCGGTGGCGGCGATCACGCTCGCCGGCGGCTGCGGATCGCCCCACCCGAGGTACTCGTAGGGGGCGGCCATGTCGATCGGCTGCGAGGACGCGCCGGCGAGCGACGGCGAGATCAGCGCGAGCGCAAACGAGACCGCGACGACCCACCCCGCGAGCACGGCGGACGCGCCGCGGCTGCTCATCTCCCCACCATTGAGATCAGGATACATGCGCTGCCTGCACTGCCCTTGGTGTGCTGCCGGCGCTGCCTACGGAGCTTTGCGGCTCACCCACCTTCGCGCGAGGGCGTCTCCTGTGCAAGCGCGAACGGCGTCGCCTCCGAGTCCTTGCAGATCGCCCAGCGCTCGCCTGGGTGAACCACCGTGCCTCCGAGCGCCTGCACCCGCTCGAGCGCCTCGGCCATGTCGCTGACGGCAAAGTAGGGCAGCGAGAACGAATCGCCGAGGCCGCGTCCGCGCTCATGCACGCCGACCGCGGGTGCTCCCGAGCGAGTCTGCCAGCCCTCTCCTTCGGAGTCGTGGCTGCGCGCCTCGAGCTCAACGTCGAGCAGCCCCGCCCAGAAGCGCCGAGCGCGCTCGGGATCGTCGGCGGGAAACTCGATCAGTGACAGCGAGCCACGTGGCACTGCTCGCACGATAGCGGCGTCAGTCAGACGACCTGCGCGCGTCGCGCCCTACAGAGCGCGCTGCGAGCGCCCAGTGCTCTCGGCGTCGCCGATCGCCCAGGCCAGACGCTCCATGAGCTGAGCTGCAGCGTGGTCGCTGGCGAGATGCACGGGATAGACGCGCTCTTCGAGCAGCACGGGGGTGTCGTGTCGTTCGCTCTGATCGGTCGTGACGATGATTCTGGCCATGGAATCTCTCCTCGTTGAGCCTGCACGGATGTCGAGCCTCCATCGGAACGGTTGCGCGCCTTCTTGAGCGCCGGGTAAGGCGCGCATGAAAAGGCTCTAACGATCAGGCTGCTGCGCCGCCGCTTGGGCACAGCAGCCTGCTGCGCCGCTGCTCAGGCGCCGGCGACCGCCAGCTGCTCGTCGCTGTAGCTCTCGCCGCGCTCGGCCTTCTCGACCAGCGATGCGGGCGGCTCGAAGCGCTCGCCGTACTTCTCCGCCAGCCCGCGCGCGCGGGCGACGAAGCCGGCGACGCCGCCGTCGTAACCGTTGATGTACTGCAGCACGCCGCCTGTCCAGCCGGGGAAGCCGATCCCGAAGATCGAGCCGATGTTGGCATCTGCGACGGTCTCGATGACTCCCTCGTCGAGACAGCGGACGGTCTCGATCGACTCGATGAACAGCATCCGCTCCTCGAGGTCCTTGAGCGAGATCGAGGCCGGGTCGGCGGTCTCGGGGAAGAGCTCTTTCAGGCCCTTCCACAGACCCGTGCGCTTACCGTCCTCGTAGTCGTAGTAGCCGGCGCCGGCGAGCTTGCCGCCGCGCCCCTCCGCCAGCAGGCGGTCGACCACCTGGAAGGACGGCCTTTCCACGAACGTCCCGCCTTCGGCCTCCACCGCCGCCTTGGTGGCGTCGCGGATCTTGCGCGCGAGGTTGAGGTTCAGCTCGTCGCTGAGCTGGAGCACCGGCGCCGGGTATCCGGCCTGGCTCGATGCCTGCTCGATCGACGGCGCGGGGATGCCCTCGAGCAGCATGCCGACGCCCTCGTTGATAAACGTTCCGATCACGCGGCTGGTGAAGAAGCCGCGGCTGTCGTTGACGACGATCGGCGTCTTGCGGATCTGTTTGGCGAGGTCGAGCGCGCGGTAGAGCGTCTCTTCGCTGGTCTTCTCGCCCTTGATGATCTCCAGCAGCGGCATCTTGTCGACCGGACTGAAGAAGTGCAGCCCGATGAATTCATCGGGACGGCTGACGCCCTCGGCGAGGTCGGTGATCGGCAGCGTCGAGGTGTTCGAGCCCAGCAGCGCGTCGGGTGCCAGGTGCGGCTCGATCTCGGCGAACACCTGCGCCTTCACGGCCGGGTCCTCGAACACGGCCTCGATCACCAGATCGGCTTCCGCGGCGGCGGCGGGGTCGTCGGTCGGCGTGATCCGCGCGAGCAGCTCATCGGCCTGCTCCTGCGTCGAGCGCCCGCGCGAGACGGCCTTCTCGACGAGCGTCTGCGAGTAGCCCTTGCCGCGCTCGGCGGCGTCGAGCGAGACGTCCTTGAGCACCACCTCGATCCCGGCTTTGGCGCACACGTAGGCGATCGCGGCGCCCATCATGCCGGCGCCCAGCACGACCGCCTTCTTGGCGCGATATGGCTCGATGACCTGATCCCCGCCCGCCCGGCCGCGGTCGCCGTTGACCTGCTGCAGGTCGAAGAAGAACGCCTGGATCATGTTCTTGGAGACCTGTCCGGTCGCGAGGTCGGTGAAGTAGCGCCCCTCGATCTCGATCGCCGTGTCGAAGTCCACCTGCGCGCCCTCGACCGCGGCGGCCATGATGTGGTGCGGCGCGGGATAGTTGGCGCCCTTGAGCTGCTTGCGCAGGTTCGCCGGGAAGGCAGGCAGGTTCTGCGCGAGCTTCGGGTTGGAGGGGGTGCCGCCGGGGATCTTGTAGCCCTTGACGTCCCACGGCTGCTTGACCTCCTCATCCGCGGGCTGGGCCAGAATCCACGCCTTGGCGGCGGGGACGAGCTCCTCTCGCGTGGCCACGACCTCATCGACGAGCCCCATCTCCTTGGCCTTGGCGGGCCGCAGTTCCTGGCCCTGCATCAGCAGCCCCATCATCGCTTCGACGATGCCGAACATGCGCACCGTGCGCACGACGCCGCCGGCGCCGGGCAGCAGGCCGAGCTTGACCTCGGGGAAGCCGAGCTTGGCCTTTGGGTCGTCCACGATGATGCGGTGGTGGGTGGCCAGCGTGATCTCCAGGCCGCCGCCGAGGGCCGCGCCGTTGATCGCCGCCACGACGGGCACGCCGAGCGTCTCGAGCCTGCGCAGCTGGCCCTTGACCATGCGGATGCCCGCCGCGAACTCTGGCGCCTGCTCGCGCGTGACGCTCTTGAGGTCGTTGAGGTCTCCGCCCGCGAAGAACGTCTTCTTGGCGGAGGTGATCACGACGCCCTTGATCGACTCCTTCTCGGTCTCCAGCCGCTCGACGGTCGCCCCCATCGAGGCGATGTACGCGGCGTTCATCGTGTTGGCCGATTGGTTGGGATCGTCAAGGGTGAGGATGACAATGCCGTCCTCGCCCTTCTCCCAGCGGATGGTCGTGCTCTCTCCCATGTTCAGATCGCCTCCACGACTGTCGCGATTCCCATGCCCCCGCCGACGCAGAGCGTGGCGAGTCCGTAGCGGCCGCCCGTGCGGTGCAGCTCGTCGATGAGCGTGCCCAGGATCATGCCGCCGGTTGCCCCGAGCGGGTGACCCATCGCGATCGCGCCGCCGTTGACGTTGACCTTCTCCAGGTCGAGACCCATGTCCCTGACGAAGCGCAGCACGACCGCGGCGAAGGCCTCGTTGATCTCCACGAGGTCGAGCTGATCGACCGTGATGCCGGCCTTCTCCAGCGCCTTGCGGCTCGCCGGCGCCGGGCCGGTGAGCATAATCGTCGGGTCCGCGCCCGAGAGCGCCGTGGCGAGGATCCGCGCCTTCGGCTGAAGGCCGAGGTCGCTTCCGGTCTTCTCGTTGCCGATCGTCAGCAGCGAGGCGCCGTCGACGATTCCCGATGAGTTGCCGGGGGTGTGGACGTGCTCGATCTTCTCGATCCAGTGGTACTTCTGCAGCGCGACCGAGTCAAAGCCTCCCATCTCGCCCATCGCCGCGAACGACGGCTTCAGGCCGCCCAGCGTCTCGACGGTGGTGCCCGGCCGGATGAACTCCTCGTGGTCGAGCACGACGTTCTCGTTGAGGTCCTTGACGGGGATCACCGAGCCCGCGAAGCGGCCGTCGGCCTGCGCCTTGGATGCGCGCTCCTGCGAGCGGGCGGCGTAGGCGTCGACGTCCTCGCGGCTGAACTCCTCGATCGTCGCGATCAGGTCGGCGCTGATGCCCTGCGGGACGAACGACGTGTCGTAGTTCGTCTCCGGGTCCATCGCCCAGGCGCCGCCGTCGGAGCCCATCGGCACCCGCGACATCGACTCCACGCCGCCGGCGAACACGAGGTCCTCCCAGCCGGACGCGGCCTTCTGCGCGGCGATGTTCACGGCCTCGAGGCCCGAGGCGCAGAAGCGGTTGACCTGCAGGCCGGCGACCGTGTCGGGCAGCCCGCCCTTGATGGCGGCCGTCTTGGCGATGTCGGCGCCCTGGTCGCCGACCGGCGAGACACAGCCGAGCACCACGTCGTCGATCCGCGAAGGGTCGAGTTTCTCGTTGCGCACGAGCGTCTCGTGCATCAGGCCGACGACGAGATCGACGGGCTTGGTGCCGTGCAGCGAGCCGTTGAACTTGCCCTTGCCACGCGGCGTGCGGATCGCATCAAAGACCAGTGCTTCGGTCGCTGCCATCAGACAGACCTCCTGTGTCGTGTCGAAGCGCCGCGGGTAGGCGCGAGTCCGGGATCAAAAGTCGGCGGAACGAAAGCCGGCGGAACGCTACCACACAAACGTTCGTGCGTGAACGCAAATATGTCTAAGATGACCTCGCGATGGCCGTCACCGCCGAGCCCTCCCAGCGCCGCAGTCAAGCGCAACGCAGCGCAGCGACGTGCGACGCGCTGCTCGACGCCACGATCGCGTGCCTGGTCGAGGATGGCTACGCCAAGACGACCACGAGCCGCGTGGCCGAACGCGCGGGCGTCTCTCGCGGCGCACACCTCCACCACTTTCAGACACGCCAGGCGCTCCTGGCGGCAGCGATGGAGCGGTTGGCCGAACGCCGCGGCGCAGAGCTGCTCGCCGCCGCCGAGAACCTCCCCGAGGGCCGTGAGCGCCTCGTGCAGGGCCTGGACCTGCTGTGGGCGAGCTACGCCAACCCGTTGTTCCAGGCGGCGCTCGACCTGTGGTCGCACGCGCGCACAGACCCCGACCTGCGCGAGCGGCTGGTACCCGTCGAGCGACGACTCGACCGTCAGACGTTGGAGATCACGAGACGCTTGTTTCCCGCTATCGCAGGGCAGCCTGACTTCGATCGGCTCGTCGAGATGGCGATCTCGACCATCCGCGGGCTCGCGCTGCTGGACACCCTGCACCCGGGCGACGGACGCAATCGCAAGCAGTGGCGCTACAGCCGCGCACGGCTCGTGGAGCTGTTCGAGGGCGCTGTGACGCCTGCGCTGTAGTACGTCTCGGCCTCGCCCCGCATGGGACCGAACGTGAGCTTGGTCTACCTGTTCTCGCGCCCAGCGCTCGGCGCGCGACGTCGCCACCGGAGCGTTACCGCGAGCGTTGCGCTCGACGACAGGACTCCCACGATGTTCGCGACGATGATCGCAGCGTTCCCGAGCGCGAGCCCGTAGAGCAGCCACAACGTGGCACCGCAGATCAGCACGACGAGGAAGGCCAGGCTCACGTCGGAGGAGCTCTCGCGGCGGTGAGAATGCAGCGCCTGCAGAAGCGGGCTCGCTCCCATCACCACACCGAATCCACCCGCCGTCACTGGCGCCTGCTTCCGCGGTAGGGCCGATCCAGGAGCATCGACGCGTGCTGTCGAGCTGCTGATAATCGTCTGTGCTCAGTCGGGGAGACAGGATCGAATCGGCGGACATGCCGGCGTTGACGGGCGTTTTCGCCAGGTCGCTCCCCCTGGAATCCCCTTATTGCGCTTCTCGCCGGCGGCCTCGATCCCCCTAACTGGCGTGATGTTCGGGACCCATCTGCCGTCCGTTGCCCGCGCGCCGGCGGGCTCATGGGCGAGTGGAGACCGGCTCAAACCGGCGCAGCTCTGCTCGCCACACCGATCGTCAAGGTGCCGTCGGCCGCGACCAGTGGTCGAGAACGAGCTGCCGTGCGTGCTCGACATCCAGCTTGGCGATCTCCTCCGCGGTCATGTGCAGATCTCCCGCGAGCGCCGCGACCACCCACGCCTCGTGCTCAACCTGCTCCGCCTCCACGGGCACTGGCCGAGCGGCAGGCTCGCCGGAACGAAGCGCCTGCCAGAACTCTGTCCGCGAGACCTTGATCTGGTGCCGCAAGATCGAGGCGAAACGTCCGGTCGAGGGGCGGCCGCCACGCGAGTGGGAGATGTGTGTCTGGAGCAGCTCGCCGCTGTCGATGAGCTTCTCGAAGAAGATGTGATCCTGGCTCGATCCGCCGCGACTGGACGCGGGGAGTCGAGTCCAGCCGTCGATCTTGAGAAACTTCTCGATCTCGCCCCAGGTTGGGGCGTCTGGCGTCATGCCTCGGAGAGGTGCTCGGGCGCGCCGAGGAGCAACGCGCGACGATCAGCCGCGGGCGTGAGGATCAGCCGCAGCAGCCACGGCATCTGCTCGGCCCGGTCGGTCTGCGCGTAGAAGCCCAGACGCTCGAAGTACCGCTCGGCGTAGGCGAGGGCCAGCTGCTCGAGCTCAGACGCGGCCTGCTCGAACGTCTCACCCCCGACGACGAGGTTCAGCTCGGGCTGGCGCAACACGAACTCCCCCTCGGACACGCTCGACCGTGTATGGAAGGAGAAGTGGCCCAGCAGCGGCTCCATGTCGGAGAGCCCCAGCAGCAGCATCGCTTCCTTACCGCCGTGACGCTCAATGACTGTCGGTTGATGGTCATGCACCACTCCGGACATGACGTCCGAGAGCGCGGCCTTGGCCTCGGAGAGACCGCGGGTGGGGAGCGAAGCGGCAGTGGCCACGAGCACATACTAGCCAAGTTGGTCAATCTAGTCAAGAACCACGTGCACGACGCGCGCTGGCCGCTCGCGCGACCGGCGTGAACCCCATGACTGCCGTCACTCATCCCCCCTCAGCGATTCGATCCGCCCGCCAGGCGATCATGTTGAGGATGGGCAAGCGCACCCGCCGAGGCCACCAACCACAACTCCCAGCCGGGCAGAAGAAGCCCCCGCCCTCGCCACCTGCGTCGATCGCTCCCGCGCGCTCCCTGCTTGACGCGATCGCAAACGGCGAGCTTGACGAGCACCTCACCGCTCTCGCCGACGCCATCCACGCCCGCCACCACCTCCTGCACACGGTCCACTCCGCGACCGCTCTCGCCGAGCTGTGCGTCGGCGACGACGTGCGCATCAACCACACCATCAGTCCTCGCTACCTCCACGGCCTCCACGGCACCGTCATCGAGCTCGACGACGAGCGGGCCACCGTTTGCCTGCACCGCCCCGTCGGACGGTTCCACACCGGCGAGATTCGCTGCCCACCGCTCACCCTCGACAAGCTCGCCAGAGCAAGCTAAACGCCCATCCGCTCAATGCGCGTCGCCGCCGGTGCGCCTCACAGCTTTGATGGTTGTGCGTTCGACCTTCTTGTTCTCGATGTCTCGCGCCCGTTGCTCGATCGAGACAACGATCTTCGGTCGCGCGCGACCGAAGCGCTTGAGATACCGGACATTGCGGACCCGCGCACCCCCCAACCGCCCGTGCAGCGTCTGACCCAGGGAATATCCTGGCGCCGTGGCTTCGATGAGCAAGGCGCGGCTCGACACGATGGTCGAGGAGGCCACGGTCGACTGCTACAACGAGAGCGAGCAGATCACCGGCCTATTCACCGTGATCGAAGACGAGCTGACAGTTCCTTTCAAGACACAGGTGCTGGGTGTGGACATCACCGTCGAGCGCCTGGACCTGAACGACGAGGACCAGATCGTGGCGATCTGCTCGCGCGAGAAGCTGCGACAGTCCATCCCGCTCCTCGATCTGCCTCTACCCACCCCGCCGCCCAAGGGCGCGCAGTGGATCGAGGCGTACCGTCACTGGCTGGGCTGAGCGCAGGTCAGGCCATGGCTGCCGGACGGAGGCCAGGCCCGCACGTACTCGCACGCCGGAGGGGTCTACGCCAGCCCAGTCCGCGGCTGTCGGCGGATATCCGCGCTCGGTGATCCACTCGCGCAGCGGACAAGGATCGCTTCGCGGTCCCGGTTGCGCTCGGCGATCGGAAGATCGGCCGCGAGTAGACCCGCGGGCCAGGAGCCGAACAGCTTGCCAACCGTCGACGGGATGCATCTTGTGGCGCTCGCGTGTATCTCGAACGCACAGGCGATCGTCACCGGAGATCAGACCTGCTGGATCACGGCGAACGGCCCCCTACTGCGGCTACGAGACGGCGACGAGCTGCAGCTCGGAGGCATTCTCAGGCCGATCCTCGAATCCGACGACCAGATGGGTCCCAAACGCCTCCGCCAGTCGTCGGAGAGTCGTCACGCTCGTGGGGTGCTGACCGCTCTCAATGCGGGAGATCACCGAGTGGCTTGTGCCGACGCGCTCGGCAAGCTCCCGCTGGGTCAGACCGAGAGCCTGGCGACGCGCGGTCACGATCCGGGCGATCCCCTCGTAGGGAGCGATCCGTGCGAGCTCCTTACGGTACGCGGCGCTTCGCTGCGCGCGGCGCCGGCTCGCGGCCCGGTGAGTCGAGCCGACCGGCGAGACGCTCGCGATGGGGGCAGCAGTCTTCTCGGATACTGGCTTGGTCTTCGGCACGATGTCCTCCCCATCGATCGCTATCGAGCGGGCCAGAATGACTTTAGCATTATTGCGAAACGGATCACGCTCTGGAGCGTCGTGCCCCGCAGCGCGTGGCGGTCGCCGCCGAGCGCGTTCATTCTCCGCTTGAAGTCCTCCCAGCGCGAGGCGACGCGCATGGCGTGCCTGGGGAGGTTCTTGAGGAGGTCGTGAACGAGCCGGCCTGCATCGTGGTGATGATGCGCAGGCCAATCGTGTCTGAGGAGCATCTGATGGGCGCGTTCTGGACGGCGGTACGGCTGCTGCTGCGCCACTACCGCGAGGGCCGACACAGTCTGCGGGTCGGCAGCCGTGCTCGTGTGGGGTTCGAGGCGGTTGCGGCCCGTGCGGCCCGCTACAGCCAGCCCGTCTATGCCCCGGTTCGAGCAGACCAAAGAGCGTCAGGCCTGCGGCGACCGTCTTGATGAGCCACTTCAACTGCGGGTCCATGAATCACCTCCTCTCTGCCCTGCCCGGCGCGGACGCAGCGTCGCGACTGCAAGCCGGGGGTCGAAAGCCGGCATCTGCTCTCAAGCTGTGTTTGAGCCATGCCGACAAGGATAACATAGTCTACAAGCTCTATAAGCTCTACATGCCCCATATAGCAGCCAGAGTCGCTATAGTCTTCATAGGCAACCTATCGGACGGGAGATGCGCGATGCCGACGAAAGAATTCATCAACGTGCGCGATGCCGCGAAGGAGCTGGGCGTGCACGAGAACACGGTTCGCAACCTTGAGAAGCGAGGCAAGCTGAAGGCGATTCGGCTGCCCGGGTCGGGATTCCGGCGCTTTCGCAAGGAGGACATCGAGCGGATGCGCCAGGAGATGTGGAGCCAGTTCGCTTCGGACACCACGATGCCCACAGAACGCCGCCGACCGACCAAGCGCCACACGCTCGACGACGACGACTACGCCGCGTAGGCTCCGTCTCCCCACGCGTCTAGATTTGAGCGCGTGGCACTGTCCGACTGGGAGCGTAGGCCTGATGATGAGTCCTACTATGCGGAGCGCACCTCCTACGTGCGCCAGGGCGACCTCTTCCAGGACGTCCCCCTCGGCTACCCGTGGCCACCCAACGCCACCAGCCACTCAGCCGGCAAGCGCAAGTTCCTCTCCGGTCCGTTCGAGCCTGGGTTCGCGATGCTGCTCACACCCACCTGCAGCATGATCGCCCAGGGTGCCGGGGCGTGTTCAGCGAGGGGCAGACCGGCCCGCACGTGATCCAGTCTCTGGATGGGGTGCTGCGGCGGTTGGGCGGCACCACACGGCGCTGGCGGACCGACCGGATGGCCGGCGTGGTCTACCCGGGCACGGACCGGTTGTTGCCGGAGTTCGCGGCGTGCGCGAAGCACTACGGTGTCGGTGTCGATGTCTGTCCCGCGCGGCGTGCCAGGCGCAAAGGCGTCGCTGAGGCCGCCGTTAAATACCTGACGCGCTCGTGGTGGTGCTCGGCGACGGTCAGAACCCCCGGTGAGGCGCAGGCGAGCCTTGACCGTTTCTGCGTCGAGGTCACCGATCAGCGCCGGCGTGGCCCGAGCACGATCGCAAAGCTCGCCGCCATCGAGGGGTTGCTGGGGCTACCCAGCGCGCCGTTCCCGGCGGAGATCTGCGTGGAGCGCCCTGTGTCGCGCTCGGCGCTGGTGGCGTTCGAGGGCAACCACTACAGCGTCCCCGCCGCGCTGGCGAGCGCCCCACAGGTCACGGTTCGTGCCCGGCTCGGTGATCAGACACTCCAGGTCGTCAGTGCCGCGGGCACACTGATCGCCAAGCATCGCCGCGCACCCGCGGGCGCCGGGCAGACGATCCGATCGAGCGAGCACGCGGCATGCCTTGAAGAGGCGGTGCTCGCCGCGTTCACGACACGCCAGCCGTGCCGGCGAAAGCAGAACCGTCCACCCGGGCCAGCGGCCCTTGCGGCCGCGGCGGTCCTGCGCGGCGAGCAGCCCGCCGATGGTGATGGTGTCGTGATCGATCTGGAGCGCTACGCCCAGTTCGCGGGGGTCGCACGATGACCGACTATCTCTCAGGCTGGAACGTCGGTGTCGATCCCGAGCAGTCAGACGTCCTACCCGACGGCAGCGTCCTGCAGGAAGTCACGCTCGTGCTCGTCGACGAGGAACCCCACGCCAAGGACGACGAGCCGCGGTGGTTGCGAGCCCCCGTCGCCGTCACGCTCACGCCGGTCAAGGCGCGCACGCTCGCGACACGGCTGATGGCCGCGGCCGCCGAGGCAGAACACGAACCGCCCACCCCGCGAATGGAGGCGTCCCGATGAGCGATCACGTCTATCAACAGCTGCGAAGCCACCTGGCGGCACTGAAGCTCACCGCGATCGCTGAGGCTCTCGCCACAGCGCTCGAGCAGGCCGAGCAGACCAAGCCCGGCTACACACGCTTCCTCGTCGACCTGCTCCAGGTCGAGGTCCAAGCGACCGAGCAGCGCGCTCTGGGAAGCCGTCTGCGCCTCGCTGGGTTCCCCCAGACCAAGACGCTGGAGGAGTTCGACTTCGACGCCCAGCCAACCCTGGACAGGCGTCTGATCGAAGAGCTCGCCACGCTGCGGTTCGTGCAGGAGAAAGCCAACGTCCTGTTCATCGGTCCGCCCGGCGTCGGCAAGACGACGCTCGCGATCGCCTTGGCCCTGAAGGCCGTGCAGGCCGGCTACCGCGTCTACTACACCACAGCCGCGGACCTCGTCGCCCGCACCGCGAAGGCCGCAGTCGAGGGACGCTGGCAAACCACGATGCGTTTCTGGGGCGGACCAGCGGTCCTGGTCGTTGACGAGCTCGGCTACCTGCCGATGGCAGGCGAGGCCGCGGCGCACCTCTTCCAGGTCATCAGCCGCCGCTACCAAGGCGGATCCATCGTCCTGACGACCAACCGAGACATCACCGGCTGGGGACAAATCTTCGAGGACACGACCGTCGCCGCGGCGATGCTCGACCGTCTCCTTCACCACGCCACCGTCGTCCAAATCAACGGTCCGTCCTACCGGATGCGCCACCACCAAGCACGCCTCGACCAGCTCCGCGGCGGGCTGAACAGTCCCCCAGAGGCCGGGCTATGAACGCCTACCGCTTCGAGATCGACACCCAGGCCGGCCCGGCACGCGAGGGGATCCTCGGTGGCCGCGCGCAGCTGCTTGTTCGTGTCCGGCTCTTCGACGGGCCCGGCGCTATCCAGACAGACAGCGGACAGCCCCGCGACGCACCCGACGTCTACACCGACCTGCGGCCCGAGGATGCACGCTCCTTCGCGTTCACACTGCTCAGCGTCGCCGAGCACGCCGAGCGCCAGACCCTCGAGGCCGACTGGTTTACGCAGCACTGAACACGATCACCCCAGATCACGCGATCTCAGGCGCTCCCAACCCCCTGGCGCTCACACCGCGACCGATCCCTCCGCCAAAACCGCCCATGTTGCACGCTCAACCAAGTGGGGAATTTCCATGAGCAACTCTGAGGAATTTCGATGATCCTTGACATCACCGACCTGCTCGCCGCCCACGCCCGCGGCGACCCACTCCCATCCCTCGCCTGAAGACCAGGGCACTGAACGGTTACGAAAAAATGCTGATTTGCAGGCATTTCGTAAATCGGGGAGACAGGATTTGAACCTGCGACCGCCCGGCCCCCAGCCCGAGAGGTCTGGTAGCTACGGATGCTCAACCCCGATGATTACTGGAGCGGAGTGTAGCTGAGTGCCCATGAGTTGCGCTCACTTTGGACCCCAAATTGGACCCCAGCGATCCCGGCTCGATGCTCTTGGATCTCAGCTTCGACCGGCCCGGCGAGCAGGTCATCACTCGCGGCGCTGCGGGGGGGTCTATCGCGACTCACAGCCCGCGTCGCTCACAGTCGACCTGTCATTGAAACAGTCCTTCACCGATAAAGCCACCGGGCGCTACGCCTGGTGGACACACGAAGATCGCGCTTGAAGTGTGGACCGTAGCGTGATTGAGCGCGTCTTCGGCAGCGAGCCGGCGCTGGATCGGGATGAACTGCCGGCTGGGGCTGCGCTGGAAGGCGATGAAGAACAGGCCGGCGTCGATGTCGCCGGTGCCCGCTTCGGTACCTTCCGAGTAGGAGTAGCCGCGCCTCAGGATACGCTGTCCGGCGTTGTATTGGGGGCTCGCAAGGCGGATGTGCGCGTTGGCAGGGATGACCGGTTCGCCGTTGCGAGTCGCGTGCAGATCGATTGGGTCGTACTCGCTGGCCTCCCCGAGCGGGGCGCCGGAGGCCTTGTAGCGCCCGAACACCCGCTCCTGGCCTTCAAGCGTAGTCGTGTCCCAGACGTCGAAGAGCATCCTGATGCGCCGCACGATCAGGTAGGTCCCGCCGGCTATCCAGGCTGGGCCGTCGCCGCGCTTGACCCACACGAAGCGATTCATTGCGTCCGATTCCTCCGTGCGGATGTTCGCCGTTCCGTCCTTGAAACCCATCAGGTTGCGGGGCGTCTTCTGCGAGGTGCTGGTCGAGGAGGTGCGGCCGAAGCCGATCTGGGACCAGCGCGGCACGGCGGCGCCCGAGGCGACGCGGGCGAGGAGGTGGACTGCGTGGAAGGCCACTTGTGGGTCGTCGGCGCATGCTTGGACGCAGAGATCGCCGCCGGAGCGGGCGGATTCCAGATCATCCCCCGGGAACGGCGGCAGAGAGCGTAGCTCAGCGGGCTTGCGTGAGGCCAGGCCCGTGCGTTCGAAGGCGCCGGGCCCGATGCCGAACGTGACGGTTAGGCGCGCGGGGCCCAGTTCTAGCGCCTCCCCCGGGTCCTCCGGCACCTGGTCTTCCTGTTGAGGCATCGGCGTGTAGAGCTTCCCGGTGGTGATGGCCTCCGCAGCGGCGGTCCACTGCTGGAGCAGGAGGCGCAGTTCGCCCACAGCGTCCGTGGTGAGGTCGAACGCGGCGAGGCAGAGGTGGTCCTGCGTCGGGGTGGCGATGCCTGCCTGGTGGGCGCCGTAGAAGGGAACGGCGCCCTGCGCCGCCGTGGGCGCTGGCCTGTGGCGGCTCGAAGCGCCAAGGCCGAGCAGGCCGAAGACGGCGTGGTCGAGGCCGGCGCCAAGGCCCAGTGCCACGGCGCCCTCAAGCGCATCGCGGCGAGTGATGCCAGATCGAGACTCGCTCAACTTCCTCTGAGGAGAATTTTCGCAGAAAAGCCTTCGCCTTGTCGGCTCAAGTCGATCGGCGGCCGTGCTGTGAGGGGTGACCGTCGCACCTCACCCGCATCAGCCTGAGGCCAGATTGCGGGCGCTTTCCTCGGCTGCGTGTAGTGCAGCTTGTGTCAGCGTGGACACTGCCTCGCTTGTCTTCGAGGTGGCGAAGACGAGAGAGAGGATGTTGCCTCGTACTTGGTATATCCAGACGCTCCTGTACGGATAGGCTTTGTGATGGTCTGCCCCAGCAATATCCACGCGTAGCGCAACATATCCTGCCAGCAGATGCGGATCACTAACGAGCGTCAGTCGATATGCAGGGGGGCAGCGGGTTACCGCGTTGCGTAGTTCACCAAACGCTTTCTGAGCGTCACCCACACGGTAAGAGACCAGTTCATTTGTCACTCCAACCCGTTCGCTACTGGGAACACCAGGGTTGATGAAAATGACCGCAAGCCGACCTGTACGCATCGATTCGCTCCTCAAACGACCGCTACACAGTCCGCCAACGCCCTGTGCGGGGAGATTCCGATGCTGCGGTCCGGCGCGATAGCCGCGCCCCACTTGGGCTGGTCGTAGGACCAGCTTCCCGAGGTTCGCGGCGCGGCTCTCACCGATGCCACCCCCGCAGCCGCCCAGAAAGAGCGCGCTCGCAGCCAGCAAAGCCACTACCGATCCAGCCTGGAGATTGCGATCCACTGCGTGGTCAGTCATCATCCCGCCCTGTCGCGTCAGGCTGCTGCAGCCTGCCAGGACAGCCAACCTCACATTGTTGCCATGTCCAGGCATGTCTCGTCCGCTGGCTCGCACTCCTAACAATCCTACGGTACCACGCTCTTAGCCTCCAGCTGCTAGTCCCAACCCCTCGGTTATGTCTCCCATATCAGCGACGCAGTGAGCGAATTCTAGCTGTGCCTTTATGCTATCTCCAGGTCCACTTTCTCCGGATCCTGCTCCCGATCCGCCCGCCCCGCCGGCACCTGAACCGCCGCCCGCGCCGCCACCTGAGCCTCCAGTTCCACCAACCCCTCCGCCGCCCGGGCCACCACCGCCGGGGGGCCTACCGCCGACTGAACAATCCCCAACGTGGGTCGGGTGGTTGGGTTCACATGGGTTCTCAGAGCTGCCTGTCTGCATTTCCCGCCTGAGTTCTTCCTCTTCTCCTTCTTCAGAGCCGCAGTTCAATCCGGTGCGATCGAATGCGTTCATCGGATCGTCTGCCGTGTAGACATACCGGTCGCGTCCGGCCGCGGAAAGGCCAAGCGTCATCTCCCCGCTGCGGAGCGTCGCCGGCAGCGCGGGGACCGGTGGGAGTACCAGCTCGTCGAGGGGGTCTTGGCTGATGAACCTGTCGGTAGCGGAGCTGTAATACCGCGCCCGGTTGTACTGCAGCCCGTTTTCGTCGTTTGCGCGTCCGGTGTACTGGTAGGGGTTGTTGCTCGAGCCGCCGCTGGCCGTCGATTCTCCGAACGGTCCGTATGTGTATTCGGTGCTCGGGGCGCCGCTGGCTCCGGCCAGGGCAACGCTGCTCCCGAGCTGGTCCGTGAGGTAGGAGCTCGTGCCATGGCCGGATGTGCGCGCGAAGCGCTGGTCGCGGCCCAGCCCGTTGAGGAGCGTGGTGGTTTCGCCTCCGCTCGATTCGTGCAGCACGTTCTGCCCGTCGTAGAGGTAGGTGGTGGCGGTCGAGTTCTTGGTCACGCCGGTCCTGCGTCCGAACGGGTCGTAGGAGTAGGTCCAGGAGTTCGACCCTTGGGTGAGCGATTCGAGCTGTCCGCGGTCGTTCCACGCGAACGTGGACGTTCCGTTGCTCAGCAGGTTGCCGTCCGCGTCATAGGTGAGTTTCTGGCCGGCGAGTTCGGTGAGCTCGTCGTCCGCGTTGTAGGTGGCTTCGGCGAGTTCGGCCGGCAGGTTGGTGCGCGCGAGCGATCCGGAGACGGTGGTCACCCGCCCAAGCGCGTCGCGGCTGTACTCGAGGTTGCCGAGCGCTTCGCCAGCCGGGTTCTTGTAGAGGATTCCGGTCAGCTGTGAAGCCGGGTTGTAGGTGTAGCTCTCGCTGTCGCCATCGGGCAGTGTGACCCGCGTGCGCCGCTGCGCTTGGTCGTAGGCGAGCGAGACATTCCCGCTCGGCGTGGAGATGCCGGTCAGCAGGCCATCGGGGTCGTACGCATAGCTGGCGGCTTCTTCTCCGTTCACGCTCATGCTCTGGCGCTCGCCGTCGGCGTTGAAGGCGTATTCGACGGTGCCATTTGGCCCTTTTTCGCTTGTCAGCCGGTCGTAGGGGTCGTAGGCCAGCGTCCAGGTGCCCGCGCGAGAATCGGTAGCCGAGGTGAGGTTGCCTTCGGGGCCGTAGCTGTAAGTTGTCGTGCTGGTCGGCAGTCCGGAGCCGACTTTGCCGAAGGAGGCCGAGGTCAGGCGATTGAGGCCGTCGTATGTGTAGGTCGTCGTTTCGCTCTTCAGGTTCGTCAGGCTCGTGAGGTTGCCGGCGCCGTCGTAGACGTAGCTCGTCATGTGTCCGAGCGCGTCGGTCCAGGAGGTCAGCTCGTCGTAGGCGTTGTAGGAGCCGGTCTGCGTGTGGCCATCCGGGTCGGTCACCGAGATCAGGTCGGCGTCCGGGTCGTACCCGTAGCTGGTTTTGTCGCCAGCGGGATTGGTTTCGCTTACCACCTCGTCGTCCTCGTTGTAGGCGATGTGGCTCGTGTGGCCTTCGGGGGCGGTTACGCTCACGGGCAGCCCGAGCGCGTCATAGCCAAAGCGCCATTGGTGGCCGAGCGGGTCGGTGACGCTCACACGCTCGCCGTCTTCGTAGCCGTACGTGCTGGTGTCGCCCTCGGCGTTGGTCAGCGCGGTCGGCTCGCCTTCCGAGTCATACCCGAGCGTCGTCCGTTCGCCCATCGGGGTGAGGATCGTCGTGAGGTTGCCGTTGGCTTCATAGCCGTAGCTGGTCGTTTCGCCGAGCGGTCCGGTGACGCTGGTGGGCTCCGCGAATTCGTTGTAGGTATACCGCGTCGTGAGCGGCGCGAGCGTGGAGGATTCCTGCGTACTCGAGGTCAGATCGCCGACCGAGTCGTATGTGAAGGACGAATCGCCTCGGTTGCTCGTGATCTTCGTGATGTTGCCGTTTGAGTTGTACTGGTAGTTGCCCCATTCCTCCGCCGGGCCTGGATTGATGACTTCGCTCGTCGGGCGCCAGTGATCGAAGTACACGTAGCGCTTGCGCCCATCGGGGTTGGTCACGACCGCTCCGCCCTTGCCTTCTTCGCAGCCCGTGCAGGGAAGCTGGGCGAACGTGTAGGTCCCGCTGCCGCCGAGCGTCTGGGTGAGCACGCGTCCATTTGCCCCGTAGCCGTTTTCGATGAGGACGTTGCCGCGCGCATCGGTGACTCGTGTCATGTCGTTTTCAGCGTTGTAGGCATAGTGAGTGACGTTGCCCATCGGGTCGACAACGGTCGCCAGGCGTCCGGCCGAGTCGTATTCGTAGCGGACGTGCTGGCCGGCGTTGTCCGAGGCTTCGGTGATGCGTCCGTAGGCGTCGTGGGAGAAGCGGATCCACTGCCCGTGTGGGCCGCTGACTTCGATCGGTGGCCCTTCGCCTTCGCGCACGATCGTGATGCGGTTGCCGTTGGGGTCTTCGATCGCCGACACCGGATCGTACTCCGGGAAGTAGAACTTCATGCCGTCGCGCCGGCGCAGCAGCCAGTCGTGGCCTGGCACGTTCCACTGCAGGACCGCTCCCTCCCATTCGCCTCCGGTTTCAACCGCTTCGTAGACCGCTTCGGTGTAGCCGCCGCCGGGCGAGGTGCGCACGAACTTGATCGCATTGCCTTCGGGCAGGACGAGGTGGGAGGTCCTGTAGTTTTCGTTTGACCACAGGTGCAGTTCGTAGGAGCTCTCTGTTCCGATCCCGAAGCCGTAGGAGTTGTTGTCGGCGGGCCGGTAGGTTCGCGAGAGCGTGAGCGGCATCAGCGAGTCTTCCAGCTTGAGGTCGGTGTGCGTGTACTGGAAGAGGCCGCTGGCGGGGTCGACCGGGTCGCCGCTTGGCGCACATCCCGGACAGCCAGGGTGGCCGGGTTCGTGGTTGCCCGTTTGCATCGCGCCGCTGAATTCCCAGATTCGGACGTCGGGATCGGGGATCACCTGCTGGCCGTTTGCGGAGACCGTGCCGTGCCCGTAGATGTACCAGCCCTGATTGGTGGCATCGTAGTTCCAGAACTCCACGCGCTGGCCCGGCGGCTCGTGCTCCCAGTTGGGATAGATGATCTGCGCGCCCTTGTTCAGATACGCGCCGCCGGGCTGGATTGTGAAGTAGGTCGGCACGTCCCCGCCGAAGAGCGGCAGCGGGAACGGTGATCGGTCGGTCGGGATGGCCGTCAGGTTCAGGTGGTCGACGACGGCGCCAGAAGCGGAGTGGATCACGGTGCCGGCGGGCAGCCGCACTTCGAGGCCGGGGATGTTCGGGTTGGTGATCGTCGTTTCCCGCTTGAGAGGCGATTCGATCGTGGTGTTGCCGGCGGGGTCGAGCGGGGTCATCCAGATCGTGTAGCCCAGGGGGGTGATCTTGCCCTGGCGAACTTCGACCGCGACTGTGAAGCGCCCGTAGCGCAGGCCGGTGCTGTCGGCGCTCTTGCCTTCGATCACGAGCACCTGATGGCCCGCAGGGATACCGTCGAGCAAGAAGCGACCCGTGCTGTCCGTCCTCGTCCGCTGCCCGGTGCCTTGGATCGAGAGCGTCACGCCTGCGAGCGGTGTCCCGTCTACCTCGAGCGCTTGTCCACTGATTCCCGTCGCCTTGCGTGGGCCTGCGAGCGCCGGCAGGCTCGCCCACGGCGAGGGCACGCGGCCCGTGCTCCAGTTTCCGTGGTGGTTGCGCGCCGTGGGTATCCACCTGGCCGGATATGGCGAGCGGTAGCTCGCCAGCGACGCGGGAAGGCCGTGCGTTGAGCCGTGCGGCGGCGGCGCGACTGCAGGCGTCGGGTGCTCGTCGGCTTTGGCGCGACCCAGCGCCGACGCGTGCACGACGCTCCGGCTGGCTTTTTTGCGCGTCGTGCCGGCTCCTCCCAGGGGCAGCCGCAGTGAGCTGCTCGCGAGCGGCACCAGGGGCGGGTCGTCGAAGGATTCGGAGCTGGTTGCGCTGTGGCCTTCGACCTTGACCGTGATCGGGCTGACACCCGCGCCTTCGGGCACCGTCGCGATGATGTCCGTGGTGCTCGCCTTGGCGACGGTCGCGGCTTTGCCGTTGAAGCTCACTTCGTCCTTGGACGGTTCGCGGCTGAAGCCCGTTCCGGTGATATCGACCACGGTTCCCGGAGGGCCTTCCTTGGGTGCGAAGGCGAGCACCGAGACCGTGCTGTCGCTGTAGCGCTTGATTTGCGTGATGTTGCCGTCCGCGTCGTAGCTGTAGACGGCTGCGCCCTGGCTTGGGTCATCGACGACCGACAGTTGCCCGGATTCGTCGTAGAGGTAGCGTATGCCGGTTGCCGAACTCGCTGCGACTTTGGCGGTGACCGCCGAGGGCTCGCTCTGGGTGCCTTCGCTGTTTGTGGCCGTGACGGTCACACGGAGCGTGCTGGACACGTCGGCTTCGCCGAGCGTGTAGCTCTGCGCGGTCGCGCCCGTGATGGCGGCGCAGCTTTCGCCGGCGGCGTTGCAACGTTCCCACTGATAGGTGTATGCGATCGGCTGTGCGCCATGCCAGGTGCCGGGGTTGGCGTCCAGCGTCGCGCCCTCGGTGCTCGTGCCGCTGATCGTCGGCAGCGACACGTTCGTGAGCGCGTTGCCGGACACCGTCGAGGTGACCGCCGATGACGCCGAGGCAGACCCCGCGCTGTTGGTCGCCGTCACCACCACCCGCAGCGTGTCGCCCGTGTCGGCGGAGCCCAACGTGTAGAGCGCGCTGGTGGCGCCTTCCACATTGGCGCACGCTTCGCCCGAGCTGTTGCAGCGCTGCCATTGGTATGCGTAGCTGATGGGGCCGCCACCGGACCAGGTGCCGCTGCTCGCGCTCAGAGTGCGCCCTGTGACGGTTTCACCTGTGATCGTCGGCACTTTGACCGACGCGGGACCGACGTTGTCGACAGTGCTCGCCACAATCGGCGTGGTGAACGTGAGGCCGAGGTTGTTGGTGATGCGGGCACGGAACTGGTAGCGCCCGTTGGCGAGCGCGGTCGTGGTGACCGTGCAGCCATAGTTGTTCCCGATCCCCGACAGCGGCAGCGTCTGCGTGGGGCACGCTTCACTGAAGCTTTCGCTGCCCGCCGGCGCCACTTCGAGCTCCCAGCTCGCCACGCCCGAGCCAGAGTCGAAGGCCAGGCCCTGCACTTCGTAGTCGCCGCTGATGGCTTCAGGGAGCGCGTCGAGCGAGCCGGCCGGCGGCGTCCTGTCGAGCGCGGTGGCCTGCGCGGCGGTCGCGTAGGTGTCGCCTTCCGTGTCGGTCACGAGCGCGCGCAATTCGTATTCGCCGCTCGCCAGCGCGCTCACTTCAAACTCGCAGCGGTATTCCGATCCATGTACCGGCGTCGTCTGGACGGGACAGGCATCGCTCCAGGAGTCGCTGCCGGCCAGCGTGATCTGCACGACCCAGCTTTCCACCGCGGGCCCGCTGGAGGTGGCCGTGCCCGACAGTTCCTCGTTGGTGGCGATGTAGGGCGCCACGCTGGCGAGCGTTCCCGTCAGCGCCACCTTGTTGAAGCCCACATCGACGCTGGGGGTGGCGTAGGTGTTGCCCGCGCGGTCGGTGACGAGCACGCGCAGCTGGTAGAAGGCGACGCCGTATTTCGCGGTTTCGAGCGTGCACCCGTAGGTTTCGCCGCTCATGGGCGTGGTCTGTTCCGGACAGGCGCTCTTCCATTCGCCGGTGCCCTGGCGGGCGATCTGCAGCTGCCAGGACCCCACACCCGCGCCGGAGTCGCTGGCCGTGCCGGTGATGGTCGGCTCACCGGAGAGGTAGGTGTAGTGGCCCTGCGGTAGCGCCAGCGAGCCCGTGGGGGGCGTGTTATCGACGAGCGCCGTCACCGGCGCCGTGAACGCCGGTTCTGAGAAGCCGCCGACGAGCTTGGCGCGAAGTTCGTAGCTGCCGTCGGGGTAGGAGCCGGACGCCGTGTTCCACGAGCAGCTGAATGCGCCGGACAGTTCTGGCGGGAGCGACGCGCAAAGCGTTTTCCATTCGGTGGCGCCCGTCGGCCTGACTTCTATGTTGACCCCTTCGAGCGCGCCCGCGCTGCCGCCTTCGGCCCAGCCGGAGACGATGGCGGTGCCCGAGACGTATCGTCCTGCCTCGATCCACCCGCGTGGGTGGGGCGAGGCCCACAAGATGGTCGCGCCTTCGGATCGCCCGACCACGCCTACGCCTTCCTCAAACAGGAACGTGCCGCCGGCGAGCCAGGTGCCAGCACCGGGCTGCGTCTCCCACGATCCACCGGCCGCTTCTCCGGGCACGCCTCCGTCGATCAGCTTGAGCGTGCCGCTCTTGACGTTCACTATGCCCTGGTTCGAGAAGGGCACCCCGATCTGCGTGGTGTTGGCGTTGCCGACTTCGACGTCGAAGGCGCCGTCGTTGACGATGCCGTATGCCCCACCCGCATTGGCGAACGAGCTCGGCGGGTAGTTGCACGGGCCGACGTCGTTGGACCAGGAGTCGTCGTTCAAGGTTCCGCTGTTCTGCACGCGGGCGCCGTTGGACATCAGGAGATCACCATCGGGCCCTCCGCCGGATGCGCCCAGCGTGAGCGTGCCTTCGTTCGCGAGGGTCGCGCCGCTCAGGTTGAAGTCGCCGCTGCCGCTGCCGCACGCGTGACTATCGATCGTGGCAGTCGCGCCCTGCTTGATCACGAGGCTGCCCGACCCGGAGATCGTCGGGTGGTTGGCTCCGGTTCCGGTGAACGTGCCGCCCACTTCGAGCCTGCCGTTCACATTCACGCCGCCGGAGGTGAGCGTGAGGGTGGATATTTCCGTGTCCGTCCCTTCGGGAACGCTGAGGGAGCCGCTGGTGACGTTTACGTCGGTGGCGCCCGAGTGCAGGTCGCTGGCGACCACGGTGCCTCCGGTCACTTCCAGCGCGTTCGTCCCCGAGAAGGTGTCGCCGTCGAGCGTGAAGGTACCGGCAGCGAACGACAGCCAGGTCCCCGCCGCCGAGGACCACGTGCCGTCGGTGTCGGAGCCGCCGCCGGTCAGCTGGAACGAGCCGCTGCCCACGCTCACGGTGCCCTGGTTGGAGAGCTCCACATTGCTCACCGCGGTGTTCCCGCTGCCGACTTCCACGTGCATCGTGCCCGTGTTCATGAGGACGGGCGTCGCGCCACCGGCGTTGGCGAAGGAGTCGGAGTTGTAGTTGCAAGGACCCGCGTCGTTGCTCCACGTGTCCACGTCCAGCGTGCCCGCGTTCTGCAGCTGCGCACCATTGGACATCGCCAGGTCACCGTCAGCTCCACCACCCGAGTTCCCGAGCGTGAACGTGCCGCGGTTCACGAGGTGGGCGCCGCTCAGGAAGAAGTCTCCGCCGCCGCTGTTACACGCCTGGCTGTCAACTGTGCCGGTGGCCCCCGATTTGATCACGAAGCTGCCCGACCCCGAGATCGTCGGA
>JBEKGK010000018.1:0-36953 GCA_050012835.1 Solirubrobacteraceae bacterium | reverse complement strand
GAGCTCCCCGGGTTGGCGGACGAACTGACCGCGTGGGCGACGTCCTACCCGCGGCGCCTGCCCGCTGGGCTCGGCGCGCCTGCCGCGAGACCGCGGGAGTCCGGCGAGGGCACCTCTGCGCCCCCCTCCGAGCGGGCGCGACGCGCCGAGGGCAGGCTGCCGAGCGGGCGCAGCGACCTGCCACGTCAGTTCATCGTCAAAAGCCAGCGCGAGCGGATCGTCGACGCCACCGCGGCGATCGTCGCCGAGAAGGGGCTTGCGGCGCTCACCATCCCGGAGATCGCGCGCCGCGCCAACGTATCCCACCAGACCTTCTATGCCATCTATGACTCCAAGCACGACGCGTTCCTGGGCGCGCAGAAGGTGGGCATGCACCAAGCGTTGGCGGTCGCCGTCGAGGCCTACCAGGCCGAGCAGGACGACTGGCCGCGCGCGGCGCGCGCGGGGCTGTCCGCGCTGCTCGACTACCTCGCCTCCGAGCCCGCGCACGCCCACCTGAGCGTCGTCGACACGTTCGCCGCCTGCCCCGAGGCGATCGAGATCCGCAAGTCCACGCTCGAGGCCTTCGCCGCCTACTTCGGCCCGGCGTACGAGCTCGCGCGCGGTCACGTCGAGGTGCCGGCGATCGCCGGCGAGGCCATAGCTGGAGGCATCTGGCAGGTGATGCATCACTACGTCGAGAACGACTGCATCGCCGAGCTGCCCGGCGCGGCCGCCCAGCTGACCTACTTCGCGCTCACGCCGTTCCTCGGAGCAGACCAGGCGGCCGTCTACGCCGTTCCAGACAGCGCGTAAGCGGCCCTGCCCTCGCGCTTGGCGCGCGCGACCTTCCCGGCCTTCAGCAGGCGCCGCACGCCCTCACGGATCTCGCCACCGGACATCGCCGTGACCGCGCCCAACTCGCCGACGGTGTGCGAGCCGTGCTCGAGCGCCGCCACGATCGCCTGCTCCGCTCGGGCCATCGGCGCCCGCCCTGGTCTGGCTGCCAGCCGGGCTTTGGCCACCGGCCGCGGTTTGGCCGCCGGGCGGGCCTTCGCCGCCTGCCGCTGTTTGGCCGCCGGGCGGGCCTTCGCCGTCGGGGGCGGTTTGGCGGCCGGCCGTGCCCTGGCTTCGGCGTCGAGCGCGGCGGCGGCGCCCAACAGCCGCTCGTACTCGGCCACCGCCGGGCGCAGTTGGCGCAGCCGAGCGTCGATTTCGCCGTGCACCCGCGCGAGCACGTCAGCGGTGGGAGCGCTCATTGCCAGGCCCTGTTTCTAGCAGGTCGGGCGAACGCCACGCGACGGCTACCGCGAGACCCGCAGATACGCGAGCACCGCCAGTACGCGTCGGTGATCGTCGCTGCAAGCCGGCAGATCGAGCTTGGCGAAGATGTTGGTGATGTGCTTCTCGACCGCGCCGGGCGTGACCACGAGACTTTCGGCGATCGCGGTGTTCGAGCGCCCCTCGGCCATCAGCGCAAGCACGTCGCGCTCGCGCGCGGTCAGGCCGGAGAGGGCCTGCCCGGCCCCGTCGCGCGGAGCCAGCAGCTCGGCGACGACCTGCCGGTCGAGCACCGTGCCCCCCGCGGCCACGCTGTGCAGGGCGTCGATGAATGCCCGCACGTCGCCCACGCGCTCCTTGAGCAGGTAGCCGATCCCCGCGGTGTCCTCGCCAATCAGCTCGCTCGCGTACGCAGTCTCGACGTACTGGGAGAGGACGAGCACGCCCAGCGCGGGCTGGCGCCGGCGCGCCTCGATCGCCGCCTGCAGGCCCTCGTCGCTGAAGGTGGGAGGCAGGCGCACGTCCACGATCGCGAGATCCGGTTCGTGGCCGGCGATCGCCCGCAGCAGCGCCGGCGCGTCCTGCACCTGCGCGACGACCTCGATCTGGTTCTCGCGCAGCAGCGCTACCAGCCCCTCGCGCAGCAGCGCGAGATCCTCGGCGATCACTACCCGCAAGGAAGCCTCACGTCGAGCACCGTGCCGCCGGTGTCGGGGCTCTCCACGCGCAGGCTGCCGTCGAGCGCCTCCACGCGGGCCCGAAGCCCGGCCAGCCCCGACCCCAGCGGGTCCGCTCCTCCGCAGCCGTCGTCGCCGACGAGGACCGCCAGCGTCCTGTGCTCGTCCCTCAGCACGACCCAGCTGCGCCCAGCGCCGGCGTGCTTGGCCGTGTTCGTGAGAGCCTCGGCGATCACGAAGTAGGCGGCGCTCTCGACCGCCGGTGCCAGGCCGCGATGGGTGTCGACCTCGATCGAAGTGCCCAGGCCGTAGCGCGCGGCGAGCGACTGCACCGCCGCCACGAGGCCGCGGTCGGCGAGCAGCGGCGGGACGATGCCCCGGGCGAGATCGCGCAGCTCCGCGATCGCGTGATGGGCCTCACGCTGGGCATCGAGGATCAGGCCGCGGATCTCGGGCTGGTCCTGCACGCGCAGCTCGGCGCGTCCCAGCTGGAGGGTCAGCGCGACCAGCCGCGCCTGCGCGCCGTCGTGCAGGTCGCGCTCGATCCGCCGCAGCTCCGCCGCCTGCGCGTCGACGGCCTGGCGGCGCGTGCGGGTCAGCGTGTCGATCCTGGCGCGCAGCGCGCGCCGCCCGTAGGCGACCAGCACGCGGTCGTGCAGCGCGATCAGCGAATACGCGCTGCCGGCGCTCGCCAGTCCGAACAGCGCCCACGCCGGCCAGAAGGTGTGCACGCCAGCCAGCAGCCACGTCAGCAGCCAGGTGAACACGAGGATCACCGCCGCCACGCCAACCACGGCCCACACGCATGCCACGCGGCGAACCGCGCCCGGGGGATGCCGCCAGGCCCACCCGGCGGCAAAGTCGAGCAGCACGAGGTCGCCCAGCCCGAGCCACGCCCACGCCGGCCAGAAGTAGCCCTGCCCGCCGAGCGCCCAGATCGCGGCGACGAGGATCGCGCTCAGGAACGCCAGACGCCGCACCAGCGAGCGGGCGTATTCGCCGATCGAGAGCCCGGCGGCGAGCGCCGGCATCCAGCGCCGCGAGCTCGCGCCCTGCGCGAGCGAGAGGTCCACCGGGAGTCGAGCGCGCTCACCCATTCCCGCAATGGTCTCACGGCGCCGCCCCCGGTAGGGCCGAAGGCGCGTTCTTCACTCACCCCGACCAGAGTGGACGTCAGGGTTTTACCGCGGCGGTCCTACGGTCGGCAGCGGATGGCGCGCCGAGCACCAAGGGCGAAGCTGCCAGAGATAAGGAATCTCTCATACAGGAGGCATCATGCGCACATTTCTGAGCAGGATAACCAGCCTGACGCCAATCGCCGCGGGGGCGGCGGCAGGCATGATCGTGCTTGGGATCGTGTCGATCATCGGCGGCAGCTACGACCACGAAGTGGTGCACAACCAGCTGGGTCCACAGAAGATCACCTTCCCGAAGCCCGCGGAGTACCCCAACCTCAAGAAGTACGAAGGGCAACAGGTACTGACCGGCACCCAGGCGAAGGCGTACGCCGAAGACCAGATCGGCGTTGACATGAACAAGATCGCGGGCGGCAAGACCTACTCCCAGGTCAGCGATGAATGGATCGCGGGGGGCATGAAGAGCGAAAAGCTCGCCGGCGAGCGCACGACCCTGTTCACGGGAGAGACGCTGAGGGGCCTGTTGCTACAAGCGTGGGGATGGGGGCAGATCGGCAGCATCGCGATCCTCGCCGGAATCCTGCTGATCGTGTTCGGTGCCATCCTGTTCCTGCTGCCAATTCTGAACTGGTGGCTGAGCTTCGCAGCGAACGGCAGTGAGTCGGCATCGCGGCGCGTTCCACATGCGCCGGCACCGGGTGCGGCTGGCTAGGAAGTCACACAGACAGACGACGTTTCCTGCGACCTCCTCGGGACGGCAAGCGCCCGGGGAGGTCGAGTCTGTCTCACTGGCGGCTGGCGGCGGCACCCTTCCGCGCCGTCGCAGCCTCGCCCAGGAACCCGCTGACCGCGTCGTGGGTTTGGCGCGGACGCTCGATCTGGGGCACGTGTCCGCAGTCGAGCTCCACGTGGCGAGCGTGCGGGAGCGCCTCGGCGACGTGCCGCGCGAACGCGATCGGCACGAGCCGGTCGCGCCTACCCCAGACGAACAGCGCTTCGGCCTGCAGCCCGCGCAGCCTGGTCCAAAAGCCCTTCTCGCCATGGGGCTCCTCCAGGTAGATGTGGCGCGCGGCGGCGTAGAACGCGGCCCTGCCGGCGGGCGTCAGGTAAGCGCGCAGGAACTCATCGACGCCGGCCGCGGTCCAGCCTTCATCGGCACCCGGGATGAGGCGGCGCACGATCGCCTCGACGAGCGGCCGCGGGGCGATCTGAACCAGTCCCAGCTTCGGTTGCGTGAGCCTGACAAGCGGCGCCCACGGACGCTCCCGCCGCCACGCCAGCGAGGGGCACAGCAGAGCCAGGCGCTCGACGCGGTCGGGATGTTGAAGCCCGACCTCCAGCGCGACGCGCCCGCCGAGGCTGTTGCCGATCAGATGAGCGCGGCCGAGCTCGAGCGCGTCCAGCAGGCCGACGACCGCGCCGGCGAAGAAGCGAGCGTCATAGCTCGCACCGATCGGCTTGTCGGAGTCGCCGAATCCCGGAAGGTCGAGCGCGATCACGCGGAAGCGTCCACTCAGCGCGGCCACGGTGGGGAGAAAAGATCCCTTGGTGGCGCCCAGCCCGTGAATCGCCACAACCGCGGGGCCGCTCCCCGCTTCGAGGGTCGACAGTCGCCCACCGCGAGTGGAGACCGTTCGAAACCGCATGCGTCCGGAGCCAGTCTGGCCGCTCGTCGCCGCCAGGAAGCCAACGCCCAGGTGCAGGTTGCGCCGCACCGTCAGGCGTCCGGAGCGGTAGATCTCCAACCCCGCGCGCGCATCCGCGGCGATCGCCGCCCACGCACGCGCATCGGCGGTGAGCGTCGCCTCGGCCTCGCCCTTGGCAGGCTCGAGTCGCGCCTTTTGCCCATCGACCACGACATCCCACGCGTCGCTGTCGAGAACCGCCAGACGGACGCGCGCCCGGCCACTCTGGGGCTCGAACACCTCGCGGTCGTAGCGGCCGGTCAGCGTCTGGAGCGACTGCGGCGGCGAGCTCACGAGCAGTCCAGTTCGCGCTCTAGGACCTTGTCGCGTCCATGAAGCACAGCCCCGATTCTACCGAGCAGAGCGGACCCGCTCACGGGGACGCAAAGCGTCAAGCGCGCGCGTCGCCGCCGTGTGGCCCTGGCGGATCAGCGCGGGCCACTGGCGGCGGTCGATGAACAGGTCGTAGAAGGAGACGCCGCGCAGCAGCGAGGGATCGATCGGGTCGATCAGGGTGAAGCGCTCGCCGAGCTCGCGCCGCGCCCGCTTTGCCATCTCGAGGTGGTTGCCCTGCTGCAACTGGCGGCTGGCCTGCAGGACCCCCAGGCGGCGCTCGCCCCAGCCGGTGATGTCCGGCGCCTCGAAGCGCGGCGGCAGCATGAAGTTCAACCCGAAGACGTGATCGAACCCGCCGTCCTCGAGGATCGGCTGCGCGGGGAACAGCTCGATGACCCCGCCATCCACATAGAGGTGGCCGCCCACCGGCACCGCTTCGATGAACAGCGGCAGCGCCACCGCGATGCGCACGAGCTCGCCGATCGTCAGCTCGGGCGTGTTCTCGGTGCCGAAGTACTCGACGCGACCGAGGTCGCTGTTGTAGACGATCGAAGTGATCGGGAACGCGGTGTCGCCGACGCGCATGCCCCACAGCCGCTCGTTGAACAGCTGCTCGAGAGCCTGGCCCTTCATCATCCCCGTGAACCCTTTCAGCGCGCTCAGCGCGAAGCGGGGAATCCGCGCCCACTGGATGTCGAGGTAGTCCTCGGCTCGCCACGACAACGAGAAGTCGGCCATCTCCTGAGCGCTCATCCCCGCCGCCCACATCGCGCCCCAGATCGCGCCGCCGGAGCAGGCGGAGTACAGCGCCGGGCGGATCCCCGCCTCCTCGAAGGCCCGGGCGACCCCCACCATCGAGACGCACCCGCCGCCGCCACCCGATGCGATGACACCGATGCGCTTGCCTTTGAGCGCAGCGATCGGCCGCTTGCGCAAAGGTGGGAAGACGTCGGTCGGCACCGGCTGCGGCCGATCGATCAGCGGCAGCGGCATCAGCGTGCGACGCGCATGGCGCAGGAACGAGAAGCCCGCGCTCGCGCGGCCGAGGTCGAGCAGCTCGTTCGTGCGCTCGAAACCGCGCTTGAGGTTGTAGAGATCGATGTCGAGCTCCATCAGTCACAAGCCTGCTGCAGCCGCGGCGTGGCCGCAACCGCAGCTACCACCGAGTCGATGCCGGTAGTTGACCACCGCGATCGGCTCACGCCGGCTGCTGGAGACGGAGGCTGGTCGCACTGGAGTACGCTCGCACCATGGGGCTCGACGAGGTCACCGTCACTCCGCTGGACCCAGAGCGTTTGCGCGCCGTGCTCGCGCCTGACGCGCTCGCCGGCTTTGAGCACACGATTGCCCGCGGGCGCGAGTTGCTCGAGTCGCGGACGTTCTGGAACGTCAACTCGACCGCGCGCGGCGGTGGCGTCGCCGAGATGCTGCGCTCGCTGATCGGCTACGCGCGCGGCGGCGGGCTCGATGCGCGCTGGGTGACGATCGCGGGCGACCCCGAGTTCTTCCGCATCACAAAGCGTCTCCACAACCGGCTGCACGGACACGAGGGCGACGGAGGACCGCTGGGCGAAGCCGAGCGCGCCGCCTACGAGCAGCTCTGCGACGCCGAGGCGGAGCTGCTGGCGGAGCGCGTTCGCCCCCAGGACGTCGTGCTGCTGCACGACCCGCAGACGGCCGGCATGATCCCGCGGCTGCTGCGCACGGGGGCGCCGGTCATCTGGCGCTCCCACGTCGGCATCGACCCGCCCGACGACGTCGCGCGCCAGGCCTGGCGGTTCCTGATCCCCTACGTCGAGCGCGCCGACGCATACGTCTTCTCGCAGCCGGCCTACATGTGGGAGGGGCTCGATCCCGCCAAGCTGACGGTGATCGCGCCCTCGATCGACGTCTTCTCGCCGAAGAACCACGCGATGGCGTTCACCAGCGTGACCGCGGTGCTGCGCGCCGCCGGACTGGCCGCCGACCACCATCACAGCTCCAGGGCCGTCTTCGAGCGGCTCGACGGAACGGTCGGCCGCGTGCAGTCCAAGGCGCAGCTCGTCGAGGAGCGCCAGCTGCAGCTCGATGTCCCGCTGCTCGCGCAGGTCTCGCGCTGGGACCGCCTGAAGGACCCGTTGGGCGTACTCGCGGCATTCGCCGAGCACGTACCCGACGACGACGAGCCGCACCTGGTGCTGGCGGGCCCCGACGTGACGGCGGTCGCGGACGACCCCGAGGGCCTCGAGGTGTTCGCGGAGGTGGAGGCGGCCTGGTCGGAGCTGCCCCGCCGGGTCCGCCGCCGCGTGCACCTCGCCCTGCTGCCGATGGAGGATCCCGACGAGAACGCCGTGATCGTCAATGCGCTCCAGCGCCGCGCCGACGTCGTCGCGCAGAAGAGCCTGGCTGAGGGCTTCGGCCTGACCGTCTCGGAGGCGATGTGGAAGGGCCGCCCGGTCGTGGCCTCGCGCGTCGGCGGCATCCGGGAGCAGATCGACGACGGCCGCACCGGCTTCCTCGTGGACCCTCGCGACCTGCGAGCCTTCGGCGAGCGCGTGAGCTTGCTCCTGGAGGACCCCCACGGCGCGGAGCGCATCGGCGCGGCGGCGCAGACGCGCGTGCGCGAGCTGTTCCTCGCCCCACGACACCTCGGCCAGTACGTCGAGCTGCTCGAGAGCTTGCTGAGCCGCAATGCGTAGTGAGAGACGCTCGGAAGGGGACTACGAGCCAGAAGAGCCGGTGTCCGGCGCAAGGCCGAGGTCGGCGAGCGCGCGCTCGCGGTCCAGATAGAGGACGAGCCGCGTCACCTTGCCGTCGCGGATGTGGAAGAGGCTCGCCGCCTCCGTCGGCATGACTTCCATTCCGCCCGGATTGCCGCGCCCGCTGTAGCGCAGGAGCGCGAGCACACGCTCGCCGTCGACCTCGCGGTACCCGTCGGCATCGGCGTGGAAGTCCTTCCATGCGCGCAGCCAGTTGCGCCAGATCTTCGCCATCCCGGCCACGCCCGTCGTATGGCCAAGCGGCAGGAGCGGATCGTCGCTCAGGTACTCGATCTCGGGATGCGCCCACTCCGCCGAGCTGAAGTCACCCTGCTCCCAAGCAGCGTAGATCGACCGCACGAGGTCCAGGTTCGCCGACGACGTCGACCGAGCCTGGCCCACCGGCTCGCGGATCTCGCGCACCTCGACCCCGATTTCACGTGATGACCGAGACCCCATCTTGTATCGAATGTAACAAAGAAGTGGTGGAGGTGTAGTCTGAACCGAGGGTTAGCCTCGGCCTAAGCCGATCGGCACGACAAACGGATGGGAGACAGGAATGTCCAGCGCGCAGACAGCAATAGCCGGCACGTCGACCAGCACCAGCGGCGAGGCCCAAGGCCCTGCGCCGAACGAGGTTCGGGCGCTGAGCGCCCTGGCCTTCGACGAGCTGCGCAGCTTCCCCGGCGCGATCCGCGACATGCACCTGGGCATCGCCCAGCGCGCATTCCGCGGCGTGGGTCCGGCGGGCGGCCCGGTGAAGCTGATCCACGACGCGCTGTCGAGCCGCGCCTATGACGCGATCGCAGCGGGCGCCTCGGGGCTCGGGAAGGCCGCCGACAGGGCGATGGAGCGGCGCGGCATCGGCGAGCAGGTTTCGCTGTCCACCACCCAGAAGGGCAGCTTCGGACTCGCCGTTCTCAACGGCCTCATCGGGGACCGGCTGGAGCGCGACGGCAGCGCGCTGCACCAGCCCGCGTCAGCGCGGATGCACGGAGAGCGGATCGGGCTGGATGAGGCCTCGTTGCGCGACGCGTTCCCGCAGGCCACTCCGCGCCTGGCGGTCTTCATACACGGGCTGACCGGGGATGAGTTCTGCTGGTCCTGGGGTGAGAACCTGGCAACCAATCCTGGTGCGGCGGCCCCGTATGGCTCACGGCTGGTCTCAGACCTCGGCTACACGCCGGTCTACCTCCGCTACAACAGCGGCCTGCACATCTCCGAAAACGGCCGCACGGTGGCGGAGCTGCTACAGGAGCTGGTGGAGTCGTGGCCGGTCGAGGCGCAGCAGGTAGCGCTGGTCGGTCACTCGATGGGCGGTCTGGTGGCGCGCAGCGCTGCACATCACGCACATGAGCAAGACCAGACGTGGGTCCGGCGCGTCCGGCACGTCGTCTCGTTGGGGACCCCCCACCACGGTGCTCCCCTGGAGCGGGGAGCGCACCGGGCCGCGCTGGCGCTCGACAAGCTGCCCGAGACGCGAATGCTGGGCAGCTTCCTGAAAAAGCGCAGCGCCGGCATTCGTGATCTGCGCCACGGATCGCTGGTCGACGAGGACTGGCGGGGCCGTGATCCTGAGGCGCTGCGTGCGATCGCCTGCCAGGAGGTGCCGCTGTTGCCATGGGCGATGCACTTCTTCGTCTCGGCGACCGTCACCCGCGACCCGAATCACCCGCTCGGGCGCCTGCTCGGCGACATCCTGGTATTGAAGCCCAGCGCCAGCGGCCAGAGCAAGGCCCGGCGGATCCCCTTCCGCGAGGAGCACGGGCATCACGTCGGGGGCGCCCACCACCTCGCGCTGCTCAACCACCCCGAGGTCTACGAGCGCCTCCGCGACTGGCTGGCAAGGGTGCCCGTGGCGCTCGCGGCTCCCGCCTGAGCGCTGGCTGCAGCCGTAGCGCGTGCCGCCGACATGTCGGAGATCGCGTCGATCCTGCAAGACCAGAAGGTAGTCCGCCCGCGCACATGTGGGAGTTTCTGCGGATGGCACGGCCATCGGTCTGACATACGGTCGTTGGCGAACAGGCGGAGCTTTGGAGTGAACCTGCAAGTGCATGGTTCCTCTAACTCTCGCAAAAGCTACGTACGGGGCCAAGGTCCCGAAAAGGTGGTGGATCTGATGCCCGAGACGAAGACCAAACGTCCCGCGCCGGCAAAAAAGAAAGCGGCAGCTACCACGCGCCGCCCGTCCCACCGAGGGCGCGATGTCAGCAAAGCGGTCGATCGCAGCACCGAGCTGTCGGAGGATGTGCTCAAATCGCTCGACGAGGGTGCAAGGACCGCGCTCGATGCGGTGCGCAAGTTTGTGGAGACAGTCGACAAGGCGCTGCCACCACGCGGGGAGGGCCCGTCCAGGAGGGAGGAGATCACCGACTCCGCCCTGGAGATGGCCCAGCGGCTCGTCCACACGCAGTACGAGTTCCTGCGCAAGGTCGTGGACAGCGCGGGCAAGACGGTGACGCGATCGGACGACGGGAAGAAGTAGGCGGCGCAGAGCGGCCGACTCCGAGTCAGTCAGCCGCTCTGTACCCACGGATGTGCTCCCGTCGGCTACCGCTCGACGTCGATGGCCGACCGCTCATGAGCGGCACTCCGCGGGCCGGCGATCGCCGCCTGGGCGGCTGCTACGCGCGCGATCGGGAGCCGGAACGGGGAGCAGCTGACGTAGTCCATGCCCGCGTCGTGGAAGAATCGGATCGAGTCTGGATCCCCGCCGTGCTCCCCGCAGACGCCCAGCTCGATGTCGGCGCGGCCCTGGCGGCCGAGGCGCACGGCGATCCGCACGAGCTCGCCCACGCCGGCCTCGTCGATCGTCGTGAAGGGCGAGCCGTCGAGGATCTTTTCCTCGACGTAGCGCAGGATGATCCGCCCCTCGATGTCGTCGCGGGAGAAGCCGATGGCGGTCTGGGTGAGGTCGTTGGTTCCGAACGAGAAGAAGTCGGCGTGGGTGGCGATCCGGTCAGCGATGAAGCAGGCACGGGGCAGCTCGATCATCGTCCCCACGCTGAAATCGCGGCCATAGGCGAAGCCCTCCTCCTCGGCGACCGTCAGCACGCGGGCCCGCACGAGCTCGAGCTCACGCTCGTACGCCACGAGCGGGATCATGATCTCGACCTTGGGCGCCCCGCCGGCGCGGTCGCGCACCGCGCGCGCCGCCCTCGCAATCGCGCGCACCTGCATCTCGTAGATGTCGGGGTGCAGTATCCCGAGCCGTACGCCGCGGGTCCCGAGCATGGGGTTCGTCTCCTCGAGGCCGCGCATGCGCTCGAGCTGGTGCTCGAGCTCGGCCAGGCGCGAGCTGGCCTCGATGCGCGCGCGCACGATCTCTTCGTGCAGCTCAAAGCGGTCGGGCAGGAACTCGTGCAGCGGCGGATCGAGCAGGCGGATGGTGACCGGCAAGCCCGCCATCTCTTCGAACAGCGCCTCGAAGTCGCGCTGCTGGAGCGGGAGCAGGTCCTCGAGGGCGGCCCGGCGGCCGGCCTCGTCATCGGCCATGATCATGGCGCTCATCCTGGCCTGGCGATCGGCGGCCATGAACATGTGCTCGGTCCGGCACAGGCCGATGCCCTCGGCGCCGAATCGGTGTGCGCGCGCGGCGTCCTGGGGCGTGTCGGCGTTGGCGCGCACGCTCAGGTCACGCAGCTCGTCACACCACCGCAGGACCGTCTCGAAGCGCTCGTCCACGTGCGCCTCGACCAGGGGAACGTCATCGGTGGTGATCATCCCGGTGCTCCCGTCGATCGCGATCAGATCTCCCCTGCGCAGGACGAGCCCGCCCACCCGAACCTCCCCGGCGTGCACGTCAACGTCCAGGTCGGCCGCCCCGGTGACCGCCGGGCGCCCCATGCCGCGCGCCACCAGCGCCGCGTGCGAAGCTTTGCCGCCCTCGGAGGTGAGAATGCCCTTCGCGGCGTAGAAGCCCGCCACGTCCTCGGCCTCGGTGAAGGAGCGCACAAGGATCACAGCCGCGCCCTCGGCGGCGCCTTCCACCGCCTCCTGGGCAGTGAAGACGATCGCGCCCTTGGCCGCGCCGGGCGAGGCGGCGACGCCGCGTGCCAGCACCTCGTGGGCAGCCTCGGGATCGAAGGAGGGGTGCAGCAGCGCGTCGAGCGAGCCGGCGTCAATGGTGGCGATCGCCTCGATCTTCGTGAGCAGTCCCTCATCCACGGCGTCGACCGCGAAGCGCACGGCGGCCTGGGCGGGGCGCTTGGCGCTACGGGTCTGCAGCATGTACAGGCGCCCATCCTCGACGGTGAACTCGGTGTCCTGCATGTCCTTGTAGTGACGCTCGAGCTCCCTCAGGATCTTGGCGAGCTGCTCGGCGGTCTCGGGCATCCAGTCGTGCAGCTCGACGAGATCGCGCGGGGTGCGAACGCCTGAGACGACGTCCTCGCCCTGCGCGTTGGTGAGGAACTCGCCGGAGGGCTCGGGCGCTCCCGTCATCTCGTCGCGGCTGAACGCCACGCCCGAGGCGGACGTCTCGCCCTTGTTGCCGTAGACCATCTGCTGAACGTTGACCGCCGTGCCCCAGTCGTCGGGGATTCGGTTGATGCGGCGGTAGGACACCGCCCGGTCCCCCATCCAGGAGTCAAAGACGGCGCCGATGGCCTGCTTGAGCTGCTCGCGTGGCTCGGTGGGAAAGTGATAGAGCCCCTGGAAGCGCTTTGTGAGCTCGCGCAGTGCGGGTGCCTGAAGCTCGGTGTCAAGAGTGATGTTGCGCTCGCGCTTGACGCGCGCGATCTCCTCCTCGAAGCGTTCGCCGGGTATGCCGCGAACGACGTTGCCGAACATCTGCACGAGACGGCGATAGCAGTCCCAGGCGAAGCGCTCGTTGCCCGCGCGCTCTGCCAGGCCGGCGACGGACTCGTCGCCCAGACCGAGGTTCAGCACCGTATCCAGCATCCCGGGCATCGACTCGCGCGCACCGGATCGCACCGACAGCAGCAGCGGATCCTCGGGATCGCCCAGGCGCTTCCCGGCGTGCGCCTCCAGGCGTGCGAGCGCCTGCTCGACCTGGTCCTGCAGACCGGCAGGCGTGCTGCGACCGGCACGCATGTACTCCATGCACGCCTCGGTGGTGATCGTGAACCCGGCGGGGACCAGGTCGGGGCCAAGGATGCGGGCCATCTCGGCGACGTTGGCGCCCTTGCCGCCGAGCAGCTCGCGCATCTCGCGCGAGCCCTCCGCGAAGTCGTAGACCCACTTCGTGTCGACACCCTGCGTGAGAGTCACCGGTCCCGCCTCGGGGGGTTTACTCGCTCCGGCTGCTGCCATCGGCACAGGCTAGACTGCGAGCCGCCCGTCGGCGTCCGAGGCTTGCCGCGGACGCCGACCGTGGAACAGTGCAGTCCTCCGGTGATCCGCGCCAGACCGAGCCAGCCGTGAGCTAGCTTTGCGCCGAGCTGTCGGTCGATACCACCGCGTGGGATGCACGAACCTGGTCCGGGGGCCTGTCACGCTCCGCCGTCGCCACGAGCTCGCGCATGGACCGCTCGATCCCGTCGGACAGCACGTCGATGTCCGGGGCCTCGTCGTAGTCGCCGGTGACGCCGAACGTCAGTCCCCCGTCGTAGGAGAAGATGGCCACTCCGATCCGCACGTGCCCGGCGATCGGCACGTAGGGGAAGCACTCGAGCATCCGGCGCCCGGCCGCGTACAGCGGGCGCTGAGGACCGGGAACGTTGGTCGTGACCGTGTTGACGCTGTGCTGGGGCATGCGGGTGGCGGCGCGCAGTCCGAGCGCGAGCAGCATCGCGGGCGCAAACCCGCTGAGACCCACGAGGACGTCTCCGGCGACGGCTTCGCCGGAGTGCTTGAGGTGCTCCATCTGCGCACGCATCGCGGCGAGCCGCTGCACCGGGTCCTCGATCCCCGCCGGCAGGTCGGCGAAGATCGCGGAGACGCGGTTGTTGTATTCGCCGTGCTCTCCGGGCGAGCGCACGGACACCGGCACGAGCGTTCGCACGTCGCGCTGCGTGGACTCTCCGCGCCCGGCGAGCAGCGCGCGAAAACCGCCCGCGATGGCAGTCAACACGACGTCGTTGACGGTCCCGCCGAACGCGGCGCGGATGCGCTTGACGTCTGAGAGCTGGGAGCGCGCCCACGTCCAGCGGCGATGCGGGCCTATCGCCCCGTTCAGCGACGACGGCGGCGACGGCGCGACCACACCGGTCATCGACCACAGCCCGTGAACGGTCGCAGCCGCGATCCTCGCCGCACGGCCCGGCGAGCGCACAGCCGATCGTGCGCTGCGCAGCTGCTCATATGGACTGACCGCCCGTCGGGAAAGCGCCTCGACGGCCAGCTGCGCCCCCGACGGCTGACGCTCCGGATGCCAGTCGTCAGGTGCAGGCAGCTCGGGATCGCGCTCCGTATCGAGGATCACGGTCAGAAGCTCGGTGCCCGCGATGCCGTCGACCATGCAGTGATGCACCTTGGTGATGACTGCCCAGCGCCCCTCGCTGAGCCCCTCGATGATCCACATCTCCCACAACGGCTTGCCGCGATCGAGCTGCTGGGACATGACACGCCCCACAAGGTTGCGCAGCTCCCCGTCACCGCCCGGCGGCGGCAGCGCGGTGCGGCGCACGTGATAGCCCAGGTTGAAGTACGGATCGTCCACCCACACCGGCCGGCCGAGCGCGACCGGCACGAAATGAACCTTCTGCCGGTAGCGCGGCACGCTGGGCAGATGCGCCCGAACCATGCGGGAGAACGCCTCAAACCCCGGCGAGGGCCCCTCGAAGATAGCCACCGAGGCAATATGCATATGGCTCACCGCATCCTCCAGATGCAGGAAGGCCGCGTCTTGGGGGCTGAGGCGCTGCACTCTACCTCCGCCGGTCGAGGTTGCGGGACGCGACTAACCGTACCACCGCAAGTGGGATGGTGAACAGTAATCCAGCCGCCATGATGTTGATCCAGTCATCAGAAGAACCCCACATCTCTACGTGGTCGGAGTAACGCCAGGGCGCCCGGACGGGACGACGGGCGATGCCGCGGAGAGCTCAACCGCCGAGACTTAGCGTGGTGGTTATCAGGGTCGTGTACGGACGTCTCGTCCGTAGCAGGTACGGACGAAGTCGATACGCACATGGCCTAGCTTTGCGACGATATTAGGGTACCCTAACCACACCATTGGCCTACACGAAAGCGGGTTGACGTGAGCGCGACCATCGATCATCGCCAGCTTTATCGCCTGCCGTGGTCGCTACCGGACAACGCGATCGCCTGGCTGGAGCCGACCAAGAAGTGCAACCTGGCGTGCCTGGGCTGCTACCGGGAGAACGACCCGCGGGGCCACAAGACCCTTGATGAGGTTCGCCACGACCTCGACGTGTTCGAGCGCTTTCGCACCGTGGACGGCGTGTCGATCGCGGGCGGCGACCCGCTCGTGCATCCGGAGATCGTCGAGATCGTCCGAATGGTCGCGCAGGACGGGCTCAAGCCGATCGTCAACACCAACGGCCTGGCGCTCACCGAGGAGCTGCTGGGAGAGCTCAAGCGCGCGGGCGTGGCCGGCTTCACGTTTCACATCGACTCCAAGCAGGGCCGTCCCGGCTGGAAGCAGGCGGATGAGATCGAGCTGTGCGAGCTGCGCCAGCGCTACGCCGAGATGGTCGCCGCGGCGGGAGGGATCGGCTGCTCGTTCAACGCGACCGTCTACGAGGACACGCTGCGCTACGTGCCCGACGTGCTGGAGTGGGCGCAGCGAAACATCGAGATCGTCAACACGATCGTTTTCATCGCCTTCCGCGCGGGCATGGTGGGCAACGACTTCGACCACTTCGTCCGGGGAGAGCCGGTCGATTTCTCCACGGTGCCCTACGCCACCACCGACCAGACTCCGCACGAGCTCCAATCGACCGACATCGCGGCCGAGATCCGCACGCGCTTCCCCGACTTCGCTCCCGCCGCCTACCTGAACGGGACCGAGCGACCCGACACGTTCAAGTGGCTGCTGGCGGGACGCCTCGGCGCGAAGGGAGAGATCTACGGCTACGTCGGCCCGCGCTCGATGGAGCTCGCGCAGACCTACCACCACCTCACGACCGGCAGGTATCTCGCCTACACCCCACCGAAGACACTGAGCCACGGCCGAGCGATGCTGCTCCTGTCCGCGCTTGACCCGTGCCTGCGTACGATCACGCGCCGCTGGCTGGCGGCGGGCGCGCGCAGACCTTCGCGTCTGCTGCAGCGCCTGCGCTTCCAGTCGGTGATGATCATCCAGCCGGCCGACATCTACGAGGACGGACGGCAGAACATGTGCGACGGCTGCCCCGACATGACGGTGTGGAACGACCGCCTCGTGTGGTCGTGCAGGCTGGAGGAGCCCGAGCGCTTCGGGGACTTCGTGCAGATGGTTCCCAAGAGCGGCTGAGTCGATGGACGCCGACCCACGCGCCGAGCTCGAGCTCTGGCAGGCGGCCCGCGCGGGGAACTTCTACGACGCCACGCCGAGTCTGGCGCGGTCGCTGCGCGTCCGGCTCGGCGAGGACTCCCTGCGCGAGCTCGAGCCGAGGCTGCGCGCGTTTGGCGAGGCCGTTGCGACGGTGGTCGAGCCGTCCGTCCGCGCGCTCGAACTGCGCCCGCCGTCGCTGGCGCCGCCGGACGCGCTCGGACGCGAGTCCCAGCGCGTCGCGTTCGACCCCGAGTACGCGCGGGCGGGCCGCGCCGTCTGGGCCTCCGGCGTCGCCGGCGCGCCGGCGTTCGAGCAGGCGGCGCTGCTCTACCTGCTCGCGCACGCCGGCGAGGGCGGGCACACCTGCCCCGCCGTCTGCACGGCGGGCCTGATCCGGGCCATACGGCGGCACGGCTCGCCGGAGCTGCAGGAGCGCTTCCTGCCGCCGCTGCTCGAGCCCGACTACGACCGCTGCCAGCGCGGAGCGCAGTTTCTGACGGAGGTGCAGGGCGGCTCCGATGTCGGCGCCAACCGCGTCGAGGCGGTACCCGACGGCGAGGTCTGGCGGATCTCCGGCGAGAAGTGGTTCTGCTCGGTCGCGGACGCAGACCAGTTCCTCGTCACCGCGCGGCCGCGTGGCGCGCCCGGAGGCACACGCGGGATCGGCTGCTTCCTCGTTCCACGCTGCCTTCCCGACGGGAGCGCTAACGGGTTCCGGCTGCGCCGCCTGAAGGACAAGCTCGGCACGCGCGCGCTCGCCACCGGCGAGATCGAGCTCAGGGACGCGCTCGGGTACGCGATCGGCGCGCCGGAGGATGGCTTCCGCATCGCTGCCGGCGCCGTCCTGAACACCTCGCGCTGGCTCAACGCCATCGGCTCGGCGGGGCTGATGCGCGGCGCATACCTCGAGGCGGCGAGCTTCTCCCGCGTGCGCACCGCGTTCGGCCGCCGAATCGCCGACTACCCGCTCGTGCGCGAGAGCCTCGCCGTGATGAAGGTCGAGGAGCAGGCAGCTCTCGCGTCGACCCTCGAGCTGACTGCGCTCGTCGACGCGATCGACACCGGCACGGCCGACAGCGAGGACCTGGCCTGGCACCGGATCCTCGTGAACGCGAACAAGTTCGTCACGTCGCTGGCCGCGACCCGCTGTGTCCGCCGGGGGATCGAGGCGCTCGGCGGGAACGGCACGATCGAGGACTTCTCACCGCTGCCGCGCCTGTACCGCGACGCGATCGTGTTCGAGAGCTGGGAGGGGACGCACAACGTCCTCTGCGACCAGGTCCTGCGGGACCTCGTCCGGCTCGACGCGCTTGACCTCGTGCTCGAGCGCGTCCGCGGCTGCCTGCCTGCGGGGGACGGCGACGCGGCCACGGTCGCCGAGGCGCTCGACGAGCTCGCGCCGCGGCTACGACGCTCGCTCGCGGAGGGGTCGCTCCACTTCCGCCGACAGCTCGAGCAGCTCGTGCGCGCGCTGCAGGCGGGATGCCTGCTCGCCCACGGGGACGCTGCGGCGGCGGCGCTGCATGTCCGCCGCCACCTCCTCCCCGGCTACGACCCGGAGG
Source organism: Solirubrobacteraceae bacterium (assembly GCA_050012835.1). Lineage (GTDB taxonomy): Bacteria > Actinomycetota > Thermoleophilia > Solirubrobacterales > Solirubrobacteraceae > Palsa-744. Next base: position 19,158 of record JBEKGK010000018.1, on the reverse strand, counting down.
CCGACGCCGAATATGCGGAGCTGTTGGACGAGGTCGTCGGCGCCGACCTCACATCAGCATGACCGAGCGGATCGCGTGGGCTTCGATTCGTGCGGCTCATGTCGCCAGCGTCCTGGTCAGCCACAGCAGCGTTGCGAGCGCCAGCCACGTCAGCGACGCGATCGAGGAGTGCAGCACCTCGGTGACGTGGCTGTCGCTCACGCCAACGATGACGAAGCCGAGACCCGCCAGGACGCAATAGAGGATGAGCACCGCCACCGCCGCCCACTTGATCGGTGGCGCGCCCGCGCGATCACGGCGGCTGCGCAACAGCACCCACAGGGCGAGCACGAGCAGCGCGCCCGCCCAGACACGGTGGATGAGAGCGATGACGACCAGGTGATCCAGGGACGGGAACAGGGATCCGTTGCATAGCGGGAACCCATGACCGCATGCGCTGTCGGAACCCGCATTCGCCAGGGTCGAGCCTGCCAGCAGCAGGCCGAAGCTGAGCGCCACGAACCATCCGATCAGTCGTGAGAACGAGTCGTGCGGAGCCGATTCAGCGGCCGGGAAGGCGAGTCGTACGGCGACGAGCGCGATCGACCCCACCAGCAGCGCCGCCCCGCCGTAGTGGGCGACGACCGTCCAGGCGACGTTGCTGAGCAACACCGTCACGCCGCCCAGGACGACCTGCAGCGCGAGCAGCGCGAGCATCCAAACCACCGGGCGAGTCAGCCGACGCTCATGGCGGTAGCCGCGGAACACCATCACCGCCAGGCCGACCACACCGACGACGAGCACCGTTGCGACCCAGCGATGGAGCTCCTCGACCAGGGCGTGGTGGCCACCTGCGACGAGCTGGCCGTGGCACGCAGGCCAATCGGGGCAGCCGAGCCCGGATTCGGACGCGCGGACGAAGGCGCCGATGGTCATCAGGGCCCACCCGAGCAGCGCCATCGCTGCCGCCCAGGCCGCGAGCTGGCGTCTGGTGACACGACCGAGCCGTGCACTGCCCCAGCGTGCAGCCGCGGAGGCTTTGCGGGTCGGGGAGGTCTCGTTCGTCATCGGATCAGCTCGCCCATCGGCTGGCTAGGAAGTCGGGGCCAGGCTCGACGGCGCCATTCGCTCGACACTGTCAGGCCCGCCGGACAGGCCGGCGGGGGCGAGTGCGGGCGCGCGGTGGACTACGGGTCCGGCCGCGGAATCCCTCCGGATGTGCCGTGACGGACACGATGCTTGCCTATTCGGATGGACATCGAGCTTTCGCGCCCGCAAGTGGTGCGGTGCTTCGTCGCTCTCTCAGCATCGCGTGCTCGAGCGGGGGACGCCGACTCCCGGCTTCCCGACTCCCGGCTTCCGGTGCGCGGCTGGATCGAGAGGCGGATCGTGGTGCTGGGGGTGGCTGCGGGCCTGTTCGCCACGATCTTCTTGTTGCGGCAGACGAGCGACGACGTCGCCGACACGATCGCGCTGCTGTACGTGATCCCGATATCGCTCGTAGCGCTCGAGCTGGGAATGATTGCGGGCGTGGCGTCCGCCGCATTCGCGCTGGGGCTGCTGTGCGTGGGGGCGCTCACCACGCACGCCGATCTCGAAGGGGTCGGAGTGCTCACGCGCGGCGCGGCCTACCTCGCCGTCGGCGGCGCGGCGGGCCGCTTCAGCGACCGGATGCGCGACGGCCAGCGGCGCCAGTCCCTGCTGCTGGAGTCCGGCTTGGGACTTGCCAACCTGACACGCGCGGAGGACCTTCCTACAACGCTTGCGCAGGATGCGCGCACCCTTCTCGGGTCGCGTGGGGCGCGCGTGGAGCTGATCGATGGCGCGCCTGCCGAGGCGGGTGTGCTCGAGGAGCCCTCGGAGCGTGTCCCGATCGAGACACGGGGGGTCCGATACGGGACGCTTGCTGTGAGCGCCGCCCGCACGATCAGCCCGGAGGATCGTGTGACGCTCGGGATCCTGGCTCTCCAGGCGGCGGTGGCGGCGGAGAGCCAACGTCAGCTGCAGGAGGCACGACAACGAGCCGTGCTCCAAACGGAGCTGCGCGACGCCCGCAGCCACCTTGCCGAACGTGGCGATCAGCTGCGCGCGCTGATCACCGACCAAGAGGCCGAGCGCCATCACGTCGCGGATGCGCTGCACGAGCAGGCGGCCCAGACACTGGCCGGCGTTCTTCTCGGCCTGAGGGCACTCGAGCGGGAACTTGAATCAGACCTGGCGACGCCGCAGCTGGGTACGCTGCGGTCGAACGTCGACAGCACGCTGCGCACGCTGCGCACGCTCGCCGTCGGCCTGCGGCCCCCAGTGCTCCAGCTCGGTCTCCAGCCCGCGCTGGAGGCGCTGGCGGCCGAAGCACGCGATGGTGGCGGCTTCACAGAGATGACCGTCGCGCTCGAAAGCGCCAGCGACCTCAGCCCAGAAACCCAGACGATTGTCTACCGAGTCATCGAGGAAGCGCTCGACGCGCTCGGAGGGGCGCGCTCGGTCGTCGTTCGTGCCGAGCCCGGCAACCGCGAGCTGGTGATCGTCCTTGGCGGCGGCACGCGTCCGATCGCCCCCGAGCGGCTGGCGGTCCTGCGCGCCCGTCTGGAGCTCGTCCATGGAACACTGTCGGCCACGGCGAACGAGCTGCGTGCCGCCATCCGACTGTGAACCCCCCGGAGCGCTCCCAGCGCCCACGATGAGCACCACGGTCGTGAACGCGGCTGGAGACGTTCGCCGTGCGGGCAAGCTACGCTTCGACGAGCCCGTTGCGGATCGCGTAGCGGGTCAGCTCGACGCGGTCGCGCATGCCGAGCTTCTCGAGGATGTTCGCGCGATGGCGGTCGACCGTCTTCTCGCTGATCACCAGTGCCTCTGCGATTTGCCGGTTGGTGTAGCTCTCGGCTACGAGCTTGATGACTTCGGTCTCCCGCGGGGTGAGCGGGTCGCGTGGTGTCTCGCCGTTGCGTGCGCGCCGCAGGTAGTCGTTGATCAGCGCGGTGACCGCTCCGGGATATAGAAACGGCTCACCTCGAATGGTGGCGCGACAGGCCTCCACGAGGTCGCGATCCGCGGCTCTCTTTACGACATACCCTGACGCTCCCGATCTGAGTGCCTCATATAGGTACTGCTCGCTCTCGTGCATCGAGAGGATCAGAACGCGTAGATCCGGGCGGCGTTGCTGGAGCTCTCTTGTGGCCTGCAAGCCGGTCATGCGAGGCATCGAGATGTCGAGTATCGCCAGGTCGACGTCGGTGCTCAACGCGAGCTTGACAGCCTCGGCGCCATCGCTGGCCTCGGCGATCACTTCCAGGTCGGGCTGGGCATCGAGGATCAGGCGCAGCCCACGTCGCACCAGAGCGTGGTCATCGGCTAGCAGGATCCTTGTCTTCAGGCGTGCCACGACGCACCGTTGAGCGGTAGCTCGAGACGCAGCTCGGTCCCCGGCCCATCCGTCGGCGTTTCGATCCTGAGGTCGGCGCCGATGAGTCCGGCGCGCTCCTGCATTCCGCGCATCCCGTTTCCGCCTGTTGCATACCCGTCGGGCAGCCCGCGACCCTGGTCTCGGACGGTAAGTGTGAGCTGATCGGTGTCGGCTTCGACCGTCAGCCTTGCCGCGTCCGCGCCGGCGTGGCGCGCCACGTTCGTCAACGCCTCTTGAGCGATTCGGTACACGACAAGCTCCGCTTCGCTGCTGAGCTGTGGCATCGGTGTCTGGATCTGACGGTCAACGCGCAACCCCGCACGTCGTCCGAATCCATCGCTGAGTGCTGCCAGCGCGCTGGCAAGCCCGAGATCCCTGAGCGCCTCGGGCCGCAGCTCGGTCGCGATGCGCCTGACGTCCTCGAGGCTCGCGCGCGCGGCGTCCTGTGCTTCATTCAGTTCCCCGCTCAGGTCAGCCGGCAGGCGCTCCTGTAGACGGCTCAGCTGGAGCAGCACCGCGGTCAACGTCTGCCCGACCTCGTCGTGCAGTTCCTGGGCGATTCGTAGCCGTTCGGACTCGTGCGCGTCGACAATACGGCGGGCTGCGTCGCGCCGCTCCAGTTCCAGCCGCGCGAGCATCTCGTTGAACGTAACCGCGAGCTCACCGGCCTCCGAGGTCGCTCGCGCGTCGGGAATCCTCTGTTCCGGCCTGCCGAGGTCGACCCGGCGAGCGAGAGCGGTCAATGCCTGCAGCGGCGCCAGGAAGCGGCGCACCACGACGACGTTTATCACCGTGACCAAAGCGAGCGTCACCACCAGGATGCCCGCCTCGTCCAGCTCGGGCGAGGAGAGCTTCCGCGGCGCGAGAATCAGGGCCGTCAGCAGGCATGCCGCGACGAGCAGCACGGCGTTGCTCACAACGAGCCGTTGACGCAGCGACCGGTAGCGCTTGCGCCCGGATTGGCCGCCAGCACGATCCTCCACGGATGAGCTCATGGCAACATTCTTGCGTGCGACGGCCAGCATGCCCCTAGCAGCGTTCCAGGCGCAAGTACGACTGCACGCTCGACAGCTCGCCGGGCAATGCCTCGAGCTTTCGCAGCATTGCGGCTTCACGAGCAGACAGCTCGCGTGCGGACATGCCCAACGTCCGCCTGATCTCAAAGCGCGGTATTCCCGCCATCAGCATCCCGAAGATCGGCTGCTCGGCTTCGTCCAGCCTGCGACGGAGCATGTCGGCGGTCGGCTGGGACGGCTTCGGCAGCAGGCGCCTGCCCCGGTTGACCGCTCGTACGGCGTCGCACAGCTCTGAGCCGAGACCTCCCTTGTTGAGCACGCCATCGGCGCCCGCGACAGCGCAGCATGCCGCAAGATGGTCATTGGCGAACGCCGAGTAGACGATCACGCGAGGCGGCTCTGCCATCTGCTTCAGCCGCCGGCAAGCCCACAGGCCGTTGCGCCCGCCGAGGTGGTAGTCCACTATCGCAACGTCGATGCCCAGCAGCTCTGCCTCGGCCACGGCGCCCTCGGCGTCGATGCACACGACCTCGACGTTGAAGTCGCGTTGCCCCTCCAGCAGCTGCACCATCCCCAGCCGAACGGCTGGGTGATCGTCCACCACCATCAGACGGATGTGGCGGCGCTGCGAACCCGGGACGATGTCGCGATCGAGATTGTCGGGTTCAACTGCTCGCGTCACGGTCAGCATGTTTCCTCCTTGGTCGTCGCTCATGCTCAACAGGCTCGCATGCGCCACGTCCACTCGGAATGGGGTGAGCACCCCATCTGGCCCAAGAGCTCGCTTGCAGAGAACAGCTCGCGCTTCGCTTATCTGCGCTTTGGCAAAGCGTTAGCGCACGCACAGCAAACTCGTGCACAATGGCCTGAAACCAAGAACTCGAGGTAGGTCGTGAAACGCACACTTGCACCGCTTCAGCCAACGGGCCGCGCGCAGCCACCCGCGACCCATCCCTTGCTGGGCGCGTTCCCGCTCGCGGTGATGGCGGTCGCAGCCCTCCTCGTGCTGTTCATGCTGACGATGGCGCGGCTCAACGCCGGCGAGGACTCACCCCTGCGTCCGAGCACGAGCACCTCGTTTGTCTCTGCAAGCCAGCAGGGAGAGCGGGAGCTACCCGGTGCGGGTAGCTCCCGCGCCGCATCTTCTATTTGATGCGCTGCGTGCAGCTTTGGCTTTTCAGCACTCATCCGCTTCACTCACTGCCTTCGGCCGCGGCGGGAGAAGCGGCCAGCGTGCCGCTGACGGTGCCGGCGTCGGGGTTGACCGCCAGCGCCACTTGAAGTGAGAAGCCGTGTCCGTCGCTGCTGTGCACGCTGGCGAGGAGGCGGTTGCCGTCGAGCGCGACGATCCGCCCCCGGTAGATCACGGGTGCCGAGCTGCTGCCGAGCGTCACGCGGCTGCTGCGCATCGAGACACCGTGTCGCCCCACCGGCTGGCCGTCGATCTCGATGTGAAGCCGTCCCGACGGTGGGCCACTGAAGCTGGTCGCGATCTTGACGGCAATCGAGCCCGGCGCCGCCCCGGGATCCTGCTTGATGCTGCCCGAGAGGCCCACCTCGAAGGGCCCGGTCAGTGCGCTCGACTGTGAGCTTTGAGGGTTCGCGCTCGCGCTGGTCTTTGCGCCCGGGGAGGACACGCTGGGGACGCTGGAGGCGAGCAGCGACACGGGCGTGCCGGAGCGGCGCGCCCAGCCGCGCCCGAGCGGACCGCCTGGCAGCCACAGAATCAGGCCGATCGGGAGGATCGCCGTGAGCGCCAACGCGCCGCTGCGCACACGCGGGTGCCCGGGCCAGCCGGGGAGCGTTCGCGCGCATATCGCGATCATCACGGCGAGCACGCACATCGCGGTGAGTGCCAGCGACCACGCGCTCTTGACGTCACTGCCGGTCCCGAGGCCGTGCAGCAGCGCGATCGGCCAGCACAGGTACGCCAACCAGTGCGTGATGCGCCAGGCGCGATGCCCCAGGCGTTGGCGCAGCAGGCTGGTGATGGCCAGGGCGAGCAGCAGATCGAACGCAACCGCCCCGAGTCCCAGCCAGAGCGGCCGGTAGCTTCCGATGAACGGCAGCACGGCATCGATCAGGGCGATTGGCGCGAAGCTGTCGAGCGCCGCGGCGATGATGTGCAGGGCAAGGAACACGAGCACCAGCATCGATGCGTTGCGATGCAACGAGTCCAGTACGAAGCGCGGCCAGCGCGGACTGCTCCAGCGACTCACGTCTACAACGCCGAGCACGACGGTCAAGGTGAGCAGCAGCAGCGAGACCACGCCGGTGGAGCGGGTCAGATACCAGTAGACACTCGGGCCAACGGTGCTCGCCGCGAGCGTCACTGTGCCCACACCCCCTGCCGGCGCCGCGGTGTGCCAGACCGGCCGCCGACCCTCTGCACGCGCCTGCTCGTGAGCGTCACCAGGCTGCTCCTAGGACCCACCCGAGACTACTGGTGCTTCTGGCGCCGCCTGGGCCGCTTCGCTCTGTTCGACCGGCGCGGATTCCGCGGCTGGCGTGGATTCGCCGGCGCCCGCCGATTCCTGGGCTGGAGTGGACTGCGGCGCTTGCGCCGGCGGCTGCAGCGGGCTCGGCGAGCCTTCGGTGTGTTCGTGCTGCTGATTAGCGGAGGATTCACTCGCGTGTCCCGCGTTCGCCGCTTGGGAGCTCGGCGGCTTGATCGTCTTCCCCGGAAACGCGCGGGCTGCAACCGCTGTGAGCACGCCGGTCAACGTTATGCTGCCGGCGAGGAGCCCGCGCTTCGTGAGCAGGAGCTTGCGCAGCCCGGCATCTCGTGCGCGTGATGAATGCACAGGGGTCACACGGTTATCATTTGCGTCAGAGCACAATCCCAGCTAAGTCACCGGTGAGACGTCTCTCACGGTGGGGGTCGGCCATCTGCGGCGATGCATGTTCACTAAGCGGTTTCTCATCGCCAGCTGACCCACGATTTAGTTGTGCGGGCGAAGCTGGCGCATCGGTCGCCGGAATCGCACAAGCGTGATCGCCGGCGCCGAGCCGGCCACCCGGCCAGCGACGACTCCCTCGCGCTTTCACCCGCCTCCCCGGTGGGCGGTGTGGCTGGCGCCGAGCGCGATGCTCCTTCTGGCCTTCGCGCTGCGCCTGTGGAAGATCCACGACGTGCCCGGCAACGTGTTCTACGACGCCGCGGTGCGCAGCATGGGCACCTCGTGGCACGACTTCTTCTTCGGCGCGCTCGAGCCCAGCGGGACGGTCTCCATCGACAAGCCGCCGGTTGATCTCTGGTTGCAGGTGGCGAGCACCCGTGTTCTGGGGTTCGGCCTGGTTGGGCTGCACCTGCCAGAGGCGCTTGGCGGCGTGGCCGCCTGTGGGTTGCTGTTCGGAGCCCTGCGGCGCGCGTTCGGCTTCACCGCCGCGCTCGCGGCAGCGCTCGCGCTTGCGGTGCTGCCGGTGTCGGTGCTGACCGCCCGCAGCGACACGATGGACTCTGTGCTCGCGGCCCTCGAGGTCGCCGCCCTGTGGCTTTCCTGGCGCGCCCTGGAGAGCGGGCGCATGCGTTGGTCGGTGCTGGCGGCCGCGGTGATGGGGGTGGCCTTCAACGTCAAGCTCTCCGAGCTGCTGATCGCGCTGCCCGCCCTCGCGTTGCTGTGGCTGTGGGCGGCCGCGCCAGGGACCCGCATGCGGGTCGTGCTGGCCACCGCCGGGACGTTCTTCGCGGTGGCGCTGTCATGGACCGCGATCGCGTCGCTGACCCCGACCGGCCAGCGGCCGTTTCCGATCGGCTCCGCCAACGGGAGCATCTGGCATGTGACGCTCGTATACGACGGCCTGGATCGCCTCTCCAGTCACGGCGCGACCGGGACGGCCGAAGGCGGCGCCGGCCCGCTGCGTCTGCTGAGCGCCGGTCCCGCGCAGCACTGGACCCTGATCGGGGTCGCGCTGCTGGCCACCTCGCTGCTCGGACTGCTCGCTCTGGGTGTTCTGCTCGCACAGGACCGGGGGCGGCTGCGGATGGCCCTCCGTAGCCCACCGGGACGGCTTGCGGCGGGAATCGTGGTGTGGTTCTTCACGGGGCTGGTCGCCTTCAGTGCGATGGAACGCCTACAGGTCCGCTACCTGGAGGCGTTCGCGCCGGCCGTCTGCGCCGTGTTCGGGTGCTCGCTGAGCATGCTCTGGCACAGCCCCCTCGGCGGTCGCGGTGGCGAGCAGCGCCGTGGTCGCCGTGCAGGCAACGCAGTTGTGGGGCTCCGCATCCTGCTCGTATGCGTCGGGCTCGGCCTGCTGGCGGCGTCACTGAGCAAGGACGCGTTCCTGATCAACCGCGCCCGCACGGATTCGCTCCTGACCGACTTCAGCACACCTGCGCTGAGCCGCTACCTGCGCGCGCATCGCGACGGGGCCCGCTACGAGGTCGCGGGCGCGAACATCAACGACGTCACCGGTCTCGTCGCACGCGACGGCCTTCCGGTGCTCGTCCTCAACAGCGTGGACGGACCGCTCACACGGACGAAGATCCTGCAGGCCCAGGTGGCCGCGCGGCGCGTACGGTTCTACCTCGTCGCGCCACACCCCTGCCATGGCGGGCGCCAGTGCCCCTACAACCAGGTCTGGGCCTATGCTCACAGCACCCCGGTACCCGGCCAGCCCGGCCTCCGCCGCTTCACGGCGCCGGCGTCGGTGCCCGCGTCGGTCCCCGCGTCGGTCCCGGTATCGGTTTCGATCGACCTGCGTCACCCCGGCAGGCAGGTTCCGCGGGGGTTTCTCGGACTCTCGTTCGAGCTGTCCAGCCTGTCCCAGATCGCTCGCTACGGAAGTAGCGGAGACTTCGTCGCGATGCTGCGCTCTGTGGGGCCGGGCGTGCTTCGCTTCGGTGGCGCATCGGCCGACACGCGGGTCGCTTGGACCGACGCGGCCATCCCGCTGCCCAAGTGGGCGTCCGCGGCGCTGCAGACCGACGAGCTTCGCGAGCTTCGAAAGCTCGCGAGCGAGAGCGGCTGGCACATCCTGCTCACGATCGGTCTCGCTCACTATGACCCGCGCGCGGCGGCGCGCGAGGCGACTGCTGCGAAGACGGCGCTTGGGGGGTGGTTGGCGGGGATCGAGCTGGGCAACGAGCCGGATGCCTATGCGCGCCACGGCCTGAGGTCCACGCCCTGGACGCTGTCCCGCTACAACACCCAGGTCGCGGCCTATCGTCGGGCCATCGAGCGGGTCGCGCCCGGGCTCCAGCTGCTCGGTCCGGACGTCTCCGGATCGCGCGCGTTCGAAGGTTGGGGGCGCGATGTGGCACTCGCCGTGAAACCCGCACTGCTCACGGGACACCACTATCCGCTCGGCTGTCACAACCTGCCAGGACCCACGATCGCCTCACTGCTCAGCCGGCCGACACGTCGGGCACAGGACGCCTCCCTGCGCCGCTACGTATCCATCTCGCGAGCCAGCGACATCGACTTCCGTCTCGATGAGACGAACACGGTGTCCTGCGGTGGGAAGGCCGGAGTCAGCGATACGTTCGCCTCGACGCTCTGGGCGGTCGATTACATCGCTCGGGCGATGGCCGCCGGTGCCGCCGGCATCAACCTGCAGGGCAACCCAGCCAACTGTCATGGCTACACGCCCGTCTGCGCGCCCACCGTCCAGCAGCTCGCGAACGGCGCCCTTACCGCTCAGCCGGAGTGGTATGCGCTCCTGCTGTGCAGAGAACTGGTCGGCGACCGTCCCGTGCGCGCGGTCGCTTCGCGAAGTCTCGCGGACATCGACGTGACCGCCCTGTTGAGCAAGCAAGGCAAGCTCCAGGTGGCGATCGTCGACGACGACCCTCCCGGAGCGGAGCATGTCTCCGTCAAACTGCACGTCGGGCACCTCTTTGGAGCAGCGGCGGTCCTCCCGCTCACGGCGCCCTCACTCGCCGCGACAGCAGGCGTCCGGCTGGGGGGTCGGGCTGTCGAAGGCGACGGCCGATGGTCCGCACCGGCACGACTCGAGCCCCGCCCGAATCGAGCCGGCGTGATCACGCTGGACGTCTCGCCGGGCAGCGCCATGCTCGTGACGGTGGCGCCGGTGAGCAGATGAGATTCAGCTCATGTACGCGCTACGCCCGTCGGGCGGCGCTAGAGTCGATTGGTATGAAACTTCGCTCGCTTGCCTCCGGAGTGCTCGCTGTCACTGTGACAGTCCTTGTGCCGGCTTCTAGCGCACTCGCGAGCAGCTCGGCCGTGCGGCCGGCGACCAAGTCGGAGCGCGCGGCGATCATGTCAGCCTTCACCGCCAACGACGGCAGCTCCGCAGAGGTGCGCGGCGTGTATGTGTCGCGGTCGAGCTCCAGCCTCGCGGTGGTGTGCGTGCGCACACCGGAAGCCGGCTCGCAGGCGTTCGTGTTTCACCACGCGCAGCGCTCGTGGCGCTACGTCACGAGCGGCTCGGTCGGCAGAGCCGGCAGCTTGGCGTATCGGCGTCTCGAGCAGCAAGCCTGTGGCTGACACGCCGGGAGGACCTGCGGGCAATACTGACCCGCGAGGGCGGCTCGGAGCATTGCCCGCATAGCTGGTTCCCACATTGATGAGCATGCGCTCGGCTACAGTTTGAAAGCCTGCATGACCGCCAGCGATGACTCCGTCCGGCCCCTGTCGACCTCGGACGGCGGCCACCGCCTTGCTCGACGTGAGAGAGCGCGCCGCCGCGCGGTCAGACGGCGTCGCGTCGCGGCCCTCACGCTCGTCGCGGTGGTTGCGGTCGCGGCGCTGGTGATCAGCGGCGCCGGCGGCGGATCTCGCGACGCTCGGGTGAGCTCCGCCGCGAGCGTCCCGCGTCCCGCCGTCGCTGCCCGGCGCTCCGTCGTGGCGCGAGCACGGCCTCGACCGCGCCGGATCGTGCGTGTCCGCACGGCGGCACGCTCGCCGGGCTCGCTTCCTCAAACTCATGCCTACCCGTCTGGGACGAGCGCTCAATTCAAGTCGCTGATGGCTTCGCTCTGGGCCGGCATCGTGCACGACTCGCTCACCCAGGCCCTGCCTGCGTTCTTCCCCAAAGACGCCTACGTCCAGCTGAAGGCGATCGCCTCCGCGAGCTCTGATTGGACCGACCGTCTCGTCCACGACTACGGCCTGGACGTCACCGCCGCCCACGCGCTGCTCGGCCCCCGTGCCCTCGGCGCACGGCTCGTCAAGGTCGAGGCTCCTTCCAGCTACGGGCACTGGATCGAACCGGGCGTCTGTTACAACAGCATCGGCTACTACGAGATGCCCGACGCGCGCGTCGTCTACCGAGACGATGGCCGCACACGCTCTTTCGGCATCGCCTCGATGATCTCCTGGCGAGGCGTGTGGTATGTCGTTCACCTCGGCGCGATCCTGCGCTCCACTGATTCCGGCACAGTCGACGAACCAGCTTCGGGGCCCGGCAGCTCGGTCTACTCGGGGACCTGTTGAGAGCCTGGTGGCGCCCACGCCCAAAGGCCGGTCGGATCGCGCGAGCGAGGCAGCCACCAATCGAACAGCCCGTGAGCGCGAGCGCGCCAGGCGCAGGCGAGCCGTTCGGCGCCAGCGCCTGTTGGCGTTCGGGCTGCTCGCGCTCACCGTGGCAGCCGTCGCGCTGAGCGTCACCCTGACGACGGGCGGGCGGGCGCCACGACCGCACGACGGAGCCGGCGCGACCGCGAGTCAGAGCGCGGCGACGAGCAGGAGCTCGACTGCCAAGTCGCGGCCATCCTCGTTCGCCGTCGGGCTGCGCCTGCTGCATCTGGTGGACACGAGCCGCACGATCCAGCTTCCCAACGGGACAACCGAGCCACGACCGCTTCTCACCGAGGTCCGCTACCCGGCGCTCGGGGCATCTGACCGAACGGATCTGCTGGACGCGCCGGCCGCGCGCGCCGATGGCCCATTCCCGCTCGTCGTATTCGGACACGGCTTCGCCGTCACGCCCGCCCTCTACGCGCGCCTGCTGCAGAGTTGGGCGCGGGCCGGGTATGTCGTCGCCGCACCCGTGTTCCCGCTCGAGAACGCCGACGCCCCCGGTGGGCCAGACGAGTCCGACCTGATCAACCAGCCCGCCGACATGCGCTTTGTGATCTCCCGGCTGCTCGCCGAAAGCAGCTCGGGCTCGGGACCCTTCGCCGGCCTGCTGGATCCCACCAGGATCGCCGTCGCCGGACAGTCAGACGGTGGCGACACGGCGCTCGCGGTCGCCTACGACCCCTATTTCCGCGACCCACGCGTGAGTGCCGCGGTGATCCTGTCGGGCGCCGAGATACCGGGCGCCGGCGGGTTCGCATTTCCGCCGGGCGGCCCGCCGTTGCTGGCAACGCAGGGAACGGCCGACACCATCAACCTCCCGAGCGCCACCAACGCGTTCTTCGGCGCCGCGCGTCGACCGAAGTACCTGCTCAGCCTGATCGGAGCCGAACACCTACCGCCGTACTCGGATCAGCAGCCGCAGCTCGCGATCGTCGAGCGCGTGACGATCGCGTTCCTCGACGGCTACCTCAAGCACAGGACAGGCGCGCTGGCACGGCTCGTGTCACTTGGCAGCGTCCCGGGAACAGCCTCCATGCTCGCCGAACCCTGACGACGCTGTCACCTCACACGCTAGGCGCAGGCGTGGACGTCCAAAGCTGAGGTGACGGTGATGCTCGTCGCCGCTGGTGCCTCAGCGATCGCGACGCCGCCCTCGTGAGCCAGCATCTCGATCTTCACGTGATGAAACCCGGATCGCTCCAATGCCTCTTGCCACCACGCGGCATTCGCCGGATGCTCCCCGCGTCCGCTCGCCAGCCGAGCGGCGTTCTTCAACAGCCTCCACGCACCCGGTAGCCCTCGGCTCGCGATCGCGCGCAGCTTGACGCTCACCACGCGACGGTCGCGGGGGTGCATCGGGTTGAACGAGAACATCATGTCGCCCACCACGAGCCGTCCGCCCGGCTTGAGCACGCGCCTGGCCTCGGCGAGCGCACGATACTTGTCAGCGTGACGCAGCTCGTGCAGGCAGTAGTTCGAGACGACGAGATCGGCGAGGTCGTCGACCAGGGGAAGGCTGACGGCGGACGCCAATACCGGCTCAACGTTGTCGAGCTCCGCGGTGGCTGCCTTGACGCGCAGATACTCGTTCATCGCGGGCGAGCTGTCGATTGCCCACACACGCGCCGTGCGCGCGGCGAACGCCAGCGCCAGCAGCCCTGTGCCCGAGCCGACATCGACGACTGTGTGCCCCGTCTGTGGCTCGGCGAGCTCGACGATGCGGTCGCGCAACTGATGAAACCCGGCGCTGCGCGCGATCAGCTCGGCGTCTGGGACGTGCGCGTCCCAGTTCTTGGAAGTAGTGAAGATCACTCATTCTCCCCCGGCGAGCTAAGCTCGCCCTATGTATTCGCATAGAGGCTTCTCATCTTCGCGATGATCATGCGCCCGTGAGCCGGCCTCGACTGCTCGCGCTGGCTGTGGCCGCCGTCGCCGTGAGCATCGCCCTCGCGGCCGCCGCGCCGGCCCAGCAGCGGCCAGCCACGCCCCCGGCACTCGGCGCCAGCGGTGGCAGCGAAGCGAGCACGGGCGAAACGGTCTCGCCGACGCCGTCCTTCGCCGTCGGGCTCCGCGTGCTGCGACTCCTCGACAGGAGCCGCACGATCAAGCTCAAGGACGGGCGCTCAGAGCCACGAACGCTGGTGACCTACGTTCGCTATCCCGCGCTCGGAGCGCCGGGCCAGGCCGATATTCCGAATGCGGAGCCGGCGATCGCCGGGGGGCCGTACCCGCTGGTTGTCTTCGGACATGGCTTCGCCGTGACGCCGGCGCTCTACACGAGCCTGCTGCGGAGCTGGGCGAGCGCGGGATATGTCGTGGCCGCACCGGTGTTCCCATTGGGGAGCGCCGACGCCCCCGGCGGCCCGGATGAAGCCGACGTGGTCAACCAGCCACGTGACATGAGCTTCGTGATCACCAGCCTGCTCTCGCTCAGTCGGCCCGACGCGGGTCCGCTGGCAGGCCTCGTCGACCCTGAGCGAATCGCCGTGGCTGGACATTCGGACGGCGGTGAGACCGCGCTTGCAGTGGCCTACAGCCGCCGCTTCCACGACCCCCGGGTCGATGCCGCCGTGATCCTCTCAGGCGCGGAGATGTCAGGCGTCGGCGGGTATCGCTTCACCCCCGGAAGCCCACCGCTGCTCGCCGCGCAGGGGACGGAGGACATGTTCAACGAACCGAAGTACACAAACGCGTACTTCGAGCTCGCGCAGCGACCGAAGTTCCTGCTCCGCCTGCTCGGCGCCGGGCACCTGCCGCCCTACACCGACCAGCAGCCGCAGCTCGCGATCGTCGAGCGCGTGACGACCGCGTTCCTGGACAGCTACCTCGAGCACCAGTCCGGGGCACTGCAGCGCCTGGTGTCGCTGGGCGGCGTTGCCGGCACGTCCACGCTTGTCGCCGAGCCCTAGCTCAGTTCGCGACGAACGCCAGGAAGTCGCGGCTGTAGGGTTCGAGCAGCTTTCCGGCGATCCCGAGCTGCCCGGGCACGACCGGCACAGGCGAAGGACCGCTCGGCTGATGGATGTAGAGATAGCCTGCCACCCAGTCGGGGTTGATGTCGAGCTCGATCGCGCGCACAGCGCCGGCGCCGATCAGCGCGGACGCGAGCTCAGCGGGTTGGAGCTGCTCGCCGGCAGCCCACACGAGCTGCCCGCTTGGGGTGATTCCCAGCCCTGAGCGAGCCACGGCTGTTTGCGCGCCGATCGTTTCCCCCCAGCAGGCGATGATGCAATTCGAGACAGTCGACGCCGCGACGCCGCGATCGACGAGCAGTCGCTGGTTCTGCAACACCGAGAACACGGCTTTGCCTGCGCTCGGTACACCCGCCCGCCAGGTTCCAATGTCTGTCGTCCCGTCGGTGTAGGTGACTATCGACGCAAGTCCATCCTTGAGCGGAGCCGCTACGTGACCGCCGGACATGAAGCCCACGTCGCGGTAGGAGAGCTTGAACCCGCCGTTGACGGCGGCGAGCAGCAAATGGATCTCCCGCGGGGTGATGCGGTCGCCGTAGGTCCAGCCTGTCACTCCTCCGTCGCTCGAGCCAGCGTGCAGGGTGAGGTGCACGAAGCCCTGATCAAATCGCATCAAGGTCACACCCGAACGTTGGGCAAGCCACGCGGCGGGCTGCCCGCGGACCTGTGCGATCACCTTCCAGCTCGTGCTCGGACTCCCCGGCGCGGCTACCAGGACGTGCGGCACGGAGCGTGCGTGCGTCGCGGCCAAATGTGGTCCCTGCGTTCCGGCCGTGTGCCTTACCGGGATTACCGTGCGCGTCGCGCGCGGCACGGAGCGCCCAGTGGCCACGCTGTAGACGCCTGCGGCGGCAAGCAGCGCAACAGCCGTGAGAGCGCCTACGCGCCGACGCGCGTAGACGCCGCGAGGCGAACGATTCCGGTGGCCAGCCAGACGCTGCCCGTCGGCAGGGCCGCGGGTGTGACCCCGCCTATCACTCGTGAGGAGGTCTCGCCGCATCACATGTCGATGCTAGCTCGTCGCAGCATCGAGGCAGACACCGTGAGAAGCCTCTCACCTCTCTAGCGCGGGCGATTCATTCGGCGGCCGTCACACGGACGGCCGCCGAATGGAGATCATGCTCTTACGTTCACACGTCCAGGGGCCGCCGCACTGGATGCCTTGGCGGCCGCGACCTTCGTACCTGCGTTGTCTGAGTCCCCGTCGTGGTCCGGTGCGCCTGGGACCTCATTGGACTCTGGCTTGCTGGCATTGCGGGCGGCGACGTGGCTCTGGACGGGGCTCACACCCCCGATTGGGCTGATGCTCATGACACTCCTTCCGTTGGTGGGTTGCGCTCGATTTCATCGGCGTCACCCTCCGGGCCTTGATGTATCTGAGCGTGTTCTCACATGCGAATGCGTGAGCGTGTTCTCACGTGCGAGTGCGCTCAGAGCGCCTTGGCCGCCTGCCGGCTCGCTGCGACCCGCTGCACGTCCCACACCAGGCCGGCGCGCTCGAGCGCCGCGATCACCAGGCCCGAGATGTCGACCTCGCGGGGGCCCATGCCGTGGAAGGCGGAGGTGGGGAACGCGTGGTGGTTGTTGTGCCACGCCTCGCCGAGTGAGAACGGCGCCAGCCACAACAGGTTGCGCGAATGGTCCTCAGTGGCAAACCGTCGCCGGCCGAAGAAGTGACACAGCGAGTTGATGCTGTAGGTCACGTGGTGCAGCACGAGCATGCGCACGGCTCCGCCCCAGAGCATGCCCTCCAGGCCCGCGTCAACCGTTCCGCCCATGAGCACGCCGAGCCCGAACGGGATCGCGAAGCCCACCAGCGACCACAGCAGGAAGGTCTCATCGACGAATGACACGACCGGGTCGGCGAGCAGGTCGGGGGCGAAGCGCTCACGCGAGCCGCGCTGGGTGTGGTCGAACAGCCAGCCCACATGCGCATGGGCAAGGCCGCGCAGCGCTCCGCGCCAGCCGCCACCGTGGTCGACGTGCGGACTGTGCGGATCACCGAAGCGGTCGGAATAGGCGTGGTGCTTGCGATGGTCGGCCACCCACGAGATCACCGGTCCCTCGACGGCCATCGTGCCCAGCACCGCCAGCACTCCGCGCAGGGCGGGCGAGGTCTTGAAGCTGCGGTGCGTGAGCAGCCGGTGGAAGCCGACGGTCACGCCCAGACCGGTCGGGACGTACATGATCAGGAAGATCGCGATGTCGCGCCAGCGCAGCTCGTGGTTCCATGTCTGCCAGCCCGCGAGCACCAGCAGCAGCGGCGGCACGACGGTGATCAGGCCGGTGATCGCGCGGTCGAGGTTCTCCAGGACCGGCTCCTGGATCTCCTCCGGCGCCGGGCCCTCACGCGTCGCGGGCGGACTTGGTGGCGCGGGCGGGAGTCCGCCGTCTCGATCCTCGGCAGACTGGGGCTCGGCGAGCGGTCCGGCGGTGACGCTCATGCCCCTCTGATCGTGAACGGTGCGCTCGCCGTTGTCGATGCGGGCGACCACCGGGCGGGCGGGGGCTAACCCCCCGCTGAAAAGGTGGGGATAGCCAGAGCGCGCGGGCGTGAGCGCTCAGGCCACGGGCGCGCTGCGCGTCAGCCGCCGCGCACGTCCAGCACGACCTTGCCGGTGGCGCGACGCTCGTCGAGCGTCCGCAGCGCCTCCGCGGCGCGCTCGAGCGGGAAGCGCTCGCCGACGATCGGGCGTATGAAGCCGGCGTCGACCATCCCGTTGACCGCGGCTCCGATCTCGCGGTTCAGATCCGGCTTGCCCATCACGTAGGCGCCCCACCCGGCGCCAACCACCTCTGTGTTCTTCAGCAGCAGCCGGTTGACGCGCACCTCGGGGATCGAGCCGCCGGTGAAGCCGACGACGACCAGGCGCCCGCCCTCGCGCAACGAGCGCAGGCTGTCGGTGAAGCGATCGCCGCCCACCGGGTCGAGCACCATGTCCACGCCGCCGCCCGAGAGCTCGAGCACCTCGTCCTTCCAGCCGTCGCCGAGCAGCAGCGTGTGATCGGCGCCCGCTCGCTCGGCCACCGCCCGCTTGGCAACGCTCGAGACCAGCGCGATCGTCTTCGCGCCGAGACCCCTGGCGACCTGCAGCGAGGCGGTGCCGACGCCACCGGCAGCGCCATGCACGAGCACCGTCTCGCCCTGCGCCAGGCGCCCGCGCAGCAGCAGCGCGAAGTAGGCGGTGTGGTAGTTGAGTATCAGCGCCGCTCCCTGCGCGAAGTCGAGCTCGGGCGAGAGCGCGAACGTGAAGAACTCCGGCGCCACGGCCGTCTCGGCGAAACCGCCGAGCGCGCAGAACGCGGCCACGCGGTCACCGGGCTTGACCGACGCTCCCTCGGGGGCGCTGAGCACCACGCCCCCCACCTCGCTGCCGGGCACGAACGGCAGCGGCGGTTTCATCTGGTACTGCCCGCGTGTCTGCAGCAGCTCCGGGAAGGACACGCCCGCCGAATGCACCTCGACCACCACGCCCGCGCCCGGCGTGAGCATGTGCGAGGCCTCGGGCTCGGGCAGCTCGACGAGCGCGAGCGCGCTGTCGGGGCCGGACTCCTCGACGATCTGGATCGCCTTCATCGTGGCAGTATCTCCCAAAACATCGACGAAGGGACCTGACGATGGCAAACGTGCTGTGCGTGCTCTACGACGACCCGGTCGACGGCTACCCGCCGACCTATGCGCGCGATGAGGTCCCGAAGATCGAGCGCTACTACGACGGCCAGAGCACCCCCACGCCCGAGGGCATCGGCTTCACGCCCGGCGAGCTGCTGGGATGCGTATCGGGCGAGCTGGGGCTGCGCGAGTTCCTGGAGGGCCGCGGACACCGGCTGATCGTGACCTCCGACAAGGAAGGCCCGGACTCGGAGTTCGAGCGCGAGCTTCCAGAGGCCGAGGTCGTGATCTCCCAACCGTTCTGGCCCGCCTACCTGACCGCCGAGCGGATCGCCAAGGCGCCGAAGCTGAAGCTCGCGCTGACGGCAGGCATAGGTTCGGACCACGTCGACCTGCAGGCGGCGATCGAGCACCGCCTGACGGTCGCCGAGGTCACCTACTCCAACAGCATCAGCGTCGCCGAGCACGTGGTGATGATGATCCTGGCGCTCGTGCGCAACTACATCCCCTCCTACCAGTGGGTGATCGACGGCGGCTGGAACATCGCCGACTGCGTCTCGCGCTCGTATGACCTGGAGGGCATGCAGGTCGGCACGGTCGCCGCCGGGCGCATCGGCTCGGCGGTGCTGCGGCGCCTGAAGCCGTTCGAGGTCGGGCTGCACTACACCGACCGCCACCGCCTGCC
>JBEKGK010000017.1:0-37062 GCA_050012835.1 Solirubrobacteraceae bacterium | reverse complement strand
CATCAGGCGCAGGTCGAACAGCCCGTCGGGATTGAGCGTCGGATGCCAGAACGCCTCCGGCGCCTGCTCGAGATCGTTCGGGAAATCGTCCTTGGCGAACCGCCGCCCCCGCTCGAGCACGACCACGCGCCGTCCAGCTTCAGCCAGGCGACAGGCCGCGATCCCGCCCCAAAAGCCCGATCCGACCACGATCGCATCGTAGGTCGCCTGCACAGTGAGCGCGAGCCTACACCAATCCGTGGAAGAAATCGACTCTACCGACGCTCAGTCACCGAACTCGCTGCGAACGCCCGCCGGCGTCAGCGCGGATACGTAGCTCTGCGGCAGGTGGTCTCTGAGCGAGGCGCGGAACCGCAGGCGCCGCGTCAGC
Organism: Solirubrobacteraceae bacterium; assembly: GCA_050012835.1. GTDB lineage: Bacteria > Actinomycetota > Thermoleophilia > Solirubrobacterales > Solirubrobacteraceae > Palsa-744. The sequence continues at coordinate 36,692 of JBEKGK010000017.1, read as the reverse complement.
TTGAAGTCCTCAGCCAGCAGCGACAGCGGCGAGGCAACGATGCTCAGCAGGCTGCGCTGCTGCTTGCGCGGCGCGTCGTTCTGCTGCCAGCTGCCGTCTTCTCCCCTGGGCTTGTACTGGTAGCCGGTCCCGAAGTGTGCGAACGGATCGGACTCCGCGGGTGGCAGCTGCGGAACTATGTCGTTGGCGTATACGTAACGGAGCACCCGCTCGCGCAGGAAGTCGTGCTGGTTGCAGTCGCGGGCGAGCTCGGGGCTCACGAGCATCGGCCCGCCGAAGGTGTACACCGCCTTCAGCCTGCCGAGAATCGATTGCTGATAGGCGAGCTCGGTGACGAGCATCAGCGCCAGCATCGACGCGCTCGCGGCGCCGAGGCTGTGACCGGTGATGTACAGCGCCTGCAGCTCGTTGGCGAGCTTTCCTCCACCCGGCCGCACCGAGCGGCCATCAACTGCACGCTCGAGCGCATTGAGGATTTCGTAGCGCGTCGCGCGCACGTTTCGGTAGAAGCCGCTGTGTACGTAGCCTTCGCCGGAGCCGCGCGGGAACGGGATGTCGATGCGCGTCGGGTCGATGTTCGCGTCGGTGAGCCAGGTGATGAGGCTCGTGGGCGGCGTCCCTCGATAGCAGAGGATCACCACACGACCGTCCCTGCTCTGGACCAGGAACGACGTCGAGGTGATGAACATCGCGTCGACGTACTCCTCGATCATCACGCAGTGGTTCTGCTCGAGGCCCATGCGCGCCATTATCGTCGCGACGGTTGCGACTTCGGAGTACGCATAGGCCGAGCACACGGCCATCACGTGCGCGACCGTGTCGTCGGGGTAGGTGTCGGCGCCGACGAGCTTGTCGACGAGATCGGGGTAGACCGGGAAGGTGTGAGTCCGCTCGGGCTTGAACGGCCTGAGCTGCGCATAGCTGGGGGCGACGTGGTCGGTGACCTTCATCTCAGCGACTCCCGGTCCGCGGCTGCGATAGCTGACGGTCACATCAGTGAGTCGTGCCCAAGCGTATACGAAGAGGTGGAACATGGCCGAGGAACATGCCCGGCGATCTCTCCGCGACCCGCGCCTGCCCGTGGTCGGGTCTGCTCGCGCGAGACGGCGGCTTTCGGTCAGGCGAGCGTGGCTGCGGTCTTGGCCCGCTTTGCGGCATACATCGCCCGGTCGGCCTCGACGAACACCTGCTCAGCGCTTACGGTCTGTTGATCGATCATGGCCACGCCGACGCTGCCGGACGGATGAACCACCGCGTAGCCGACGTCGATGCTGCAGGCGGCGATCACACGGGCGAGACCGTCCGCGACGAGGGCCGTGCCCTGCTCGTCGGCGTGCGGCAGCAGCACCGCAAACTCGTCTCCCCCCAAACGGGCCACGAGGTCGGTTTCCCGTAGGCGCCGGGTGAGCGCCGTGGCGACGGCCTTGAGCGTGTCGTCGCCGACCTTGTGACCGTGTAGGTCGTTGACCGCCTTGAAGGCGTCCAAGTCCACCATCATCATGGCGGCGCTCTCGCCGTAGCGCTGGGAGCGCGCCACCTGCAGCTTGAGGTCGTGCTCGAAGAGCCTGCGGTTGCGAAGCCCGGTGAGGGGATCGTGGTCGGCGAGATGGCGCAGGTGCTCCTCCAGGCGCTTTCGCTCAGATATGTCCTGCAGTTGAGCGATGAAATGCAGAGGCGCGGACTGCTCGTCACGCACGAGCGAGATCGAGAGAATCGCCGACAGGGTTTCGCCGGCGGCGCTGAAGTAGCGCTTCTCGATCTGAAACGCGGGAATGGCGCCCGCCAGCAGCTGCGCGTACTGCGCCGCGTCGTTATCCACGTCATCAGCATGCGTGATCTCGGCGAAACGCCGGTCGATCAGCTCCTCGCTGGTGTAACCCGTGATCCCGCACAACGCGTGATTGACGAGTGTCCAACGACCGTCCAGGTCCATCAACCCCGTGCCAATGGGCGCGCGTTCGAAGACCTGTTCAAAGTGACCATCGGAGGGCCTTGCGACCCCGTCGACCGCTCGACGCGCGGTGACGTCGAGAATCACGGCCACACCGCAGGCGATGCCGGAGGGTCGGCCCGTGCGACCCGCAGGGCCGTCCAGGCGCAGCGGTCCCACGTCGACCATCAGGGAGCGACTGTCATCGGCGCTCCAGATCTCCCGCGAACGCGTCTCACCGTCAAGCGCGGAGCGACACAGCGGCTCGATCAGCTTCCACAAGCTCTCCGGGAAGGCGTCCCTGACGAACGCTCCCTCGCGGCAGGCCTCCGGATCGCTTCCGGCGCCATGCTCGAGCGTCTGGCCAGCGGACAGGATGAAGCGAAGCTCGCGATCGAAGACGAGCATCCTGGCCCCGGGCAGCTCGCGAAGAGCCGCCGTGGCGGTATCGTCGGCACTCACTGCCACCCGATCTGGGTAGGCACCCGGCTCCATAGATGCCATATCGGCTGGGGCAACGGATCACTTGACCCAGCGGATCGAAACAGTCGGACATTCGGGCACGCGAGCACAGCCAATGACCGACGATCCCCATCGGCTGCGACGCTTCACCGACGCCCAGGACGAGGCGAATGCGTACGAGTGCGCGCTGTCCGAGCTGCGCGCCGGTCGCAAGACGAGCCACTGGATGTGGTTCGTGTTCCCGCAGATAACCGGCCTCGGACACAGTCCGACTGCAATGGCCTACGCGATCTCCTCGCTCGCCGAGGCGCGTGCCTACCTCGCCCATCCCGCTCTTGGCCCGCGCCTGCTCGAATGCACGCGCGCACTCACGGAGACCACGGGCGCGACCGCGGGCGAGATCCTCGGCGACGTCGACGCTATGAAGCTCCGCTCCTCGATGACGCTGTTCGCTCACGCCGCACCGCACGAGCCACTCTTCCGGCAGGTGCTGGATCGATACTTCGACGGCATCGCCGACGAGGCGACCGAGCTGCGACTCTGACCAGCGAAGATGACCACCACGACCCAAGCTGATGGCACCCCAACCGCACGCAGCTGACGGGCGCTCGCCGGCCACGCTCGTTCAGCTCAGCGATCTGCATCTGCGCCCGGGTGAGGACGGGAACGGCCCGGCCGAGCGCTTGGAGCGCGCGGTGCGCCAAGTGGCCGCGCTGCAGCCACGGCCTCACGCGGTGCTCCTCAGCGGCGATCTCGCCGACAGGCCCTCGCGCGCCGTCTATGAGCAGGCTCACGAGTTGCTCGCACCCCTGGGGGTGCCCCTGCACGCGATCCCCGGCAACCATGATGATCGCGACCTGCTGCGCGCTCAGTTCGGGCCTGGACCGGCACCCGCCGGCGCGCCCGTGAACTTCGCGCTGAGCTGCGGGCCACTGCGCCTGGTGGGCTGTGACAGCACCCGCCCGGGTGACGACGCCGGCGTGCTGGGTGGCGAGCAGTTGAGCTGGCTGGATGAGACGCTCGGCCGGGAGCCCGAGACGCCCACGCTGCTTGCCCTGCATCATCCCCCAGTGCTCACGGGCGTGCACGTGATGGACGCGATCGCCCTGGCTGCCGAGGACCGGGTCGCGCTCGAGGCGCTACTGGGCGGGCACCCGCAGGTGCTGGCGATCACCTGCGGGCACGTGCACACCGCGATGACGACCGCCTTCGCCGGTCGTCCGCTGCTGATCTGCCCGAGTACGAACTCAGCGCTGCGCCTGGACCTGCGCGCGCGCGACGACCTTACGTTCACCGTGAGCGAGCAGCCGCTCGGGTTCGCCGTGCACATGCTCGTGGACGGCCGTCTGGTCTCCCACGTTCAGTCGGTGGAGCCCGGCTGAAGTCGCTGTGACCTACTGGCTATGAGCCGACGATGGGCTGGCGGACTACGGTCTTCATCCTCTCGGGAGCGGAGCGCCTAGGGTCGCTGAGGTAGATCTCGTGATGCTTGCCGGCGCGCTCGTAGCCGTGCTCGGCGATGAAGGCATGCAGCTGCTGGATTGTGGGGCCCTCTGCGGAATATGGGCCGACATGCATGATCTGAGCGGCGAGTCCCTCGGCGAAGCGCTCAAAGCGCGCCCGCGCGATCGCCTCCAGCGACTTCTTCCCTTCAGCCGTAGCGCGAGCCTCCTCGACGATCGCGTAGGTCACGCAGTCTGGCTGCATGACCATCAACGTCCAGTCCCAGGCGGACTTATCTTCGGTCGTGAACACCGACGTATCAGCTGCCCAGAACAGCCCCTCGAGCGGCATGACGCCATAGTCGACCCCGCCCGCAGAACGCTTGACCGCGAACTTGGCGGCATAGGCGATGGTGTAGAGCGCCTCGACAGCGTCGCTGAACTCAGCGGCGGTGTTGGGATCGCCGTGGCCGTCGACCATGAGGTAGGCAAGCTCTGGCACCTCGACGATCGCAGGCGTACGGCCGGGCGCATACAGCTCGCGTAGCTCACGCTTGTAATCGATCTTCGTTGTGCCCGGCATCACGCTTCCTCCGTGGTGAGCCTCACCAGTGAATCACCAAGCTCGAGCTAACGCGCGCATTGCCTGAGCACGCTCACAGCTCAGCGGCGGATCAAACTGAGACGCCACCGACGGGATCGAGAGCATGCTGCCCTGCATCTGGCAGGGCTGGCTCACCGGTCGCTGCGTCCAGAGTGCCGTCGGGCCCGTCTGGATGACTCGCCGGCGCCTGCTTGCGCGCGTCCTTCCTGGCCTGTTTGTCCAGCCGACGCTCGCGGAGCTTGCTTTCACGGGTGAGCTTCGCCATCGTGGTCTTCTTCTTGCCGCTTGAAGCCATGTCTGTCCGTCCCTTGTTATGGAGTTTGCGGGCAGGCTCACTTTCGGGAGCGTCACCGGCCTGCCAACCGGTCACGGTTGGCAGGCCGGCCCGAACAGCGCTACGCCAGCTTTACGTTTCCGGCCTTGGGCCCCTTGTCGCCGGCCTCGGCGTCGTAGGAAACCTTTGCGCCCTCCGCGAGCGAGCGATAGCCGTCACCGACGATCCCGCTGTGATGGACGAACAGATCCTTCGATTGGTCGTCGGGCGTGATGAACCCGAAGCCCTTCTCGTCACTGAACCACTTGACGGTTCCAGTAGCCATTATGTGCTTCCTCCTGCGTTAATAGTGCTGCGAACGCGGAGATTGCTGAGCAAAGGCTACGAGCGCTGGCACTGCGATGTTGGGCAAACGACCCAACCTGATCCATCCACGGTAGCAGCAACCCCGATCAGCACTCCTCCAGCGGTGCTGGAATGGCGGGCGTCGGCGATCACTAACCGGATCTCGGGGTGCGCCGATCGCACCGCCGCGCTGAGGCCGCGTCTTGCCTGTAACAGAGCCCAGCCAAGGGGGCACGTCGAGATGGGTCCTCCGCGCGCTCGCTTTGGTCCCGAAAGGTGCAGATCCTTGCTCACGGAGGCAGGTGGAACGGCACCGTGGTGATGACGATCCCCTCGTAGGCGATGAGGGAGGCGCGCAGGCGTGTGGCGATGCGGTTGTGCAGGATCCGCTGCCAGCGCCTGGCGGCGACGATCTCGGGCACGACGAGCGTGAGGGTCACGTCCGGGCGCTGGCGGTGCAGCGCGGCGATGTAGTTGGCCAGAGGTGCGACCGTCGCACGGTAGGGGGATACGACGACCTCGAGCGGCAAGTGTGCGCCCCACGCCTGCCAGGTGCGGCGGAAGCCCTCGGCCTCCTCGTCAGTGGTGCTCACGTGCAGCGCGAGTACCGGCTGGGCGAGCGAGACGGCGTAGGCGAGGGCGTGCAGCGCGGCGAGGTCGAGCACCGCGACCGGAACGACAGCGAAGCTGTGCACCTCGGCCGGGTCATCCTGCGCCTCGGCCAAGAGCTCAGATACCTCCGACGGGAGCCGGGGCGGCGCCACGCGAATGCGCCCGGTGAGCCTCATCGCCTCGGGTCGCGGCGTGAGCGCCTCGCGTGCGCGCTCGTAGTGCGCGTGCACCCGTCGGCACGCCAGGATGATCAGCGGAACCAGCACCGCCACGACCCAGGCGCCCTCGGTGAACTTGGTGATCGCGGCGATCAGCACGACCAGCCCCGAGAGGGTCGCGCCGAGCAGGTTCGTGGCCAGGGCAGTGCTCCATCCCTGCTCGCGGTGGCGCCACCAGTGCACGACCATCGCGCTCTGGGCGAGCGTGAAGGCGATGAACACGCCGATCGCGAACAGCGGGATCAATGGTTCGGTGCGACCGCCGAAAGCCGCGTAGATCACGGCCGCGGGTACGGCGAGCACGAGGATGCCGTTGCTGAACGCGAGGCGATCGCCCATCCGCAAGAACAGCCGGGGGACGTTGTTGTCGCGGGCCATGAAGTACAACAGCCGCGGAAAGCCGTTGAACGCCGAGTTCGCGGCGATGAGCAGCACGAGCGCGGTCGCCACCTGCACGAAGCCGTACGCTGCGCCATTGCCAACGCTGTCATGCGCGATCTCGGAGAGCACCGTCTGGCTGGCGCTTGGGGTGGCGCCGTCGAAGTGAGCGACGAGCACGACGCCGACGAACATCGCGATCAAAAGCCCCACCATGATCGAGAGGGCCTGGCGGGCGTGCTTCGCCTCCGGCGGTCGAAAGACCGGGACCGCGTTTGAGATCACCTCAATCCCGGTCATCGCCGTTGCCCCAGAGGCGAACGCGCGCAGCACGAGCAGCACACCAAGCGCCTCGATGGCCCGGTGAGGCTCCGCGAGCGCGGGGTGAAAGCCGTGGGAGCCCGCCTTGACCAGGCCCGCGATCACGACCAGCGCGATCGCGATCACGAACAGGTATACGGGAGCGGCAAAGGCGGCGCCGGCCTCGCGCACCCCGCGCAGGTTGCCCGCCACCAGCAGCACGATCACCACCAGGCCGATCGCCACCCTCGCCGAGCCGAGCGACGGTATCGCCGAGGTGACGGCTTCCACCCCGGACGCGACCGACACGGCGACGGTGAGGATGTAGTCGACGATCAGTCCCGCACCCGCGAGCAGCCCCCACCGCGGTCCCAGGCTGTTGCTGGCAACGATGTAGGAGCCCCCGCCCTGCGGGTAGGCCCGGATCACCTGGCGGTATCCGAGGCCGACAGAGAGCATCAGCACTGCGAGGGCCGCCCCGATCGGCAGTGAGAGCTTCAGCTCACCCGAGCCGGCGAGCACGAGGATCGCCATCATCGCGGCGGGTCCGTACGCCACTGAGGACAGCGCGTCGGGCGAGAGCACGCCAAGGGCCAGCAGGCGCCCCATGCGCTGCTCGGCGATCGCCGTGCTGCGCAGCGCCGGGCCGATCACCGCACGGCGCAACCCGTACGCCACGCGGCCGGCCCTCGAGTTGCCCTCACCCGCCTCGGCCGTCGCTTCCAGCTCATCATCGGCCGCCCCACGCCGCGCGCTGCGGATCTGCACGAAGCGCCCGGCACGCGACTGCCGCGGATCGGCGAACTCGAGGCGACGATCGACGGGCAGCGCGCGCTCCCACACCTGTCGCGCCGGCATACACCCCGCCCAGCTGCGACCCACCTCACGCAGCGCGGCAAGCGCACGCTCATCGAGCTCGAGCAGCTGGGCGCTCGCCGTGGCCGTCGCGTCGGGCCTGCCCGCCCCCGGAGCGCTGCTGCCATCTACGACGCGTGGCGGGGCCCGCTCCCCGTCGTGCTCTGGAGAGGGTGGCATCAGTCGAAGATGACGATGATCTCGTTGCTCAAACGCTGGGGCAGAGTCCGTGGGTCATACGGTGCTCCCCGTCATGCGAGCAGGGTGACACAGGACAGCGCCCCGCCCGGCTTCGACGGAAACCGCCAGGCCAGAGTCCGGCCTCCCACCGCAACCGAGCACGTCGTTGGTCGAGTCTGACGCTCCCTGGCGCGATGACCAGCACACGGCCGTGGCTCGTCGCACGCGTGGGCGCTACTCGCCCTGCGAGGCCCAGTAGGCCTCCGCCTCAGCCTCCATGAGGGCCAGGCGGGAGTAGTAGTCCGGGAACTCGTTGAGGTGCGCTCGCGCGATCTTCGCCGTCACGGTCACGTCGTCGTCGGTGACGTTGGTCTCGAGATCCTGCGTGCCGTGCTCGATCTCGACGTCCATCCCGATCCGAAACTGCTCGATGTCGAACAGCGATGTCACCCAGTCGATGCCGATCCGCTCGCCGGCCGCACGGGCCTCCTTGGCCGTGAAGCGGGCCTTATCGCTCATGCCACAGAGCCTACGCTCAGCGCGCGGGCGCCGTCGAAATTGCGCGGTGGACGTTGCACGAACGCCCGAGCTCCAATCCGGTGGTCTGCGCGGACAGCTTCGCATGCGCCCCGCTCACGTTCGTGGCGAGCAACGCGTGTCCGGGCCGGCGACATGGACGGTCTAGTACACGAACGCGCTGAGCGCAACCGCGATGTCCGCTGCTGGCAGCGGGCCGAACCGGAGGGTCCATGCCCCGTCCAGCTCTTGGCGGAACGTGTGCGGTACGCCCTCATGCTCGAGCTGCGCTCGGTGCTTCTGGGCGCGTTCATAGCCGGTGGCGCCATGGAAGGTCGCGTCGAGCCCGTAGCGGCCATCGTCGACCGGCCAGATCGTCAACCTGTCCGGGACGGGGCCAGCTCTCGACGGAAGTAGCGCGTTCATCCCAACCATCTAACCGAGCTGGCCTTAAGGCTTCGCCCACCCGGCGCCGTTGCGGCACCTGCAAAGCGGGCAAATCACATGATGCGGGATTCCTGGTGCCGAGCGGTAACCCGTTACGCCTGCCGCCACCGGTGCACGGTCCGAGCAGGCGGCGACGTTCGCGTATCACCGCGAGGGCTTGCAAGCTGTCGCTCGAGATCCGTGAACGCATCGATGATCTCCGGAACCTCATAGGCGCGGTTGCGCCTACCGATCGTGATCTGGCTCAGGATTCCGGCCTGAACAAGGCGCTGGATTGCCTTATTGGCGGGGTTGTAGGTGCGGTCGATCAGAGCTGCTGCTCTCTCGACCGTGAGCACTGGCGCACCCGAGAGCCTGCGGAGCAGCAGGTCGGCCGCCGAGTGCGCGCGCACCCGACCGAGCCGCTCACGCCAGCGCTCCTCGAGCTCCGCCGCGCGCGACTCGAACACCGTGGCATCGGCGACCGCCCGGCTGCATGCCCCGGCGAACGTCGCGATCCACCGGTTCACGCCGTTGCTGGCCTCCGGGGAGCTCGGCGAGCCGATGTACCGCGACGCCGTGAGCCCGTCGATGTAGTCGCGTGCAAGCGTGGCAAGGACGAGCGAGACCGGCGGCAGCACCCGCAGGGCGAGGCCCCGGCGACGCAGTACGAGATGGATGATCGCGCGGCCCATACGGCCGTTGCCGTCCACGAATGGGTGGATCGTCTCGAACTGCGCGTGCGCGATCGCGGCTTGCGCGACCGCTGGCAAGTCGTCCGTGTTGCAGAAGGCGCAGAGATCCTCCATCAGCCCCTCGACAAGCTCCGGGGGCGGAGGAACGAAGTCGGCTGAGCACGGGTTGTAGTCGCTACCTCCGATCCAGTTCTGCTGCTCCCTGAAGCGGCCTCCGTTCGACTCCAACTCCAACGGTCCGCTCCATCATTTGCCCCTATCGGTCTACCGCAACGTAAACCCTACGGTAGACCGGGCGCTTCGCCAACTCGCGCTGCTCACGCATGCGCCACTGCCCATGACCGCGAAAGACATCGTCCAACCACTTGTCACTCGGCGAGTCGTCCCCCAAGCGCGTCGCGCCGTGTCCCGAATTCAACTCCCTGCCGATGCGGACGTTCGTGAGCTTGACTGCCCGACGGAAGCGAGCGCTTGGACGCGAGTTGCGCGACACCGTATTCCGCCTGTGCTTGGCGGCAGGGGTCTCCCTGGGGATGCTCTGGGACTTTCGCCACCCCAAATTCGCGCAGCATCCATCGAGTGCCGCGTGCTCTGAGCACGCAGCACACCACATCGCGGCCAGCCGAGTCGGGCATTGCATTGGAAACGAGTTCTCGAGCGCCCTGGCTTATTGGCTGATCCCGATCGGCATCGGGCTTCTGGTCGGAATGTTCGTGGGCGTCGTCCTCGCGTCGATGATCCGCCTCGGACGAGGCCCCAGTCGCGCCTAACCCGCATTCGTCAGTAGCGGCGCGGGGTGTGAGGAGCTCTCGCGCCCGATTGCCCGCTTGAGTCCCCCACCTTCACTGGTCCCACTCCTCGGGGCTCAGCTCGCGGATTTCGGGTAGCCATTGCAAGACGCTCCTTGAGGAGGATCGGCCGCGTGGGCCGGCTCCTTGACTGTTCACGGTAGGGGAGTACGCGGGCGACTTCCATCAGTCGGTCGCGGCAGGCCCAGCGAGCATAGGACACCCGCCGGGCCTCGCCGTCTCATGCGGCTGCGACGAGCTGCAGCGTGCGGGTCTTCTCGGGTCCTTCGTCGAGCACGCGAGCGAAGCGCTGGCCGCTCGAGCGCAGTCGCTGAAATCCACCGGGCGCCCGCCGTAGAACAACGACGCGGGGCCGGACGATGCGCCCCCTCGCAGGAGTTACTAGCCGGTGCAGAGCTTGTAGCCGGTCTGGTCGGGCTTGAAGTGTTCTCCGTACTCAGGGAAGTACCACTGGACCGCGTCGTAGGCGAGCCGGCTGTGGCAGCTACCTAGCTTGAAGGCGACGATCACAGCCGCCGCGCGGTGCCCTTCGGCCGTGATCTGGTTCGGAGCGACATAGAACCCGCTTCCAACGCCGACCGCCCTCGGTCCGCGCCAAGTCAGCCATTCGATGTGCTTGACGAGCCCGGTCGGATCACCCCCGTTGAAGACGGTGACCGGTTCGACGTGGCCGTAGCCTTCCTGATCCGGAGCCCACGGGCCAGCGAGAATCGGGGTCGCGACAGCCGTGGTAGCCGTCCGGTCAACGGCGTTCGCTGTGCTGACCACCCTCGTCACTGTGTGGCTCGCGCCGCATCCCGTCGCGCCTGCCAGCCAAGCGACCGCCGCCACGGGAACAACAAAGCCGCGGAGTGCGCGTCGCATGTTCGGAGTCTACGCCGCGGCGAGTCGGCGCACCCCCTTAGAGCCCGGTGGAGAGCCGCCACCGAGCAAAACGCGACCGTGCCGCTGAAGCCCGAAGCGTATGACCCGATCTACGGGATCAGCGGGAGTCCCCGAACCCGGATCCGGTCGGGCTCTATGACGACCATGCTGCCCTCGATGAGGTCGCGCTCGATCGTCGCGAGGTTCGCGAGCAGCACCCGCGATTGCTGCTCCGGTCGGCGTTGCATGCCACGGCGAAACAACACAACCGACGGCGCGCGCTCTCGGCGCAACGCGAGCAGCGTCCCGAAGTCTGTATCCGCGGAGACGAGCACACGCTGTTCTTGCTGGGCGCGAGCAAAGATCTCCTCATCGCTGGCCGCCTGCAGACCGTAGTCGCGAACGTGCGCAGCGTCGTGCCCGGCAGTCCGGAGGTGCTCAGCGACTACAGGCGAGAGCGCATTATCGATCAGAAACCTCACCCGGCGGCAGCGAGCGGCAGCTCACGCTCACGGACAGCCTCTGCCGCGTAGCGCATCGCCTCACGAACATCCTCGGACTCCAAGTCCGGATAGGCAGCAAGGATCTCCGGGTCGCTCATGCCATCAGCGACCATGCCGACCACCGTCGCGACAGGGATCCGAAGGCCACGGATGCATGGGACACCGTTCATCTGGTCAGCTCGCACCGTGATCCGCGTGAAGCTCATCCATACCAGCGTACCGCGTCGAGCAGGTGGTCCGGCCGACGCGTCCTTGCTGTCACAAGATCGGTGTTCGCGCAAACCTGCTTATAGATGCCCGATCGAGGTGATGATCCAGACGCGGCGCTCGTGGTTGCAGTCGCGGCCCGGGATGACGCTGCCTTCGTGACGCTGTATCGCCGCTACCTGCCGGTGGTGCTGCGCTGGTGCTTGCGGGAGACCCGCAACCGGGAGATTGCCGCCGATCTGTCGGCTGAGGTGTTCGCGGCGGCGTTGATCTCCGCGCGGCGCTACCGCCCAGAGCAGGGGTCAGTGCTGGCGTGGCTGCTCGGGATCGCGCGCAACAAGCTCCTTGAAAGCCAGCGGCGAAAGCGCGTGGAGGACTCCGCTCGACGCAAGTTGCACCTTGAGCCAGTTGCGCTGAGCAACGGCGACCTCGACCGGGTGGAGGAGCTCGCGAGCCTCGACGAGGACATCCTCGCGCTCGCCCAAGGCCTGCCGACACCGCTGCGCGAGGCGCTCGAGGCAAGGGTCGTGCAAGAGCGGCCCTACGAGGAGATCGCCTCGGAGCTGCGCTGCTCGCAGTCGGTTGTCCGCCAGCGTGTGAGCCGTGCCCTGAAGAGCCTGAGGTCCCAGATGGAGGAACGATGAGCGACTATTTCGACCGAGTCGAGCAGGGTATGCGCGAGGCCGTGCGCCGCGGTGCCCACCTGCCGTGGTATTCGCGTCTGCGTCCGCGACCGTCGAGACCGGTCGCGGTGGTCCTCGCGTGCCTAGTCGCCACGGGCTCGGCGCTGGCCGCAACCGGCGTGTTGCGCACCGGCGAACCGGTGGGAGCCACAGTGCAGGCGATCCCCAATGCCGACGAAGGCGTCACGATCCCTGGGAGCGCCCACCTGCTGGGGTTGCGTGTGGCCGATCCAGACGGCGGACCTCCATGGGGATTGCGTGTCCTGAGAACGACCCGAGGACTGATGTGCCTGCAGGTCGGGCGCGTCGTCGACGGGCGGATCGGCGTGCTCGGACATGACGGCGCCTTCGACGACGACGGCGCCTTCCACCCGCTGTCTGTGGACTTCCTGGACGGCAGCGGCTGCGGCACCGAGGACGCCCGCGGCGATGCGTTCGTCAACGAACAGCTGCACGGGGTGCCGGCAAGCGCGCTGATGGCAGACCAGCAGCATGTCTCCGGAGGCTGCTACACAGCGAACCAGCTGCCACACACCTGCCCCCCGTCAGATCTACGCGATGTCTACTTCGGGCTGCTCGGACCTGACGCCGCGAGCGTCACCCATGTCACGCCAACCGGAGGTATAGCTACAACGCCAACCGCGGGCCGCGACGGCGCCTATCTCATCGTCCTACCGCACAGGGCGACGCCGTGCGGCTCGGGCCAGCTGTTCTGCACACTCAACCAGCGCTACTCGAGTGGCAGCCCCGAGCTGGAACCGTCCGAAGTGATCCGCGCGGTCAGCTACCGCGGAGCGCCGAGCTGCCGGCTTCCGACCCCGGCCGACCTCGCGCGTCTCCAGGGCATCAACAGCGCGAGCTTTCGTGCCGTGCTCCGCGCGAGCTCACCTGCGATCTACCGAGCCCTATACCGAGACGAACGCTACGTGCGCGGCTCAATGCACGCACTGACCCCGAGCGAGACCCACATCCTCGAAACGCTCCGCGCTCCATACATCCGCGCCCTTTTTCACAGATGCCCGGCCGTAGGCTACGTCGCCGCGCCAGCCCCGCAGATCACGCCGGCCCGACTGGCGAGCTCGGTCAGCGTGCATGCCGAACCGGCACGGTTCTACTGCGAAAAGCGAGAAGAAACAAGGCCGTGTGACGCGGGCGTGCCCGTCGGCTACAAGCGGATCGACATGCGGGGCACACCACCGGAGCTGCTGCTGGTGATCGAATTCAGAGCGCGCGCCGCCGTCAGGAACTTCGACAGCCACTACGAGATCAACATCAGCGGCCCGAGCGACCCGACCGGCCCGCGATGCCCGGTCTCGGGAGAAGACAGCTTCGGCCCGACACAGAAAAACCTCCGCGCCGACCAACGCGTCCGCTTCACCCAGTTCGTGCACCAGGGGTGTCCTGGCCGCGCGCACGTCACCGTCGGGTTCGTCACCGTCAACGGGCCCTCCGGAGCGACGCCCGTACCCGGGCTGCCCGGCCAGAGCGCAGAAATACCTGTGGGAGACACCAGCTTCATGGTTCCGTGACCGCTGGGCCATGCCGAATTTCCAGGGATTTCCTGTTGTGGGCCTGGCTATGGGCCCGGCAGGACTCGAACCTGCGACCTACCGATTATGAGTCGGCAGCTCTAACCAACTGAGCTACGGGCCCGCCGCGCGCTCGGCTTGCGTGCCTCGCGCGCTTGCGCAGACGCTACCAGCGGGATGCGGCGGCGAGATGTGGGATGCTCCCGCGCGCCGCCGCGCCATTTGGGCGGGCGCTTGGATTCGGACCATCAAGGGAGAGGACGGCAGATGTCAGCAGAGCGTGCAGCGATCGTCACCGGCGCGTCCAGCGGGATCGGCCTCGCCATCGCCAGGATGCTCGGCGAGGAACAGTACGGCGTCACCATGGCCGCCAGGCGGCCCGACAAGCTCGACGCCGCCGTCGCCGGGCTCGCCGCCGAGGGGTTCGACGTGCACGCCGTCGCAGCGAACGTCTCCGACGAGACCGAGATCAAGAAGGTCGTCGCCGAGCACCGCGCGCGCTACGGGCGGCTGGACGTGCTCGTCAACAACGCCGGCGTCGGCGTCGGCCAGGCGGTCGCCGACATCGAGACCAAGCGCCTGGACATGCAGCTCGACATCAACCTCCGCTCGATCGTGCTCTTCTACCGCGAATGCGTGCCCCTGCTCAAGGAGTCCGCCAGCGAGCACAAAAACGCGCTCGTCGTCAACACCTCCTCGATCTCCGGCAAGCGCGGCGAGGCATGGCTGTCCGTCTACTCCGCCACCAAGCACGGCGTCGTCGGCTGGACCGAAGCCATGAACAAGGAGCTCGGCGCCGACGGCATCAAGTCCACCGCACTGTGCCCCGCGTTCGTGGATACGCCCATGACCGACTTCGTCAAGGAGCACGTCCCCGCCGAGGACATGATCCGCTCAGAGGACATCGCCGAGGCCGTGCGCTACCTGCTGAAGGTCTCGCCCGCGTGCGTCGTGCCCGAGATGATGTTCGTGCGGCCCGGCGACGCGCTCTAGGGCAACCGCTCTAAAGCGACGCGCCGGCGCCGAGGAGGCGTCGCACCGACGACCTGCGCAGGCGCTTCGCAACGATCTCGCCCGACGGGTCCGCGGCATCCGGGAGCCGGCGACGTGTCCGTACGCGGTGGCGGCTCAGCAGCTCGCGGTGCTCCTTGATCGCCACGTCCAGCTCCACCGAGCTCGCGCTCGCCAGGCTGTCCTCAAGCTGGGCGATCAGGATGCGCACCTCGCGCTCCGTCGCCGCCCGCGAGCCGCGAGTCGAGCGCGTGAAGCGGTCCCACGAGCGCGCGAACGACAGCAGGTCCGTGCGCCCGCCCGCGCGGTGCGCCGCCAGCATCGGGCATACGCCGCCCTCGCCGTCCACGTACGCGCCCGTGATGATCCGCTCGTTCGCACGCACGCCCGCCAGCATCGCCTCGCGCGTGCCCACCGGCAGGCAGTCGATCGCAAGACGCAGGCGCTCGACCGGGCTGGCGCTGTGGCGGTGGCGGTTTCGCATAGGCTGTGCACCGCCGTCTTGGCCGTCCAGCCAATGCTCGGTGGTGCGCGGCCAAGCGTATGGCACGCGTTCCCAGCCGGCAACGAATTCCCTCCCGCTGAAAGGAAACTTGCACATGAAGCTCGGCGTGCACATCGGCTACTGGGGCATGGGCCTCACCTCCGAGGACCAGCTCAACATCGTCCAGGAGGCCGAGAAGCTGGGCTATGACTCCGTATGGGCCGCCGAGGCCTACGGCTCGGATACCGCCACCGTGCTCGGCTGGCTCGCCGGGCAGACAACCAAGATCCGCCTCGGCGCCGGCATCTTCCAGATGCCAGGGCGCTCGGCCGCGATGACGGCCATGACCGCCGCCACCATCGACCAGCTCTCGAACGGGCGCATGATCGTCGGCATCGGCTCCTCCGGGCCGCAGGTCGCCGAGGGCTGGCACGGGCAGCGCTTCGCCAAGCAGCTGCAGCGCACGCGCGAGTACGTCGCCGTCGTGCGCATGGCGCTCGCACGCGAACGCGTCGAGTTCCACGGCGAGACGCTCGAGCTGCCGCTCCCCGACGGGCCCGGCAAGGCGCTCAAGCTCACCATCTCACCCGTGCAGGAACACATCCCCATCTACCTCGCCGCCATCGGCCCCAAGAACACCGCGCTCGCCGGCGAGATCGCCGACGGCTGGATCCCCACGCTGTTCTCGCCCGAGCACGTCTCCGAGCTGCGCCCGCTGCTGCAGGAAGGCGCCGATCGCTCCGGCAAATCGCTCGATGACTTCGACATCGCGCCCACCGTCAGCCTCTGCATCACCGACGACCTCGAGGCCGGTCGCAACACCATGCGCCCGTTCATCGCGCTCTACGTCGGCGGCATGGGCTCGCGCAAGCAGAACTTCTACAACCAGCTCGTCCAGCGCTACGGCTACGAGGCCGAGGCTCAGCAGATCCAGGACCTCTACCTCGAAGGCAAGCGCGACGAGGCCATGGCCGCGATCCCCGACAAGCTGATCGACACCGTCTCGCTGTGCGGCCCGCCCGACGTCGTGCGCGAGCGCCTCGCCGTCTACCGCGACGCGGGCGTCGGCACGCTCGGGGTGACGCCCACCGCGTTCACCGCCCCCGAGCGCCTGCAGCAGCTGCGGCTGCTCGCCGAGCTCGCCGCCTGATCCCGGGGCGCGCTGTGGAAGGCAGCGGTGCTCCTGCGGGCGCGGGTCCTACGGGCGCAGGCCCCCCGAAGCGGGTGCTGCTGGGCGCCTTCGGCGACCCCGGTCACGCCTTCCCCATGATCGCCCTCGGGCGCGCGCTCGCAGCCCGCGGACACCATGTAACGCTGCAGACCTGGCGTCGCTGGCAGCAGCACGTCGAGGCCGAGGGCATGACCTTCGCGCCCGCCCCCGAGTACCAGGTGTTCCCGTCCGGACCGGAGCCGCTGGACTTCTACGAGGCAGTGGTACACGCCACGCGCGACACCGCGCCGCTCGTGCGCGAGCTGCGCC
Source organism: Solirubrobacteraceae bacterium (assembly GCA_050012835.1). Classification (GTDB taxonomy): domain Bacteria; phylum Actinomycetota; class Thermoleophilia; order Solirubrobacterales; family Solirubrobacteraceae; genus Palsa-744. The sequence goes on along the minus strand of JBEKGK010000017.1, from coordinate 19,885 downwards.
CCGACGTCGTCGTCTCCGACATCCTCACGCTCGCGCCCGCGCTCGCCGCCGAGCTCCACGGCCGCCCGTGCGCCACGCTAATCCCCCACGTCTATCCGCACGGCGCGCCCGACTTCCCCATCTACTCGCTCGGCGCCCGCCTTCCGCGCACCAACGCCGGGCGCGCGCTCTGGCGCCAGGCCCAGCGGGCCGCCGACAAGGGACTCGAGCGCGGCCGCGTCGAGCTCAACGACACACGCGTGCGGCTCGGGCTGCCGGCGCTCGACTACGTGCACGGCGGCATCAGCCGCCAGCTCGCGCTGGTGGCCACCTTCCCGCAGCTCGAGTATCCGCGCGCCTGGCCCGCGCACACGCACGTCGTCGGGCCGCTCATGTGGGAGCCGCCCGCGCGCGACGTCGAGCTGCCCAGCGGCGGCACCAGCGGGGTCGCTCCCGACGCTCCGCTCGTGCTGATCGCCCCCTCCACCGCCCAGGACTCCCAGCACACGCTGCTGCGCACCGCGTTGCGCGGCCTCGCCGACGCGCCCGTCAGGGTGCTCGCCACCTACAACCGTCGCCTGCCCCCACGCGCGCTGCCCGTGCCCGACAACGCGCGCGTCGTCGACTGGGTCTCCTACTCGCGCACCATGCCCCACTGCGACCTCGTCGTCTGCCACGCCGGCCACGGCACGCTCGTGCGCGCGCTCTCCTCGGGCTGCGCCGTCGTCGCCTGCCCGGCGGTCGGCGACATGAACGAGAACGCCGCGCGGCTGGACTGGGCCGGCGCCGGCGTGCGCGTGCCGCGGCGGTTCGTCACGCCGCGCGTATTGCGGCTCGCGGTCGAGCGCGCGCTTGGGGAGCCGGCTATTCGGGAGCGGGCGCAGGAGCTGGCGGCGTGGGCCGCTGGGCATGATGCTGGGGCTGCTGCCGCGCTGCTCGTGGAGGCACTTGCGGGTCGGGAAGGCCCCACCTAACAGGAGCTCCGGGGGTGGGACTCGAACCCACAACCAATCGGTTAACGGCCGACTACTCTGCCAATTGAGCTACCCCGGATCATCATGTGCTACCCCGGAGGGCATTGTTCTGTCCAGCGCATCAGCCGGAATAGACGCGATCCCATCCTCGACCTCGGCGTGGCAATTAGAGCACAGAAGCACGCACTTCCGCGCCTCGACCCGCAACTTCTCGAGGGCGATCGCGACTCCCTCGCGTTGATCTCGAGACGCTTCTGCGACGGCTCGACATGATGGAAGTGCAGCGCACGCATGTTGCAGTCGTATCCACATATGCAGCAAGCGCCGCCCGCCTCCTCGACGAGGATCGTCTTCACCTTCCTGCGTCTGCGCACCACAGCGGCCGATCGGCACTGCTTACAGCGGTAGTGGCCACGCCCGTCCAGCCAAAAGTCGGTGTCCCCGTGGTGAATGCAACGCATCGTCACGGTGGCAAGCCCAGCCCGCTTCGCAGCCTTCGCCTGCCCCGACGATCGTCTTCCGGGACCGCCACGCGTCTTCAATCCGTACCGAATCAGCCAGTGCCGCACCGTCGCCTTGCTGCGATCAACCGCGTCGGCGATCTGCGCGATTGACATGCCGGCCTCGACCAGCGCCTCCAGGTCGTCCCTCGCAATGCCCCCGCGGGCCACGTGCTTGTCGCGGTTCGCCGCCTCCAGCCCGTGTTTCTTGACCCAATAGCTGACCGTAGCTTCGTGCAGATCGAAGCGCCGGCCGATCTCCGCCAGCGACAAGCCCTGCCCCAAAAGCTGCTCCAAAGAAGCGCGATCCATGCACTGCATTGTCGCGCGAACATATGTTCGCCTCTGTGTCATCTGTGCCAACTCTGTGACTTCTGTGCGACGCGAACCGTGCCACCACTCGACTCGACCGGCCGGACGGTTGACCAGCTCGCCAGACCGACTGCCGCTACCTCGACCGGCCAGCCAGCCAGCCGGGGACCGTCAGCCCTCCCTATCCCCCGTCTGCTCCAGCACCTGCCCGTACGCCCTATCGAAGTCGCGTTTGACCGCCGCCTTGCGCTGCGCCAGAGCGCTGATGTCGCCGCCGTCCTGTCCGCGCGCGCGCTGGATCTGGCGGTCCACGCGCGCGAGCTCCAGTTGCAGGCGCTGCACCTCCAGCATCGCCGTGTCCGACTGCTCGCGGCCCGCTTCCACCACCAGCTCCGCCAGCAGGCCCTTCAGCTGCGGATCGTCCTCCAAGCGCTCACCGGCATCCGCCGCGTCGCTCATCGGCGCGCGCAGGTCGCCCGCGCGCAGGTGCCTGGCCGCGCGGCGCAGCAGGCCGCTTGAGAAATGCTCGTCTATGTCCAAGCCCGCAAGCGCCAGCGCTCCTTCCTCCGGCGAGGCGATGCACAGCGCCAGGAACGCCCGCTCGGTCTCCTCGCGACGCGTCATCTCGCTCACCCGCGGCTGGCGCGCTCGCGCCGACTCGCCATCGCCATCGCCATCTCCTCGCGCCGGGCCCCGGCCAGGCTCAGCGCCTCGCTGAGGAGCGCGCGGGGGCGCCGCCAGCAGCTTCTCCGCAAGGCCGTCGCGCAGCGCCATGCGGCTGTCCACCGTCTGCGTCAGCTCCATCCGCAACGCGCTCGGCGGCAGCTCCGCGAACACCGGCCGCAGTTCCTCGATCATCCGGTCCTGGTCTTCCGTGTTCGACGGATCGCCGCTCGCCAGCACGCGCTCTGCCCGGAACGTCACGAACGAGATCGATCCCTTGACCGCCGCCTGCATCGCCGCCGCGCCGTCGCGCTGGATCAGATCCGCCGGGTCCGTGCCCGCCGGCAGCATCACCACGCGAAGGTCCAGCTTGCGTTTGTTGGCAAGCCGGAACGCCTTCAGCATCGCCTCCTGCCCCGCGCTGTCCGCGTCCAGCGCCAGCAGCACCGTCTGCGCCATGCGCGCCAGCTCGCCCACCTGCTCGCCCGTCAACGCCGTGCCCATCAGCCCCACCGTGTTGCGCATGCCCGCCTGGTGCAGCGCGATCACGTCCGTGTAGCCCTCGCACAAGATCACCTCCCCCGCCTTCGTCGCGTGCGCGCGCGCCAGGTCCGCGCCATACAGCTGCAGGCCCTTGTGGTAGATGTCGTTGTCCGACGTGTTCAGGTACTTCGGGCGCTGATCCTCGCGCATCGCGCGCGCGCCAAAGCCCAGCACCCGCCCGCGCACGTCCGCCAGCGGGAACATGATCCGCGAGCGGAAGCGGTCGTACAGGCGCCCGTTCTCCTTCGAGCGCTGCGCCAGGCCCGTCTCGTACAGCTCCTGCTCGGAGAACCCGCCCCTGCGTGAGGCCAGCAGCACCCTGTCCCACGCGCTCGGCGCATAGCCCACGCGGAACTCCCGCAGCACCTCCTCGCCCAGGCCCCTGTCCTTCAGATACTCACGCGCGCGCGCCGCCTCACCGGACTCCCACAGGTAGCGCTCGTAGTACGCCGCCGTCCGCGAAAGCAGCTCCAGCAGCCGCTCCCTGCGCCTGCGCCGCTCCGCCTCCTGCGGGTCCTCCTGCTCGCGCTGCAGCTCAACGCCGTAGCGTTCCGCCAGCAGCTCGAGCGCGCCCTTGAAGTCCACGCCCTCCGTCTCCTGCACGAACGTGAACACGTCGCCTGACGCCTGGCAGCCGAAGCAGTAGTACACCTTCTGCGCCGGGTCGATCCCAAATGACGGCGTGCGCTCGTCGTGGAACGGGCACAGTCCCTCATAGCGGGCCGGTCCGGCGCGGCGCAGCTCCGTCCGAGCAGATACCAGCTCGAGGAAGTCCACCGCATCGCGTACGCGGTCCTTAGACTCGTTGGTATAGAGCGCCACGCCGCTACGCTAGCGGGCGAAAGCCCGCGGCACCTGCAGCTCCGTGTACTCCCTGATGCAGTAGCGGTCCGTCATCCCCGCCAGGTAGTCCGTCACCCGCTCCGCCAGCTCCAGCTCGTCGCGCGGCGCAGCTTCCTCCGGACCCCGCGGCAGCAGCTCCGGGTGCTCGGAGTAGTGCTCGAACAGCCTGCGCACCACCGCCGCGATCTTCGCGTGCTCCGCGCGCACCGCCGGTCCCAGGTACACGCGCTCGAACATGAACTCGCGCAGCTCGCCCATCGCCGGCCCCGCCAGCGGACCCTGCACGATCTCCCCCGCGCGCTGCGAGTGCTCCACCATGTCGTGCACCAGCGCGTCGATCCGCGCCGAGCCGCTGCCGCCCAGAACCGCGATCGGCTCGCTCGGCAGCTCATCCTCGCGCAGCAGCCCCGCGCGCACCGCGTCGTCGATGTCGTGGTTGATGTACGCCACGCGATCCATCACGCGCACGATCCGCCCCTCCAGCGTCCGCGGCTGCGGCGTGCGGCTGGAGTGGCGCGCAATCCCGTCGCGCACCTGCTCCGTCAGGTTGAGCCCCACACCGTCGCGCTCCAGGTGCTCCACGATCCGCAGCGAGTGCTCGAAGTGGCGGAAGTCGCGCCCGAAGCGCTCTTTCAGGCAGCCGTCCAGCACCTCCTCGCCGATGTGCCCGAACGGCGGGTGACCGAGATCGTGGCCCAGGCCGATCGCCTCCACCAGATCCTCGTTCAAGCGCAGCGCGCGCGCCACCGTCCGCGAGATGCCCGTCACCTCCAGCGTGTGCGTCAGCCGCGTGCGGTAGTGGTCGCCGCGCGGCGCCACGAACACCTGCGTCTTGTGCATCAGCCTGCGAAACGCCTTGCTGTGCACGATCCTGTCGCGGTCGCGCTGGAACGGCGTGCGCAGTGCGCAGTCCTCCTCCGCGCGCGCCCGCAGCGCCGGGTACGAGCTCGTCGCCAGCGGCGACAGCAGCTGCTCCTCCTGCTCCGCGCAGCGCTCCGCGAATTCGCCCGCGACGCTCAGCGCTCGCGCATCCAGTCGCCGCGCATGCCCGCCTTGTGCACCCAGTGGTGCCAGCCCTTCATCTCGCCCGGGTCCTCGTCGAACACCGGCGCGCCGCCGCCCGGCTGGGGCAGGCTCTGCGCCGCAGCCGAGTCGATGCGCAGGTCCACGCCGAGCTCGTGCAGCGACGCAACGTCCGCCGCCTCCACGAAGCGCAGACCATGCTCAGGCGTCGAGATCACCACGCCGTGGAAGATGTCCTTCTCCGGCGCCGACACCACATGGTGCACCGTGCCCACCCGCTCGCCGTCGGACGCCAGCACCGCAACGCCCTTCTCGAGCACCTGGTACGCGATCGGCAATCCCTCGTCCACGGCGCATCACGATACCGGGATCAGCGTCACGGCCCGACCTCCGCCCAACCCCCCGCCGTGGCCGCCCGGCCCGACGCCAGGATCAGCCCGCGCGCCCCACCGCGGGCATCAGGCGCACGTGCGCGTGGTGCTCGAGCGTCGCCGCGATCGCCCGCTCGACCTGGCCGAGCGCCGGCGCCGGCGCGTGCGGGACATCCGTCAGCGCACGGCCGAGCGCCTCCGTCATGAACACGTACGCATCCTCCCCCAGCGCAAACGAGCCCGCCTCGCACGCCGAGCACACCACGCCTCCCGCCGCGCCCGAGAAGCCCACCAGGTGCTCACGCTCGCCGCAGTTCGCGCACGCGGCCAGCTGCGGCGCCAGACCCGCAGCCAGCAGCAGCTTCAGGCGGAACGCCAGCGCCCCGCCACGGCCGCCCGTCGATCCTCGCCCGGGCGCGCCCGTCGCAGCGTCAGCCGCCAAGGGCGGCTGCGGGTCGGCGGCCGCCACCGCATCCCCGGCGTGCTCGTCGAGCAGCGCCAGCTGGCGGCACAGCAGGTTGAACACCCCCGGGTGCGGCTCCGAGGTCTCGAACAGCCGCCCCACCGCGTCGCACGCCCGCGCCGCCGCGTCCAGCGCGCGCGCGTCACCGCGCAGGCGCGCGTGGCCGTCGATCGTCTGCGCGCCTGTGACCGTCAGCAGCTCGCCGCGCCCTTCGTGCAGCTCCACGTGCAGGCGAAAGAACGGCTCCAGCCGCCCACCGAAGCGGCTGCGCGCGCGCCGCACGCCCTTCGCGATCGCGCCCACCCGCCCGCGATGCGGCGTGTACAGGTGCAGGATGCGGTCCGCCTCGCCGTAGCGCATCGAGCGCAGCACCACCGCTTCCGTCTTCACCGCTCGGCTGGACATGAACCATCAATGTTGATCGATGCGCCCGACGCCTCGCGCGCCGCCTCCGACGAGCCTCGCGCGCGACCCCGGACGCAGCTGGCGCGCGACCCCGGGCGCGCCTGGCGCGGCGACGACCTGGGCATCCTCTAACTTGCCGATGCAGTGGAGGAACTCGACCACAAGCAATACGAAAAGGAGCTGCTGCGCCTGCAGACCGAGCTCGTGTACCTGCAGGAGTGGGTCGTCGCCGGCGGGCGGCGCCTGGTGGTGCTGTTCGAGGGCCGCGACACCGCCGGCAAGGACGGCGCCATCAAGCGCATCATCACCTTCCTCAACCCGCGCACCTGTCGCGTCGTCGCCGTACCCACCCCCAGCGAGCGCGAACGCACGCAGTGGTACTTCCAGCGCTACGTCCCGCATCTGCCCGCCGGCGGCGAGATCGTGCTGTTCAACCGCAGCTGGTACAACCGCGCCGGCGTCGAGCGCGTGATGGGCTACTGCACGCAGGACCAGTACGAAGAGTTCCTGCGCTTCTGCCCGCTGTTCGAGCAGGCGCTGGTCAACGACGGCATCATCCTCGTCAAGTACTGGCTGTCGGTCAGCGACGACGAGCAGGAGCGCCGCTTCAAGCAACGGCTGTCAGATCCGCGCAAGCGCTGGAAGTTCAGCCCCACCGACCTGCAGGCCCGCGCCCGCTGGGTCGACTACGCAGAAGCCAAGGACCAGATGTTCAACTACACCGACGTCGAACACAGCCCCTGGTACGTGGTCGAGGCCGACGACAAGCGCACCGCGCGCCTGAACCTCATCAGCCACCTGCTCTCCGTCGTCCCCTACGAGCACGTGCACGAGGACAAGCGGCCGAAGCTCCCGCCCCGTCAGGAGCGCAAGTACCTGCGCCCGCCCAAGCGCACAGAGCGCGCCGTGCCCACGCGCTACGTCGTGGACGAGCACTGAGCGGGCACTGCGCGTGGTGGACGAGCGCTGAGCGCGCACTGCGCGTAGTGGACGAGCACCGGGCGCGCACTGTGTTACCTCGCGCAAACTCGGTGTATAGCGATCGTTATACAGGAGTGTCGATTGCACTGATCGAACGGGGCAGCGCCCCACCCACGACCCGCTATACTTTATGAAGTAATGAGTCTGGTAACCGTCTATACGACCGATCCCTGTTCGTTCTGTGCCCGCGTCAAGGGCCTGCTCAAGGCGCGCGGGGTGGAGTTCTCGGAGATCAACCTGGCGAAGGACCCCGACGGCCGCGCCGCGCTCGCGCGCGAGACCGGCATGCTGAGCTTTCCCCAGGTGATCGTCGACGGCGAGCTGCTGGGCGGGTTCACGGAGGTGCAGGCCGCCGCCGAGAGCGGTCGCCTGGACGAGATGCTCGCTGCCTGAGCGCCGGCTGGCAGGTCTCGCACACGTACGTCCCGCGTCCGGCCACGACCATCTTCACGATCGTGCTCCCGCACACGCCGCACGGCTCGCCCGCGCGCAGGTGCACGAGGAACTGGTCCTGGAAGGAGCCGCGCACGCCGTCCACGTGACGGAAGTCGTCGATGCTCGCGCCGCGCGCGTCGATGCCCGCGCTCAGCGCCGCAATCACGCTCTCGCGCAGGCGCGCGTACTGCTCGCGCGTGAGCCGCCCGGCGGGCCTGCGGGGGTGCACGCCCGCCCTGAACAGCGCCTCGTCGGCATAGATGTTGCCCACGCCCGCGACCCTGCGCTGGTCGAGCAGGAACGCCTTGATCGGCGCCGTCCTGCCCTTCGCCAGCTCGCGCAGGTGCTCCGCGGTGAAGCGCTCGTCGAACGGCTCCACGCCCAGCCGCGCCGCGAAGAACGCCTCCAGCGCATCGCCGCCCAGCAGCAGCTCGCCCGTGCCGAAGCGGCGCGGATCCACGATCACCAGCCGGCGGCGCCCGCTGAGCTCGATGCGCACGCGCACGTGCGCCTGCTCGGGGTCGGGCTGGGAGAGCACGGAGCCGGTCATGCGCAGATGCTGCGCCAGGTGCACATCGCCGTCGAAGCTCCACACCAGGTACTTGCCGCGCCGGCCCAGGCGCTCGATGCGCCTGCCGGTGAGCGCCTGCTCGAGCTCGTGCGGCGCAAGCGGGCGCGACCAGCGCGGGTCGAGGATCTCGATTCGCGTCAGCGTGCGGCCCTCCACCAGCGGCGCGAGCTGGCGTCTGATCGTCTCGACCTCCGGTAGCTCGGGCATCGCGCCCTAGCTTATGAAGGCATCCCCCGGCAGGCCTTCACCCTCGCGGCCGGTCAGCCAGTAGAGGACACTCGCGCCGACGTCCGCCAGCGGGCCATCGTGGCGCGCGCCGCGCGCTCGGCGGGCGAGCATCTCGCCGCTCACCGCCAGCAGCGGCGCGTACTCGCGCGTGTGGTCGGTGCCCGGGTGTGCCAGGTCGACGCCGTGGTCGGCCGTCACGACCAGCAGGTCGCTCTCGCGCATTTGGGCGAGCATGCGCCCGACGCACGCGTCGATCTCGCGCAGCGCGCCCGCGAAGCCGCGCGCGTCCTTGCGGTGGCCGTACACCTGGTCGGTCTCGATCAGGTTCGCGAACACCAGGCCCCGCTGCAGCCGCGCCAGCAGCTCCTCGATCGCTGCCAGCGCCGCCGCGTTCGTCGCTCCCTCGTGCGCCGCGCTCACCCCCACGCCCGCGAACAGGTCGTCGATCTTGCCGACCCCGTGCACCTCCACGCCCGCGTCCTGCAGCTCCTGCAGGTAGCTGCGCGCCGGCGGCATCAGCGCGAAGTCACGCCGACCCTCGGTGCGCGCGAACGCGCCCGCGGCGCCCGCGAACGGCCGCGCGATCACGCGGCCGACGGCGTGCTCGCCGCTCATCGCCGCGCGCGCCGCCGCGCACGCCCGGTAGAGCTCCTCGACGGGGACCCGATCGACGTGCGCCGCCAGCTGCAGGACCGAGTCCTGGGAGGTGTACAGGATCAACGCGCCCGTGCGCAGGTGCTCCGCTCCGAACTGCTCGATCGCCGCCAGGCCGTTGTCGGGCCGGTTGCAGATCAGCTCGTGACCGCTCGCCTGCTCGAGTCGCGCGATGAGCTGCGCCGGGAAGCCCGCCGGATAGGTGGGCAGCGCTCGCTCTGCCACCACGCCCATCAGCTCCCAGTGGCCGCTGATCGAGTCCTTGCCGGGACCCAGGGGATGCAGGCGACCGTGGATCGCGGGCTGAGCGCTCGGCGCCACGCCGCGCACGGGAAGGATCGAGCCCAGTCCCAGCGACCCCAGCGCCGGCAGCTCCAGGCCACCGACGGCCTCGGCGAGGTGCGCGAGCGTGTTCGTGCCCTCGTCGCCGTAGGCCGCCGCGTCAGGCAGCGCGCCCACGCCGCACGCGTCGATCACGAGCACGAACGCCCGCCGCGCGCCGGCGGGTCTACGGTGTGCTCGACGCACGCGGGTGCGCGCTGAAGTAGGCGTGCTTCAGCCGCTCGGCCGACAGGTGTGTGTAGACCTGCGTGGTCGCTAGGTCGGCGTGGCCGAGCATCTCCTGCAGCGAGCGCAGGTCGCAGCCGCCCGCGAGCAGATGCGTGGCGAAGCTGTGGCGCAGCGTGTGCGGGCTCATGCGCTCGTGCAGGCCCGCGCTGCGGGCGTGTCCCTGGACGATCTTGTAAAGGCCCTGACGCGTGAGGCCACCGCCCCTGCTGTTGAGGAACAGCTGCGCCTGCGGGCGGGCGCTGACGTGCTGGCCGGCCTGCATCAAGACCGGCCGCCCGGTGCGGGAGTATGCCAGCAGCGCGACGAGCGCATGGCGTCCGATCGGCACGATCCGCTCCTTGGAGCCCTTGCCGCGCGCGCACAGCAGCCCCTCGTCGAGATCGAGGTCCGCGGGCTCCAGGCCGACGGCCTCCGACGCGCGCAGCCCGCACGCGTACATCACCTCCAGCAGCGCGCGGTCGCGCAGCGCCAGCGGCTCGGTCCCGCGCGGCTGCTCCAGCAGCCGCGCGACCTGCTCGCGCGTGAGCACGCGCGGCAGGCGCTGCGGCTTGCGCGGGCCGCGCAGGTCGGCCGTCGGGTCGTGCTCGATCGCGCCCTCGCGACGGAGATGGCGGTAGAAGGAGCGCAGGCACGCGACCTTGCGGGCGAGCGTGCTCGGCGCGACCCCCAGCTCGGACAGGAACGCCGCCAGATCGCCGTGGGTGGCGCGCGTCGCGGAGAGCCCGCGGCGATCGAGGAACTCCCCGAGCTGGAGCAGGTCGCAGCGGTAGGCCTCGAGCGTGTTGCGCGAGAGGCCCCGCTCGAGCTCCAGATAGGCGAGGAAGTCCAGCAGCAGCGACTCGATCCCGACCGTGGTGGGGATCCCGACCGTGGTGGGCGGCGTAGCGGTTTCGGAGGGCCGCGTGGCCGTCTCGGCGAGCGTCATCCCCTGAGCTTCGCTGACGGCGCCGGCGCTCCTTGACGGTGCAATCAGAGATTCAGCCGCCGCGAGAGCCACATCAGGCCGATGAGCGTCTTCGCGTCGCGGCACTGCTCGATCGCCCCCTGCAGCTCGCCCAGCGGCCACGGCACGATCTCGATGCGCTCCTCCTCGTCGCTGTGCGCCTGCGAGCTGTACAGCTCGCTCGCGTGGAACAGGTGCACGCGCTCGTCGGTGAAGCCGGCGCTCGTGTAGTAGGCGACGATCGGCTCCCACGTGCGCGCGCCGCGGCCGATCTCCTCCGCGAGCTCGCGCTGAGCCGCCGCCAGCGGCTGCTCGCCGTCCACGTCCAGGCGCCCAGCGGGAATCTCCAGCAGATCCGTCTCGCCCACCGCCTCGCGTGGCTGGCGCACGAGCCACACCTGCTGCTCGTCGTGCGCGACGATGCCCACGGCCCCGCGGTGACGGACGATCTCGCGCGAGACCTCTTCCCCGTCGGCGTGGCGGAAGCGCTCGACGCGCACGTCCACCAAGCGCCCTTTGTAGACGGTCTCGCCGCCGAGCGCCTCGAACGCGCCGCTCATGGCGCGTCGCTCGCGTCCTCGCCGCCGCGACCCTCGCCGCCACGGCCCTCGCCGCTGCGGTCCTCGCCGCCATTGCGACCGGTCGACGAGTGGCTGACGAGCTCTGCGAGCACGCTCCCGCCGGCGAGCGCCGCGCCGAAGAACAGCGGGTCGCCCGTCAGCCCGCGGCCCATGGTGTCGGCGGGCAGGCCGCTGGCGGCGTAGGCCGGCAGGTCGACGCTCGCGCGGCGCCAGTCGTGGCGGGCGAGGCGCGCGGGCCGGGCCACGTCGACGGCCAGCGCGGGCCTGTCTGCGGCCGGCCGGCTCGGCATCGCGCCGCCGAAGACCGCGCTCAGACCGGCGCGCAGATCGGTGCCGACCGGCGAGCGCATCCCCGCGGGCAGCGCGACGGTGACCGGCTCGAGCAGCAGGTCGAGGACGGTGAGCGTGTGGTGGGAGATGCCGCGGTGGCGCTTGCGCTCGTCACCCGAGGACATGCGTGCGACGAGCAGCGTCGAGCATTCGAGCGCCAGCGAGACGTGCGCGGAGTCCAGCGCGATCATCCCTCCGTGGCCCAGCGGGGAGCTCGAGCCGACGATCCCGGGGCCCGGCCCGCAGACGGCCGCGTCCCAGCCGAGCACGCGCAGGCCGTGGTGCAGCGCGCCGGCGGTGGTGATCGCCTCGGCGTCTCCCCCGAAGGCGGCGCCCGCCGTGAGGTGACCGGCGAGCAGCCCGCGCTCGCGCAGCGTGCGCACCGTGTGCGAATGCCCGCCCGGCAGCGCGCCGCCCTCGGTCTGCACATAGCCGAGCGTCGCGCCCGGCGCGGCCTGCGCGAACGCCCACGCCAGGCTGGCTAGCTGGCCGTGCAACGCGAGCACCGCCACGGGACGCTCCACCGGGAGCTGCAGGAGCTCCCGCTCGACCGGCTCGACGGCGTGCTGCAGGCTCGTGTAGTTGAGCTTCATCACGTGCGGGCGGGCAGGACCGGAATCGCCGCCGCCGTCCAGGCCGCGCGTGAGGTTCACGTGCACGACGTCGAAGCCGCCCGAGCCCAGGCCGAGGTCGAGCGCCTGCACGTTGACGATCACTTCATCGCCCACCTCCGTGCGCCCCACCAGCCCGACGTCCGCGATCGCCTCGCGGCGCTTGCCGGGGTGGGCGGGCTCCGAATCGGTGGTGAGCTCGACCACCAGCCGCTGCTCGCCGGCGGCGCCCGGGCGCTCACCCGCGGGGATCTCCGCGTCGGCCTTCTCGCCGGTGCGGCGGGTCTCGATCACGATGGCGGGGCGGAGCTTCAGCATCGGCGCCGCAAGCTACAGTGCCGCGGTCGGCACGAGGCTCGCCGCCTCGTCCAGCAGGGCGAGCGCGACGTCGAGCATCTCCTCCAGCGCGAGGGCGCTCACGCGCTCTCCCGGCTCGTGGTTGCGCTCGGTGCCGTTCGCCAGGTTCACGGTCGCAAAGCCCTGCGCGATCAGCGCGTTCGCATCCGAGCCGCCGCCGCTGGCGATGTGCACGGGCTCATGCCCGCACGCGCGCAGCGCCTGCTCGGCCACGCGCACCGGCGGGCTGCTCGGGGACAGGCGGTAGCCGGAGAACGTCCGCTCCACGCTGACGTCCACGTCGCAGTCGCAGTCGGGGAGGTTTGCCGCCTCGTGCAGGGTGTCTACGATCTCCGCCACGACGTCCTCGGCCCGCTCGTCGCCGAGCGCGCGCGCCTCGAGCGCCAGCGAGCAGTGTTCGGGGACGACGTTGATCGCCGTGCCGCCGCCGATCGTCCCGACGTTCACCGTGGTGCCGTCGTCGAGGCGCCCGAGCTGCATCGCGGCGACCGCGCGCGCCGCCGCGAGGATCGCGCTGCGCCCGTCCTCGGGGCGGATGCCCGCGTGTGCGGCGGCGCCGCGAAAGGACGCTTCCACACGGAAGTGCGTCGGCGAGTCGAGCACCAGCTCGCCGATCGGCGAGGCGTGGTCGAAGACGAACCCGAAGTCGCTGCGCAGGCGCGCTGCGTCGAACGCGCGCGCCCCGGCGAGCGCGACCTCCTCGCCGACCGTGAACAGCAGCTCCACGTCCAGCGGCGCGCCCTCCTGGCGGACGTGACGCGCGAGCGCGAGCAGCACGGCCACGGCGGCCTTGTTGTCGGCGCCGAGGATCCCCTCGTTGGCGTTCTCCCAGCCCCCGTCGAGCAGCACCGGCTCGACGGGCGCCCGCAGCGGGACCGTGTCCAGGTGCGCGCACAGCAGCAGCGAGCGTCCCCGCTCGGCGCGCTGCTCGGAGCCACCCGCGCGCTCCCCGGCTGCAACGAACGCGAGCAGGTTGCCGCAATCGGAGCCCGCGCGCGGCCCCGCGTCGTCTTCGTGGACCTTCACGCCGAGCGCGCGCAGCTCGGCGATCACGCGCTCGCCGCACGCGCGCTCGGATCCCGACGGGCTCTCGATCCGGCACAGCTCCGCGAACGTGCCGTTCAGGTAGCGGCGCTCGAGCTCTCCGACTCTTGACACCGGTGCGGGAGCCGTCACGACAGGCCGGCGCGCTGCGCCGGCGTCGGCAAAGGCGACGGCGACGGCGAGGCATCAGCGGTGTCCTCGCCGCCGTCGGCGCGCTGCAGCGCGGCCGCGATGAAGCCGCGGAACAGCGGCGCGGGGCGCTCCGGGCGCGACTTGAACTCCGGGTGGAACTGCGACGCGACGAAGAACGGGTGCTCGTCGAGCTCGATCACCTCCACGAGGCGCTCGTCGGGCGAGGTGCCCGATACGCGCAGGCCGGCGCTCTGCAGGCGCTTGCGCAGGCGGTTGTTGACCTCATAGCGGTGGCGGTGGCGCTCGTAGATGACCGCCTCGCCGTACATCTCCAGGGCCCGGCTGCCCGCATGGAGCTTGACCGGATCGGCGCCCAGGCGCATCGTGCCGCCGAGGTCGGCCACTTCCTTCTGCTCGGGCAACAGGTCGATCACCGGGAACGGCGTCTCGATGTCGAACTCGGTCGAGTTCGCTCCCTCCATGCCGGCGACGTGGCGCGCGAAGTCGGCGACGGCCACCTGCATGCCGAGGCAGATGCCCAGGTATGGGACCTGCTGCTCGCGCGCGAAGCGCGCCGCCGCGATCTTGCCCTCGATCCCGCGTCCGCCGAAGCCGCCGGGGATCAGGATCCCGTCGGCGCCGCTGAGCCGCCTGAAGATCTCCTGCTGATCGCCGCCCTCCAGGCTCTCGGAGTCGATCCACTCGATCTCGACCCTCCCATCCTGCAGCGAGGCGGCGTGGCGCAGCGCTTCGGAGACCGACAGGTAGGCGTCCTCGAGCTGCACGTACTTGCCCACCAGCGCGATCCGCACCGTCTTCGTGGCTCGCGCGGCGCGCTCGATCGGCTCCGTCCACCTGGACAGGTCGGGCGGGGACGCCTCCAGGCCGAAGTGCTCGAGCACGAAGTCGTCGACCCCCTGGTCGCGGAACGTGAGCGGCACCTTGTAGATGTTGTCGACGTCGCACGCCGAGACGATCGCCTCCATCGGCAGGCTCGCGAACAGGGCGATCTTCTTGCGGATCTCGCTCGACAGCGAGCCCTCGGAGCGGCACATGAGCATGTCCGGCGCGATGCCGATGCGCCGCAGCTCGTTGACGGAGTGCTGCGTGGGCTTGGTCTTGAGCTCGCCCGCATGGCCGATGTAGGGGACGAGCGTCAGGTGGATGAACATGCAGCGCCGGCGCCCGACGTCCACCGGGAACTGGCGGATCGCCTCGAGGAACGGCAGCGACTCGATGTCGCCGACCGTGCCGCCGATCTCGGTGATCACGAAGTCGACGTCGCTGGACTCGGCGATCAGCGCGATCCGCTGCTTGATCTCGTCGGTGATGTGCGGCACCACCTGCACGGTCCCGCCGAGGTAGTCGCCGCGGCGCTCGCGGCGGATGACCGTGTCGTAGATGCCGCCCGCGGTGACGTTGGAGGCGTGGCTGGTGTTGGCGTCCGTGAAGCGCTCGTAGTGGCCGAGGTCCAGGTCGGTCTCGGCGCCGTCCTCGGTGACGAACACCTCGCCGTGCTGGTAGGGCGACATCGTGCCGGGGTCGACGTTGATGTAGGGGTCGAACTTCTGCAGGCCGACGGTGAGCCCGCGCGAGACGAGCAGCCGCCCGAGCGAGGCCGCGGCGATGCCCTTTCCGAGCGAGGACACGACGCCACCGGTTATGAAGATGAACCGGGTCTTGCTGGGGGCCTGGGCGTGGCGGTCGGAGTAATGCAAGGTCATGTGGGCCTGCCCCAAGAGTCTAGCCGGCGCAGCCCGGGAGTCCGTTCGACGAGCGCGGAGATCGATCGCAGCTCGCCATACAGCGTGATCGCGGCAAGCAGCGCGAGCGCCACCAGCTGGCCGGTGCCCGACAGCGTCAGCACCAGCCACAGCCCGGCCAGCGCCCCCAGCAGGTTCGCGCCGGTGTCGCCGAGCATCACGCGCTCGCGCAGGTCGTACGCCCCGGCCACGAGCGCCGGCGCGGCGAACAGGCCGAGCGCCCACAGCGGTCGCAGGTCGGCCGAGCCGATCGCGAGACCCGCGCCGAGCAATACGAACGCCTTGGTCGCTCGCCCGGGGCGCAGGTCGAGCAGGTTGAAGACGTTGGTCGCGAGCACGAGCACCGCGGCCGCGAGCAGCCAGCGCCCGTTGGACAGGCCCAGGTAGCTCATCGCCAGCAGCGCCAGGCCGAGCGATCCCGCGGCCTTGAGCGCGCCCGTGGACAGCTCGCCGCGCAGCGTCGCCGCGCCGTGACCGCGCCAGCCGCGCTGGGGCGCGCGACCCTCGGCGCCGTCGCGCTCGCCGTGAGCGCCGTGACCGAGCGTGTCGTCGAGCAGCCCCAGCGCCAGCACGCCGAGCGCGTATACGGCGATCGGCAGCAGCTCGGGCGGCAGGACCTGGGTGGAGGCCAGCCGCTGCACCAGCACCAGCGGGATCAGGGTGAGCAGCGCGGCGGCGAGCGTGAGGACGCCGAACGGGAACGGCAGCGAACGGTCGCGGTAGTTGGGTCGCGTATGCCCGCCGTCGTTGAGCGCGCGCAGCAGCGCCGGAGCGAGCACCACGGCGCCCACCAGCGCGAGGATGAAGGGCAGCTGATGCATGGGTGGGAAGCTAGCGACGCGAGCGGACGCGCTGCGCACGTGCTCGGGACCGGCTCAAGAGCGCCCGCGGCCCGCCGCGGCAGAGCCTCGCTCAGGGCTGTGAGGTGCCGGTGGTGACGCTCGGCAGCAGCGAGTCGGCCGTCGAGGAGACACCAAAGCTGCCGCTGTCTCCGGCGAGGGCGTAGTCGAGCGCCGCCTGTCCCGCGAGGTTGTCGAGATCGTCGACGCTCGATATGCCCTTGCCTTTGTACCAGGGGATCTGCGACGGTTCGGTGCTGCTGAGCTCCACGCCGACAGCCGGCACCCGGGCGGCGGCCACGCCCGCGAGCAGGCCCGACTCCAGCGCGGCGCTCGCTTCGCTCTGCGCAGCTGTCATGCCGGTCGGCTCGGCACGCACCACGACGAGCCCTTCCAGGCGGGTGAGCTGACCGTCGAAGGCGCTCAGCAGGCTGGCGCGCACACGACTGATCAGCTCGCGGTCGACGAGCTGCCCGCCGCTGACGAGCTGGCGGCCGATCAGGTCGCCGAAGCGTTCCACGAGCGCGATGGAGCTGGACAGCGGCGCGTAGTGCGTCCCGGCCGCCTCGTGTTCGAGCCCTTCGATGTCCAGTGGCTCGCGCATTGCGACGACCGTCGTGACGCTGCCGCCCGCCTGCGCGACGGCGGTGCGCACGAGCGAGTTGATCTGGTCGGAGGAGCCGCCGAGGAACACCAGCCCGATCGTGCGCCCGGCCAGCAGTTCGTGCACCGCGAGCGGGTACAGGCCGTTGGCGAACGCTTCCTCGTCGGTGAGCCGTTCCTGGAGCTGGCCCGCGTGCCGGCGCGACTGGCTGACTTCGGAGTTGAGGTTGGCCACGATCCCGTTCTTGGCCGATGAGACCAGGTTCGAGTCGCCGATCGCCACGCCCAGCAGCACACCGAGCACCAGCGCGAACAGGACAGCCGCGAGGGACAGCGCGTGATAGCGATAGTCGAACATGGGCGCTCTCGCCGTCTTAGAGTCAGCCGGCGCCGAACAGCATCTGCAGCTTCAGCCAGAGCAGTTCCGCCACGTCGCGCAGCGCGGGCGTGATCCACACGACGGCGATCATCGCGATCAGCCCCGTGACGATCACGACCAGCAGCGGCGTGAGGCCGGGACGGGGTTGGTACAGGCGGCTGACGCCCTTGGCGTCCACGAGGATCTCGCCGATGCGCAGCCGTGTGAGGAACGTGGAGGACATGCCTTTGCGGTTGCGGTCCAGGAACTCGACGAGGTTGAACTGCGAGCCCACCGAGACGATCAGGCGAGCGCCCTTCTCGGCGGCGATCAGCATCGCCACGTCCTGGCTGGTGCCGGGCGCGGGCACGAGCTTGAACGGCAGGCCGAGCTCCTCCACGCGGTGACGGCCCGGCGCGCGCCCGTCCGGGTAGGAGTGCACGACGAGCTCCGCGCCACAGCGCAGCGCGGCCTCGCCGGCGGAGTCCATGTCGCCGACGATCATGCTCGGCGTCAATCCCGCCTCCAGCACCGCGTCGGCGCCGCCGTCGACCGCGATGATCAGCGGGCGCATGTCGCGGATGAAGGGCCGCAGGGCACGCAGATCGCGCTGATGGCCGACGCCGCGAACGACCACGAGCGTCGAGCGATCGCGGAAGTCGGTCGCGAAGCGCGGCAGCTGGATCCTGCCGGCCAGCAGCTCACGCTCCTCGCGCATGTGCTCGATGGTGTTGTGGGCGAAGCGCTCGAGCGCCTCGCCGATCTCGCGGCGACGGGTCTCCGTTTCGGCGCACACGCGCTCGAGATCGAGAACTTCGCCCACCGCCAGCAGCTCGCCCTTGCGCAGGACCTCCGCGTGCGCGGAACGCATGGCGCCGGCGTGGCCGACGGCGCCCGCGGGGCCGGCGGCACCGGCGGGATCAGATTGTCGGCCGAGCGTCTCATCGACATCCGCGGCGCCGGCGTGGACGCGAATCACGACGGGGTCGCCGTCGGAGAGCACGTCGAACAGCGAGTCGTCGGGCAGGTCCACCAGCACGATGCCCGCCTCGACCAGCAGCTGCGGGCCGAGGTTTGGGTAGGAGCCGCCGGAGGACGGGCTGCAGTTGAGCACCGCGACCGCGCCCGCCGCGATCAGCTCCTCGGCGGACACGCGGTCGATGTCGAGGTGGTCGATCAGGGCGACGTCGCCGCGCACCAGGTGGCGGACGAGCAGCTTCGTGCGCCGGCCGGGCCGCACCGAGCCGGCGAGGACGGACGCGGGCTCGAGCGCCGACTCTATGGATCGCGTCGCAGCCACACCTGCGAGAGTAACGCTCGCACGCCGGAAACGCGGCGCGTGCGGGGGTTTTCGACCAGCGCAAGACGCTCGTGGACCAAGCGGGACGCGGACGCAGGCCGCGTGGCGTACAACGTACGCGAGCGACCGAGGACAAAGTCCCGCGCCGTGTCCACGGGCGTCTCAGGCCGCGCGGCGCAGGTCGCGCGCGTGACGGCGCGCGGCGCTGTCATCGGTGTCGGCGCCGAGCATGCGCACGAGCTCTGCGACCACGTCGCGCTCGCCGAGCTGCACGACGGTGGTGCGCGTGGGCTCGACGCGAGTGTCCTTGACGATCGAGAAGTGGCGGGCGCCGAGCGAGGCGATCTGCGGCAGGTGGGTGATGCACAGCACCTGCCTGCGCTCCCCCAGCTCGCGCAGTCGCGCGCCGACCGCTCGCGCGGTCTGACCGCCGATGCCCGCGTCGACCTCGTCGAAGACGAGCGTGGCGTCAGCCTGGGAGGCGCCGGCGACGCTCATGATCGCGAGCATCACCCGCGAGAGCTCCCCGCCGGAGGCGATCTCGCGCAGCGGGCCCGCCGGCACACCCGGGTTGGGCGCGATCATGAACTCGACCGAGTCCCCGCCGGTCGGGCCCGGCTCGCGCTCGCCGAGCAGCACCTCGAAGCTGGCCTCGGCCATCGCCAGCGAGCCGAGCTGCTCGCGCACCGCAAGCGCAAAGCCCTTGGCCGCGGCCGCGCGCGCCCGGCGCACGGACAGCACGTTGCGCTCGAGCTCCGAGCGGGCGTCGCCGAGCTGCTCGGTGGCCTGCGCGAGCGCCACCTCCGCGCCCTCCAGCTCGTCGTGGCGCGAGCGGGCGTGCGCGGCGTAGTCGAGCACCGCCTGAACGCTGCCGCCATGCTTGCGCGCGAGCCGCTCGATCGCGGCCAGGCGCTCTTCGAGGGCGTCGAGGGACACGTCCGGGCCGAGCACGCCGAGCGCATCCTCGAGCCCGTGCGCGCCCGCGCGCTCGCAGTAGTCGCGCAACTCGCCCGCCAGGTCCTGCGCCTCGATCATCAGCCCGCGCATGCGCTCGGCGAGAGCGTCCAGCGCGGGGTCGACGCCGGCGAGGGCGTCCAGCCCACCGGCGGCCGCGGCCGCGAGCTGCGCAGCTCCCGGAGCCTCGCCCGAGTCCGGCGCCAGCGCGTCGGCGCCGGCGCCGGCGGCAGAGCGCAGCGCGTCGAGGCGCCGCAGGCGCTCGCGCGCGAGCAGCAACTGCTCGTGCTCGCGCTCGTCGGGCGCCACGGCGTCGATCTCACCCAGCTCGTACGCGAGCAGATCGAGCTCGCGCTCGCGCTGGGATGAGAGCTCGCGCAGGGTCTGCAGCCTCGCTTCAAGCGCCCGCACCTGCGCAAACGCATGTGCACACCCACGCAGACGCGCGGTGTGGTCTCCGGCGCAGAGGCTGTCGAGGATCTCCAGCTGCGCGGCCGACAGCGTCAGCTTGCGGTGCTCGTGCTGTCCGTAGAACGCGAGCAGCGCCCCGCCGAT
>JBEKGK010000016.1:0-37379 GCA_050012835.1 Solirubrobacteraceae bacterium | reverse complement strand
CAGTTCTCGCAGGAAGCGCACCGGTTGCATGCGCCCGACGCCTTCGGCGTCGCCGTTGGGCGCGATGCCGGCGGCGACCACCACGTCGCTGGACTGGACGGACTTCACGCCGGCGTAGAACCCGTTGAGCATCTGCCGGTAGAGCAGCGGCGCGAAGGCCCTCCAGCGCCTTTCCTCTACGACCCACTGGGGCTCCAGATAACGCGTGAGGTTGGGCTCGTTCCACGCTTGGAACAGCCTCACATGCGGCAGCACACCGCCCGGCGCTGCTGGATCGGGAAAGGACCCGTCGTAGCGGCGCGCGAGCGCGGTAGCAAATTCCTCGAGCGCGGTCGGGCTGGGCGCCCAGCTGCCCGGGTAGGCGTAGGGCCAACGCGGAGACGCTTCGGCGAACACCGGCGCATGGGAAACCACCAGCAGTGGGGTCAGGCCGGCCGATACCGCGCTCATCACCGCCGCGTCGATGGGCGCGAACCGGTACTCCGGGCTTGCAGGGTCATCTGCGGCGAAGCTCGACGGTGGATCTTCGGCGACGGTGGAGCGCCAATCGACGGGGATGCGCACGACGCTCGCTCCCGCTTCGCGGATGCGCGTCATCGCAAGCTCGCGAACGCCCGCTTCTTGATCCAGGAGCAGCGTGCCTTCGGAGACGCCGCGTATGAGTCCGGCCTGCGGGAACGGCCCGTACAGCAGCGCATGGTCCTGGGCCCGCGTCACACGCCGGTCCGTGCGCGCAGCCGGTCCTCCCGTCGGCGGTTCCACGCCATACGGTCGCGGCGGTCCTTCGAGGCCGGTGCTCGAGGGAATCGGGAGAACCGGCGGCGGCTGCAGCCACACAAGCGCGGACAGCAGGACACCCAGAGCCTGCGAGACGATCGGCAGCGCCCTAGCGATGGAGCAAGACCGTGCGGTGTCCCAGGTTCAGCTTGGCGCCGGAAGCACTGCGCAGAGTTGTGATCAACACGAGCTTTGCGTTTTTCGCCGACTTGAGCTTGAGACGCCCCTTCGAGGTGAGCTTCAGCGACACACTAACGGTGCCGGCGCTGCTCGCCACCACCGCGCCACGCGCTACAAGCAGCGCCGGGGGAGGCTTCTTGTGGTGCTTGCGCGTGGCCGCAAACGCAGGGAGTGTGCCGCCCTCCAGGTAGAGGTCTTGGGTAACCGTGCCGGGCTGGTTGATCGTGACATGGTCGTGCAACCCAGATTTCAAGAGCGACAGGATCGTGAAATGCGGCAGCGTGAGAACCGAGCCCTGCAGGGCCGGCGGAGGCGGCGGAGGCGGAGGCGGCACGACAACCGGCGGGCACGCGCCGACCGGACGCGAGTCTTCGCTGATGTAGTCGAAGACGGCACCGCCGGCGAGCGGCGTTTCGAGCGACTCGACTGCGGTTACCGTCTCTCCGAGCGCAAGCGGAGCCAGGAAGCTCCCGCCGAACGTCGTGCCGGAGAGCATCGTGACCTGCGCCCGCTCGAAGTTCGATTCCTGCACGCTCGTGCGGTACTTTTCGATCTGTAGCGCCAGCGAGACGGCGTGGCCTTTGACCGTCTCCCCCAGGGAGTTCTGACCGGAGAAGTTCGTCGAGCCCGCGCACACAGTCGGATCGATGGAGGGGAGCCCATCGTAGTTGACCGATCCTACGACGGTCCCGATCGGTGCTTCGAGGTTCACCGTGTCGCCCGCCTCCGGAACCTGTGACATCCAGGTGCCTTCCTTGCCATGTTCCCTTGCGATGACGGTCCCCGCGCGCACTATCGAAACCTGAACCGAGCTACTGGGTTCGGCGCTACCGCTGGTCGAGACGATCGCGTCTTCAGGGAGGGTCGTCTCACCCTCGCTGATCCTCAGGGTGTAGACGGGAGGACCCGACCTTGCCGACGCCGACGCAGCGAGCACGCAGGCCGCGAATGCCGTTACCCCGGCGGACAGGCCGATCCGCCTGATGATTGCTGTGAATGGGCGCGCGGAAAAGCTGCTGATTCTCATGGGACGCAACCCCAATCGTTCTGCAAGGGACAAACACTTAGGGCTCAGCGTCGAACCTGGACGGGAAGCCTAGATCGGGGTGCGGCGGAAAAACGCGGCAGCTACTGGCCGCCGGCTACTGCTAGCAGCCGCCGCCGGCCATCGCCGGCAGGATCACCAGCGTGTCAGCGTCGCCAACCACGGTGTCCAGCCCGTTGAGCACGCGCACGTCCTCGTCGTTGAGGTACACGTTCACGTAGCGGTTGAGCTCGCCGTCGGCGGAGAACAGCTGGCTCTCGGTCGCGGGGTGGCTCGAGGCGAGGTCGCGCAGCACGGCGCCGACGTTCTCGCCGGATGCGCCGACCTCCTTCTCGCCACCGACGGACGCGCGGAGGACTGGGGGTATCTTGATCGTTGCCATGTTCAGGGAATGATTAGCAGGCCGAACGCTTGCTAGCGGTCCGGTGGCCAAGCCGGGCAAGGACGCAGTGAGCGAAGTGTGCTTTGCACATGAGCGATCGAGGACGCCGCCCGGCGCCGTGCCAGCGGACCGCTAGCCGGCAGCCGCGCAGAATGCCTCGTAATCGGGGAACACGCCCATCTCGCCGTCTGTGATCTCATCGGGGTCGCGGGAGCAGATCGGGCACTCGGGGTCGCGGTGGACCTTGACCTCGGTCAGCGTCGCGCCCAGCGCGTCGTACAGCAGCAGCCGCCCGATCGCGGGCTCGCCGATGTCGAGGATCAGCTTGACGACCTCGGTCGCCTGCAGCAGGCCCATCGTGCCGGGGAGCACGCCGAGCACGCCGTTGGCACCGCACGAGGGCGCCAGCTCGGCTGGCGGCGGCTCGCGGAACAGGCAGCGGTAGCACGGGCCGTCGTAGGGCTTGAACACCGACAGCTGCCCGTCGAAACCGAGGATCGACGCAGAGACCACTGGGATCCGCAGGCGTACGCTGGCGTCGTTGAGCAGGTAGCGGGTGGGGAAGTTGTCGACGCCGTCGACGATCACGTCGTAGCCGTCGATGATCTCCATGATGTTCGATGCGTCGATGCGCGTCTGGTACTTGACAACGTTGATGTCCGGGTTGAGCGCGTGGATCGACTCCTCGGCGGAGTCGACCTTGGGAATGCCGATCCGCTGCGTGGAGTGGATCACCTGGCGCTGGAGGTTGGAGAGGTCGACCACGTCGTCGTCGACGATTCCCAGCGTGCCCACGCCGGCCGCCGCCAGGTACAGCGCCGTCGGTGAGCCGAGCCCGCCGGCGCCGAGCAGCAGCACCTTGGCGTCGAGCAGCCGCTGCTGGCCCTCGGCGCCGATCTCGGGAATCAGCAGGTGGCGCGAGTAGCGCTCGCGCTGTTCGGGGCTGAGCGCGCGCGGGACCTCGACCTCGTAGCCGCGGTCCTTCCACAGCGTGATCCCGCCGGTCATCGAGCGCACGTGCTGGTAGCCGAGGTCCTCCTGCAGCGTGCGCGCCGCGTAGGCGGAGCGGTTGCCCGACTGGCAGTAGAGGATCAGCTCGGCGGAACGGTCGGGCGCCGCGCTTTCGACGCGCTGCTCGAGGTGGCCCCGCGGGATGCTCTTGGCGCCGGGCAGATGGCCCGTGGCGAACTCTTCGCTGCCGCGCACGTCCACGATCGTCACGCCCTCGCTGATCAGCTCGTTGACCTCGGAGGGGTCGACCTCTTCTATCTGGCTCTTGACTTGGCGGAGAAGCTCCGCGCCTGACGGGCTCATTCTGAAAACTCCTAAACCAGGGTCGGGATTCAGGGACTTCACAAAGTGTAGCGACACTTTGCGCGCTTGCCGGCGGCTAGATGAGCCCGGCTGCCTCGAGCATGTTCCCGGCAAAACCCTGTCTCACCATGGTTATACAGGGTTTTCAATGGCACACAAACCACGCGAGTCTCTCGCGGGCGCCCGCTGGGCGCCCAGCGCGCTCCACACGCGAGTCTCTCGCGGGCGCCCGCTGGGCGCCCAGCGCGCTCCACACGCGAGTCTCTCGCGGGCGCCCAGCGGGCGCCCAGCGCGCTCCAGCTCAGGAGACCTCGGGAGACTCAGGACACGAGCAGGTAGGTGAAGCCGACGGCGCTGGGGCTGGCGGTGCGCGAGCCCTCGTAGGTGGCGTTCGCACGCCACATGCCGACGGCGGGCGGCGTGAAGGGGACGCTCGCCAGGCCCCCGCTGGCGGATGCGCGGGCTTCGCGATAGAACTGCCAGCCGAAGACTGGATCGAAGCGTTCGATCTCGACGCTGACGGGGCCGGATTCGGCGGGCGCGACCTTGACGTCGATCGTGAGCGCTTCGCCGGCGGCGGCCTTGGCGCTGGAGAAGGAGATGCTCGTGGAGGTGATCGTGCGCGACTCGCGTACGAGCGTGAAGTTGCCGGAGGTGCCGTTGCGCACGGCGACGACGGCGTAGTAGATGCCGGGCTTCAGCTGATGCGTGAGCGTCTGCGAGCCGCTGCCTTCGCAGTCGCATCCGATCACGTTGCCGTTCTGGTTGCGCAGCTGGAGCTTGAATTCGGCCGAGCTGGGGGCGGTGAGCTTGAGCGTGAGGTTGGAGTGGCTGGTGACTTCCATGCGGTACAGGCGCAGCACGCGAACGCTGCGCCCGCTGAGGTATCCGTGCGCGCGTGCGTAGTTTCCGAGCGCCAGCCCGGGAGCCGTTTCGGCGGGCCCGGCGGGTGCGATCTGCAGGTGGAAGCGCTGGATGCCCCTGTGCGACAGCCGCGGGGTGATCTCGAAGCTGTAGCGCCCGCCCTTGCCGGGCCCGGGGGTGAACAGCCGGTAGCCGCCGCAGTCGATGTGCAGCAGCCCGGCGGCTGCGCCTTCTTCTTCTTCGCCGCCGAAGGAGCTGGTGCCGGGGGCGAACAGGGCGCCGCTGACGCATGCGTGTTCGGTCTCGTTGGCGAGGCTGATCATGTAGCTGACGCCCGCGTGCATGGTCACGGAGTACGCGGCGTTGATGTTCTGGATGCGGTCGACCTGGCCGCTGACGCCGGCGGCCGAGAGCGGCGCGCCCGGCGGCTGCACGGCTGGGGTCGGCAGGAAGACTTCGAGCGTGAACGGGGCGAGCTGCGAGTTCTGCAGGGCGGCGACCTTGATCTCGTACAGGCCGTTCTTGGCGGCCTTGAACGAGAACGACGCCTTGCCCTGCGATTCGGTCTGCTGACAGCCCACCGAGATCAGCTGCGAGCGCACGGCGTGGTAGACGTCGATCGTGGCGTCGAGCGCGCCCGCGGCGGCCAGGTCGAGCCCTACGCGTTGCGCGCTGGGCAGACGCAGGCTGTACCACACGGAGGCGCCGGTGGGCACGCCGCAGGTGGATTCGCGTTCGCCCGCTTCGGTGGTGGCGCCCACGGTCGTGCCGTTGATCGACGCGGGCAGCGTGTGGATCGCCTGCGCGCCCGCGAGCGTGTCGTTGGCGGGCGCCGGCACGGTCGGCACGGGGGGCGTGGTGCCTTCGCCGAACGCGCCCGCCGCGAACACCATGGCCGCCGACAGAACGAGCGCGAGCGCACCCGCGAGCTTCCGGGCCGTCACCGCCGCAGAGCGCGTGCGTGGGAGCATCCTCTGAAGATACGCCGCGCGACGGACGCCCGCCTTCCCCGCCCTCCCCTACCCTCCCCGGCATGCTCAGCCGACGGCGCAACGCTGCGCTCGTGCTCGCGACGGCGCTCGCGGCGATGCTCTCGGGCTGCTCCGGGCACGGCTCGTCCTCGACGAGCTCCTCCGGCTTCTCGACTGGCCCTGAATCGGGATTCGACGGCGCACCGTTTCCGGCGGGCATCGGCGCTCCGAGCTTCACGCTGACCGACCAGTACGGCCGCCGGGTGTCGCTCGGCGACTACCGCGGCCAGGTGGTGCTGCTGACGTTCCTGTACTCGACGTGCGGGGACACGTGCGTGGTGATCGCGCAGCAGATCCGCGGGGCGCTGGACGAACTGGAAGGGGAACACGCGCGTCGGCCCACCGTGCTGATCGTGAGCGCCGACCCAACGGCGGACTCTCCGGCGCACGTGCGGAGCTTCCTCTCGGAAGTGTCGTTGACGGGGCGGGTGCAGTACCTGACCGGCTCGCTCGCGCAGTTGCGCTCGATCTGGCGGGCGTACGGGATCAAGCCGGCGAGCGTCGGCGCGCGCGAGTTCGACGAGTACGCGTCGGTGCTGCTGCTCGACCGCTCGGGCGAGAAGCGGGTGCTGTTCGAGTCCGAAGAGCTGACGCCGGAAGCGCTCAGCCACGACGTCCTAAAGCTGGATGGAGATCCCGCCCGCCCCTGATACCCTAGCTGCGAGGTAGGAAATCTTGCGATGATGTTCTCAACCAAGGCCGAGTACGGCGTACGCGTGATGGTGGAGCTGGCGCGGCGCGCCGGCGGAGAGCCGATACCGCTGGCGGAGATCGCCGCCCACGACGGCCTGCCGCTGGCGTATCTCGAGCACCTGGTCGCGCGCCTGCGCAAGGCGGGCCTGGTGGACTCGCGGCGGGGCTCGCGCGGCGGCTACATGCTGGCGCGCCCGTCGAGCGAGATCACGATGGCGGAGGTGGTGGAGGCGCTGGAGGGCTCGATCGCGCCGATCGAGTGCATCTCGCAGGCGGCGGACGGCTCGATCGTGTGCTCGCGCGAGTCCAGTCCGGACCACACTTGCCCGACGAAGCTGCTGTGGACGCGCGTGCGCTTCTCGATCGTGAACACGCTGCGCGAGACGACGCTCGCGGACCTGCTGGCGCCGGCGATGCCCGTGGCGGCGACCCTGCCACCCCTGCAAATTCAACCCCTGACGACCGGAGCCTGACCACAAGACATGGCCGACCTAGAGATCAAAGACCTGCACGTACGCACGGACGAGCGCGAGATCCTGCGCGGCGTCGACCTGGAGATCAACCGTGGCGAGATACACGCGCTGATGGGCCCCAACGGCTCGGGCAAGTCGACGCTGGCGAACACGCTGCTCGGCCATCCCGCGTATGAGATCACGGAGGGCTCGATCGTGTTCAAGGGCGAGGACATCACCGAGGCCGAGCCGCACGAGCGGGCGAAGGCGGGCCTGTTCCTGGCGTTCCAGTACCCGGTGTCGATCCCGGGCGTGTCGGTGGCGAACTTCCTGCGCATGGCGATCAACGCCAAGCGCGATGAGCCGATCCAGGTGAAGGAGTTCCGCACGCAGCTGCAGCACGCGATCGAGCTGCTGGACGTGGATAAAGCGTTCACCTCGCGCCACCTCAACGACGGCTTCTCGGGCGGCGAGAAGAAGCGCGCGGAGATCCTGCAGATGGCGATGCTGGCTCCCGACATCGCAATTCTCGACGAGACCGACTCGGGCCTTGACATCGACGCGCTGCGCACGGTCGCGGAGGGCGTGCAGCGTCTGCACGACGAGCAGGGGCTGGGCGCGCTGATCATCACCCACTACCAGCGCATCCTGCATTACGTGAAGCCCGAGTTCGTGCACATCCTGATGGACGGGAAGATCGTGCTGGAGGGCGGCGTGGAGCTGGTCGAACGCCTGGAGCGCGAGGGCTACGACCAGATCCGCCAGGAGTTCGGCGGACAGCCAGAGCTGGCGGCATGAGCGCGGCCCCGAACGGCGCGAGCGCGGACGGCGCGAGGACGAACGGCGCAACCCCCGTGCAGGTCAAGGCGGGCCGCCACCGCGAGGCGAGCCTGTACCACGCGCTGGCGGGAGCCGGCGCGGGCGACGGACGCACGCTGGCGCAGCTGCGCGAGGCTGCGCTGAGGGCCTACGAGGACTCGGAGCTGCCGGTGTGGCGACGGTCGGGCTTCTGGTCGACGAGCCTGCAGAGCCTCGACCTCGACGCGCTGGAGACGAGCGTGCAGGAGCACGGCGTGCCGGAGGTCGTGAGCCGCACGCTCCCGGACCGCCCGCGCGCGGGGCGGATCGTGCAGAGCGCGGGCGCGGTGGTGCAGGTGGAGCTGAACGAGGCGCTGGCGGAGCGCGGCGTGATCCTGTGCTCGCTGGAGCAGGCGTTCGAGCAGCATGGCGAGCTGGTGTCGGAGTGGTACTGCAAGCGCCTGCCGATCGACCGCCACAAGCTGGAGGCGGCGAACGCGGCGTTCTGGACGGGCGGCGCGTTCCTGTACGTGCCGCAGGGCGTGGTCGTTGAGGAGCCGTTTGAGATCGTGTACGCGATCGACCGGCCGGGTGTGGCGCAGTACGGGCGCACGCTTGTGCTCGGAGGCCCGACGAGCGAGTTCCGCGTGCATGAGTACGACCTGGCTGAGGACTTCGAGGGCCAGGCGCTGCACGCGGGCGCGTTTGAGCTGTATCTGCAGGATGGCGCGCGCTGCCGCCTGGCGCAGTTCCAGGACTGGGGCTCGGGCGAGGTGTACGACTCCTCGACGCGCTTCGTGGGCGTCGGGCGCGACGCGTACTGCCACTGGCTGCCGGCACTGCTGGGCGGCCACCTGGTGCGCCAGCACCTGGAGCTGGCGGTGATGGAGAAGGGCGGCGACATGGCGTTCCGCGGCCTGTTCTTCACCGAGGAGCACGAGCACCTGGACGTGTTCGCGGTGGACCTGCACGAGACGGGGCCGTCTGGCGGGGACGTGCACTGGCGCGGCACGGCGACGGGCGAGAGCCGCGCGAGCTTCGAGGGCCTGATCCAGATCGACCCGGGCGCGCAGCAGACGCACACGTACCTGCAGATCCACACGATGATGCTCTCGCCGAAGGCGCGCGTGGACGCGATCCCGTCGGTGCTGGTGTCGGCGGACGACGTGTCGGCGTCGCACGGCGGCACGGTCGGCGAGCTGGACGAGACGGCGATCTTCTACATGCAGACGCGCGGCCTGGACCGCCCGGCGGCGGTGCGGGTGATCGTGGAGGGCTTCTTCGAGCCGCTGGTGGCGGAGCTGCAGGACGAGGCGCTGGAGCAGCTCGTGCGCGACCGGGTCCAGGAGAAGCTGGCGGCGGCGCGCGAGGACATCGAGGCGTATGCCATCAGTCGCTGAGAACGACCTCTTTATAGAGAACCCCTCCGGGGTTCTGGCGGGCGTTCGCAGTGACTTCCCGATCTTCTCCCGCACCTTCGGCGGGCGGCCGCTTATATATCTCGACTCGGGCGCAAGCTCGCAGAAGCCGCAGGTGGTGATCGACGCGCTGGCCGATCACCTGCGCAACCACAACGCGAACGTGCACCGCGGCGTGTACGCGCTGGCGCAGGAGGCGGACGCGGCTTACGACGAGGCGCGCAAGCGGGTGGCGGCGTTCGTGGGCGGGCAGCCGAAGACGACGATCTTCACGAAGAACGCGACCGAGGCGATCAACCTCGTGGCGTACTCGTGGGGGCGCGCGCACGTGGGCCCGGGCGACGCGGTGCTGATCACGCAGATGGAGCACCACGCGAACCTCGTGCCGTGGCAGGTGCTGTGCCGCGAGCGCGGCGCGACGCTGCGCTACCTGGATGTGGACGAGCACGGCGAGCTGTCGCTGGAGCAGCTGGACGGGGAGCTGTCACTGGGGAACGTGCGGCTGCTGGCGTTCGCGCACGTGTCGAACGTGCTCGGCACGATCAACCCGGTGGCGGAGATGACGGCGCGGGCGCGTGCGGCGGGCGTGGTGTCGCTGGTGGACGGTGCGCAGGCGGTTCCGCAGCTGCCGGTCGACGTGGAGGCGCTGGGCGCGGACTTCTACGCGTGGACCGGCCACAAGGCGCTCGGGCCGACGGGCATCGGCGTGCTGCACGGCCGCGCCGAGATGCTCGAGCGGATGCAGCCTTTCCTGACGGGCGGCGACATGATCGCGTCGGTCGACTTCCAGCAGACGACGTGGAACGAGCTGCCGTACAAGTTCGAGGCGGGCACGCCGCCGATCGCGGAGGCGGTCGGCCTGGGCGCGGCGGTCGAGTACCTGCAGCAGCTGGGGATGGAGCGCGTGCGCGCGCATGAGCGGGCGCTGACGGCGTACATGCTCGAGCGCCTGGCGGAGGTGCCGGGCCTGCGCGTGGTGGGCCCCCCCACGGCTGAGCGCCGCGGCGGCCTGGCGTCGTTCACGATCGACGGCATGCACCCCCACGACGTGGCGGAGCTGTGCGACCGCGCGGGCGTGTGCATCCGCGCGGGCCATCACTGCGCGCAGCCGCTGATGCGCTGCCTGGGCGTGAGCGCGACGGCGCGCGCGAGCGTGGGCGTCTACAACGACCGCTCGGACATCGACGCGTTGATCGACGCGCTGATGGCCGGACGCGAGGTGTTCGGACTAGGCGGATGACACGTGCACTCCGCCAAGCAAGAGCGTATGACCATGGCTATACACCGGCCGCGGAGTAGGTGACCGCGACATGGACGACCTGTACCGCGACTACATCCTCGACCACTACAAGCAGCCGCGCAACTTCGGCGAGCTCGAGCCGCACGACCTGGAGGCGCTCGAGCACAATCCCCTGTGCGGCGATGAGCTGGGTGTGCACATCCGCGTCGTCGACGACCGTATCGAGGACATCCGCTTCCACGGCCACGGCTGCGCGATCTCGCAGGCGTCGGCGTCGATTGCGTCAGACGAGCTGAAGGGCATGACGCTGGAGCAGGTCGGCCAGCTGGACGCCGACTGGATGATCGACCTGCTCGGCATCCCGGTGTCGGCGACGCGGCGCAAGTGCGCGCTGCTGAACCTGAAGGTCGTGCGGGGCGCGGTGACGGGCGACCACGACTGGCCCGCGTGAGCTGACACTGGCGCGCTGGGCATGCCAGGTGGGTAATGACCTCACCAGCTGACCTCCCCAGCTCCCGGGCGATCCGCGCCGTGGTCGCCGGCAGCGTCCAGGGCGTGGGTTTCCGTGAGGCGACCAGAGGCCGAGCTGGCAAGCTCGGCTTGATGGGCTGGGTGCGCAACGCCGACGACGGCACCGTGGTCGTGCATGCGGAGGGCTTGGCGACGGCGATCGAGGCGCTGATCTCGTTCCTGCGCGACGGTCCGCGCGCGGCCGCGGTGGCAGACGTGACCGTGCACGAAGTAGCGGTCGAGGGCCACGAGCAGTTCGCGATCCGCGGTGTGAGCGCGGGCGTGTTCGTGGTGCAGCAGCACGCGGCCACGACCCGCCACTTCGACCTGCGCCTCGAGGTTGCCGGGGTGATGCGCTCGTGGGCGCTGCCCAAGGGCCCGTCGCTCGACCAGTCGGTCAAGCGTCTGGCCGTCCAGGTCGACGACCACGGGATCGCGAACAACGCCTTCGAGGGCGTGACGGAGCACGGAGGCGTGGTGGTGTGGGACCGCGGCCACTACGAGCAGGGCGGCAGGGTGCCGTGGCCGGAGGCGCTCGACCGCGGGCACGCGGTGTTCGTCCTGCACGGCGAGAAGCTCCGCGGCGGCTTCGCGCTGCAGCGCACGGAACCCGGCCGCGCAAGGTCCGACAAGCCCCAGTGGCTGCTGATCAAGCGCCGCGACGATGAGGCGCGCCCCGGCTCGGACGTCGTCACTGAACAGCCCGCGTCGGCGCTCAGCGGCCGCACGCTGGACGAGCTGTGACTGACGATGGCTGATCGGCGAGCTCACACGACGTGCAATGCAACGGTGCCGCCGATCGCGCCGGCGATCCGCCGCAGATCGTCGGGATCGCTGGTGACGATCAGATCCTGCCGCGCGAGCGCTGTGACGACGACGACCGCGTCCACGAGGTCATTGGACCGGCTGCTCGCGAGCGCCGCCCCCGCGGCCCGCGCCTCGGGCTCGCTGAGCGGCGCGACGCGGCAGCCCCGCAGCAGTCGCGAGAGCTGCGCCTGCGGCCCCCCACGCCATACCTGGCCGAGCACGGCCGTCGAGAGCGTCGGACGAACGCCGCGCTCGAGCAGACGTCGATGCAAAGCCCACATCGAGAGCGAGTTGCGCTCAGCCGCGATCAGGGCGCCGGCATCGTAGGTGACGCCGCTCACGCGACGCGGGCGAGGAGGGCACGGTCGAGCACAGCGTCGGCGGCGGCGAGCGCATCATCGGCGAGCGGCCCACGCTCCGCTTCCCACTCCGTGATGGCGACCAGACC
Organism: Solirubrobacteraceae bacterium; assembly: GCA_050012835.1. Taxonomy (GTDB): domain Bacteria; phylum Actinomycetota; class Thermoleophilia; order Solirubrobacterales; family Solirubrobacteraceae; genus Palsa-744. Next base: position 25,420 of record JBEKGK010000016.1, on the reverse strand, counting down.
GTCCTCTATCGCCAACGCGTTGCGGGAGGCTTCGTTCAACCAGGCGGACAGGCTGATGCCGCGGCGCTCGGCGGCCTCCTTGGCCGCGTGCACGACATCTTCCTCCAGCCCAACGGACAGCTTCTGAACGGCCATGTCCGACATCTTACTACCTCCTTCCTACCGAACGCAGGTGGGGCCAAAGCCAGTCGAGGACCTCATTCGCGCATCTCTTTGAACGCGGCCTGACCGGCGCGCTCGCCGAGCACGCGATAGCCCTCGAACTTCTGGTCGGTGTACAGCTGGTCGACGGTCGGGTTGTCGGGGAAGCGCGTGTCCGCCTGGTGGTAGGCGAGCGCATCCCAGGGCGAGCCCTTGGTGAGCACGTTGCGGGCGTAGACGAGCCGGCAGGGCTCCTCGTCAGGCGCGTCGCCGGGGTATTGGAACTCCACGCTCACGACCATCTGCGCGGCTTGGTCGGTGTCCTTGCTCGGGAGCAGCGGCGTGGGGTTGAGCGTGCCGATTTCGACCCCCAGCTCGCTACGCGCGAGCGCGATCGCATCGCCGAGCGCTTCGCCGCCGTCGCTGCCGCTCGCGTCGAAGCAGTAGATCTGCCTGCACCCGCGCCGCAGCAGCTCCACCAGCCCAAGGTTCTCGTAGTGGCCTCCGTCGGTCACGTACAGGTACTTGCCGCCGATCCAGTTGCGACCGAGCATTTCCCTGAACAGGTAGGAGGGTCGCGGGCGACCCAAGACCCGGATCCGCTTGTTGCCCTCGCGCTTGTCGGCGACCCAGCGCGGGTTGGGCACCCACACGCCCAAGCGTATGTTGGTGAGCGCGAGCAGGAAGGTGTATGGGCGCCGGGTGAGCTTGCCCATCGACGGAGAGACCGCGGCGCCGGACATGGCGACGGCGGCGGGCAGCGAGAAGTCGCTCGTGCGCCGGCGCGGCTCGGAACGCAGGCCGACGAGCCTCCTGGCGAAGAGCGCTTTGCGGGCCGTCTTCCTCCAGCCTTCCGGGGAGGGCACGCCGAAGGCCTGCTCGAGCTCGATCGTGGCGATGGCGCCGACGAGTGGGCCGCCGACGGCGTGGGGGCTGAAGGTGAAGCTTGTCACTCGCCGGCCCGGAGGCGTGGCGCCGCCGTCGGAGATGTTCGCGGCGGCGCATACGAGCAGCGTCGGCCACGGACGCCCGGTCACCGTCGTCGCCGACAGCCGCACGAGCTGGTCGTAGTCGCGTTCGATCGCGATCGGGGCTTCGCCCTCGTGCTGCGCCCCGCCCTCGCGCTGCGCCCCGCCCTCGCGCTGCGCCTCGCCCTCGCGCCTGAGCGCCTCGAAGCGCTCCTTCTCCCGCGCGTTCATGTCGACCGGGTAGATGCGCTTGAGCGCGAAGGCGGTGCACAGGCGCCGCTTGTAGAACGGGTGCAGCGACCAGCTGGTGACGTCCGCGACGCTGTAGAGGAGCACGAACAGCGCGACGGCGCCGCCACCAACCACGAACACCCACGTGCGCGGGCCGTGGGGCGAGTTGGCCAGGGCGACGGAGACGCCGAACACGTACACGCCGGCGAGCAACGCCGGACCGACCAGCCCGCCTGCGAGGTAGGCGATCGCGAGCTTCGTCCCCGAGCTGAGCGAGCGCAGCCATTTGGCGCCTTTTTCGAGCTCTTCATACGCCTTCTTGGGCGTGGCCAGCGCCTGGCGCAGCTGACTTATCACGCCGAGTACGAGCCCCGCAACCCCGGCGCCTGCGCTGACGATGCCGACGCTGCTGGGGGCGCCCGAGGAGCTGGAGGAGGCTTTCACCGCGTGATGACGGAACAGGTCCACGAGGGCGGGGGTGGCGAGCATCAGGAAGGCGAACAGGACGGCGAAGAAGAGCAGGCGCGTGGACCACGTCACGAGCAGCCTGCCGCTGTTGTCGCGGGTGCTGCGGAGCATCCCGGTGAGCGCCAGTAGCGCCCCGAGCGCTAGAACGCCTGCCGGCAGCGCCCACCACCAGCCGATGTCCGTTTTGCAGCCGCCGGCGTGCCGCGCGCACGCGCCGAGCAGATGCGGCAGGTGTGGCCGGTAGACGATCTCGCCGAGCAGCAGGCCGGCGGCGAACAGCGGCAGCGACACGAACACGAGGTTGAACGCGAGGCCGAGCAGCGCGCGCAGGACGACGTAGACGATCGCGGCGCCGTCCGGAGCCATGTAGGAGGTGCGGTTGCGCAGGTACTGCTCCTCGGGCGAGCCTTTGGCGAACGGGGCCAGAAGCTTGTGCGTCGCCGGGTCGGCGCCCGGGAGCGCGTTCGGGTCGGCGCCCGCCGGCGCGTTCGGCTCCTCGCTCGGGAATGCCTTCGGATCGGAGTCGTCGTATCCCGGTTCACTCGGGTTTTCGGGCCTGTCCTTGCTCCGCCACGTAAGCGCCACCATGGAGAACGCCGCGGCGATGTACGAGCCGCCGGAGACGGCCGCCAGGTAGGAAGCCTTCTCCAGCTCTTTTCGCTCCTGCAGCACCTGCAGCGCGCCGAGGTTGAACGCGGCCGAGCGGATGCCTCCGCCGGAGCAGCAGATGCCGAGCTTGCCCGCCTCGGGGATCTCGAGGAGCCCGTGACGGCTGGGGAGCGGCGCCGGTCGCGCGCCGTAGAGCACGTAGCGAATCGTGCGACGCTTGACTTCGCGCATCGCACGCCAGCGCGGTCCGGCCGGAACCTGCTCGAGCAGGCCGCCGTCGTCCTTCTCGGCCGCTGCGCCCTGTCCGTTCTCGGCCGGCGCAGTCGGCACGGCCGGAGCGGCTGCGGACGCGTGCGGCTCATCTGCGCCAGCGTCCGGCCCGGCTGCCTGGTCCCCCTTGTGCGCCCGCCTAAGCCAAGCCCAAGCCACGCGCCCCGCCCCCATGCACTTCTCCCCCGCCTCCTCGTGTCGCCAGCATAAGCATCGCATAGAGCGACGAGTCACGTGATCGCGATCGTTCCGCCATGTGAGAGCCACGGCCCGCGGCCGGTCGCGCGCGCTCCCCGCCACGCCCGGCGACGGCCGGTCGCTCGATACAATTCCTACTCCGGAGCACAGGATTCCCAAGCCGACCGCCAGCGAGGAGCCTCATGGCCACGATTGACCGCACGAAGATCGACAAGCCCAGCCCGATAGTCGAGGACGAGCAGGGTCAGTTGCGTGCCCGCCAGGGCATCTCGCGCGAGGTCGTGACCGAGCTCTCGAAGATCAAGGGCGAGCCCGACTGGATGGCCGAGAAACGGCTGAAGTCGCTGGAGATCTTCGAACGCAAGCCGATCCCGACGTGGGGACCTGACCTGAGCGGCCTGAACCTCGACGACCTCGTCCTGTACTCGCCCCCGACCGCCGGTCGCTTCAACAGCTGGGACGACGTGCCCGCGGACATGAAGCAGACCTACGAGGACCTCGGCATCCCCCAGGCCGAGCGCGAGCATCTCGCGGGCGTGGTCGGCGTGTGGCGCCAGGAGCCCGTGTATGAGGGCCTGAAGGAGGAGTACGCCAAGCAGGGGATCTTGTTCTGCTCGATGGACACGGCGATCACCGAGTACCCGGAGCTCGTGCAGAAATACTTCATGACCAAGTGCGTGCCGGCGCAGGACAACAAGTTCTCGGCGCTGCACGGCGCGGTCTGGTCCGGCGGGGCCTTCTGCTACATCCCGAAGGGCGTCAAGTGCGACCTGCCGCTCCAGTCCTACTTCCGCATGGAGGGCGCCGGCGAGGGCACCTTCGAGCACACGCTGATCATCGCGGACAAGGGCTCGGAGGTGAACTACATCGAGGGCTGCACGGCGCAGACCTACAGCGTCAACTCGATGCACTCGGCGGTCGTCGAGATCTTCGTGCACGAGGGCGCCAAGGCGCGCTACACGACCGTGCAGAACTGGTCCAAGGACGTCTACAACCTCAACACCAAGCGCGCTGTCGTCGAGGCCGAGGGCACGGTCGAGTGGGTGGGCGGCTCGATGGGCGCCAAGTACGTGATGCTGTACCCCGGCTCGTTCCTGATGGGCGAGGGCGCGCGCGCGGACCACCTGAACGTGGGCGTGGCGGGCAAAGGCGTGCACAAGGACACCGGCGCGAAGGTCGTGCACCTGGCGCCGAACACGACGTCGAACATCCTCGCCAAGTCGATCTCCAAGGACGGCGGCATCATGGGCTACCGCGGCCTGGTCAAGATGGGCCACAACTCGGCCGGCTCGAAAGCGCGCGTTCAGTGCGACGGGCTGATGATGGACGGCGAATCGAAATCCGACACCTGGCCCGACATCCAGATCCAGAACCCGCACGTGACGGTCGCACACGAGGCGACGGTCGGGCGCATCTCCGACGACCAGCTCTTCTACATGGGCTCGCGCGGCTTCACCGAGGACGAGGCGGCGGCGATGATCGTCAACGGCTTCATCGAGCCGGTGACCAAGGAGCTGCCGATGGAGTATGCGGTCGAGCTCAACCGTCTCATACAGCTGGAGATGGTCGGCAGCATTGGATAGCTGCGCGATTTGCGCGCGCCTGTAGACAACATCGTTGCGCCGCTGTTCCCGACGAAGCTGCCGTGGGTGAATGGCGGCCCGCAGTCGATCATCCAGCAGGGCAGGCCGATGCTGGTGGAGTTCTGGGACTTCTGCCGCCCGAGCTCGCTGCGCACGCTCCCGTACATGCAGGCGTGGCACGAGCGCTACGGCGCGGAGGGCCTGCGGGTGATCGGGGTGCACTGCCCGGGCTTCGAGGCGTCTCAGCCCGAGCAGGCGGTCAGGGACGCTGTCGAGCGGCTTGGCATCTCCTATCCGGTGCTGATCGACAGCGAGTTCGAGGTGTGGCAGGACTACGAGAACGAGGGTTGGCCGGCGCGCTACCTGTTCGACGGACGCGCGCGACTGTTCGAGTACCACTTCGGCGAGGGCGCCTACGCGGAGACCGAGCTCGCGATCCAAGAGCTGCTGGATGTGCAACAGGAGCCACTCGCGCCACTGCGCGCGGAGGACGCCCCCGAAGCGGAGCTCGTACCGCAGACGCAGGACCAGGAGGGTGCGTACTCGGGCCCCTACGAAGCCGGCGGGGTGTGGGCCGTGCTCGACGGCGCAGGCGCAGTCACGGTGAACGGCGGCGCCGCGGCCGGAGGGTACGAGTTGACCGTAGATCACCCCGGGGCATACCGATTGCTGGAGCACGAGCGCCACACGGTGGGGATGCTGAACCTGGAGATCGGGACCAACGTCAGCTGCCTGGCCACGTGCTTTACGCCGGGGGCTGCCTAACTCCCGGACGGGGCGCTGGTTCGAGTCCACTCGGGCGCACCAAAACGTTCGGTCTGCGTGCAGCCGGGCAGGGTCGCCGGTGAGCGACGCCGCCCAGCTCCCGGCATGCGTCCGTCGGTCGGGTTCCTGTCGTGTTCGGGCGCTACCCTTGGAATGGTGAGGCATCCTGTTTTGAGCACCACACCGACGGCTGAGAAGCCTGCGTTGAGCGACGAGGAGCACGCTGAGCGGCGGCGGCGGCTCGCCGAGCGCGTGTTTAGCACGGACGGGCTGGATCGGGATACGCTCGAGCGCGTCGAGCAGCTGACGGACAACGAGTCGTAAGCGACTCTGCGGTGGATGCTGTCGAGTTGCTGAGAGGCGACGGGTATCACCGCGTGCCGCTAACCGACGCGCTGATTGCCGCAGCCGCTGCCGAGCACGGCGGCATCGCACTACTTCACCGCGACACCCACTTCGACAGGCTCGCCGAGGTTCTCGCATTCGAGAACGTCGAGCTTCCAAAGGCCTGACCCGCTCCACTCACCGTCCGAGCGAACACCGCGGCCACCGGTCTTCTCCGAGACGCCCTCAGGCGCGTCGATGAGGCGACCTGGGACGGGGCGGGCTCGCGATCTGCGCGTGCGCGCGGTCCTGCAGCAGGCGCTTGATCACCGGCGGACCGTCGTCCTCGACGAGCACGCACGTGCCCGGCCAGTAGGGGCTCTCGCCGGGCGCGCCCCTGAGAAAGACGCTGGCGTAGGTCCAGCTGCCGGCGTTCACGAGCCGAGCGCCGCCGCGACCGCGCCACTCCTCGGGCGCGTCGCCGGGCAGCGGCCCCGCGCGGTGGGTGTGGCCGAAGACGACGTACGCATCGCCGAGGTCGAGGCGCGCGGCGACCTCGCCCATCGCGCGCAGCCCAGCTCGACGCAGCTCGCTCATCGAGATGTCCGGACGCAGCGGACCGATCCCCGCGCGGTTGAGGGCGGCCACCGCCAGCGGGAAGGCCGCGGCGATCGCATGACGGCGCAGCCACTGCGCGGGCACGCGGCGAGCATGGCCGTCACGCGCAGCGGTGCCCCTGAGCGCGTCCCAGGCGGTGACGGTGGCGGCGCCGTTGAGCGCGGCTCCCGTGCGGGCGTCTCTGGCCACCGTGTCCCGCCACGCGAACATCGGCGCCCCGACGGCCTCGTAATCGCCGACGCAGTGGAACGAGCTCGGGGACCTGCCCAGCAGTCGTGCCATCGCGCCTGCGCTTAGCCGCTCGAGCGTTGGAACAGTCAGATGGCAGTCCAGGTAGTGGCCGTGGGTCGCGTACACATCCGGGCGCACCCACAGTCCCGGGTAGGCCACCCGCATCGGCGCGGGCGAGACCCATCCAGCGATCCGCTGCATCGCGGGCGAGGCCTGCGCGGGGTCCAGCAGCTGCTCGACGCCCAGCGGCGGCGGCTCGTGCTCCTCGCCACGGTGCGCAAGCCACGGGTCGACGAGCGCGTGGTCGTGATTGCCGGCGAGGACCACGAGCTCGCGGCCCGCAAGCGCTCGGCCGAGATCCTCGAAGAAGGGCCGCGCGGCGGCCATCGCGTCGCGCATCGGCCCGTGGCGCAGCTCGAGCACGTCCCCGAGCAGCACCACGCGATCGACGTCGGCGAGCGCCTCCAGCAGCGGGGCGCGCAGCTCGGCGCGGCGCAGCAGGTCCGAGCGCGACGTGCTCCCGAGATGCAGGTCGGAGACGATCAGCGTGCGCATGGCTAACAGCGGGCGCTCGCGCTACCGACGCGTTCGCTTGCCAGCCGGCGCTGCTCCCCCGCCGGCAGAGATCAGGCGGCCCCGACCACACCGTCGGGGCGCGCTGCCCCCGCTACGGCCTCGCGTATCTGCTTGGGGAGCATGAAGCGCACGTCCTCGCGGATCACGTCGAACTCGGAGATGTCGCGCACGCCACGCGCGCGGAAGAAGTCGACCAACTCGCTCACGAGCTCCTCGGGCGCGCTCGCGCCCGAGGAGATGCCCACCACGCGTCTGCCCTTCAGCCAATGCTCCTGGACTTCGCGCGCGGCGTCGATCAGGTGGGCCTCGGTGCCGCAATCGCGCGCCACCTCCACCAGGCGCACCGAGTTGGACGAGTTGCGCGAGCCGATCACGAGCATCAGGTCGCAGTTCGCCGCCATCTGCTTGACGGCCGCCTGGCGGTTGGTGGTCGCGTAACAGATGTCATCGGTGCGGGGACCCACGATCGCGGGAAAGCGCTCGCGCAAACGCTCGAGGATCGCGCTCGTTTCATCTACCGCCAGCGTCGTCTGGGTGATGTAGGCGACCCGCTCGGGATCCTCGATGTGCAGCTCATCGACGTCCTGCTCGCTCTCGACCAGCACGATCTGATCCGGCGCCTCGCCCATCGTCCCTTCCACCTCCTCGTGCCCGTCGTGGCCGACGAGCACGATCGTGTAGCCCTCGTGGGCGAAGCGCACGGCCTCGCGATGGACCTTCGTGACGAGCGGGCACGTGGCGTCGATCGTCTGCAGGCCGCGCTCGCTGGCGCCCGCGCGCACGCTGGGGGCGACGCCGTGCGCGGAGAACACGCACACCGCGCCCTCGGGCACTTCGGTCTGCTCATCGACGAAGATCGCCCCCTGCTCGCGCAGCTGGGCGACGACGTGCTTGTTGTGCACGATCTCCTTGCGCACGTACACCGGCGCGCCATGGATCTCCAGCGCGCGCTGCACTGTCTGCACGGCGCGATCGACGCCTGCGCAGTAGCCGCGCGGCGCCGCCAGCAGCAGCTTCTCGACACTGTTGGACACAGGTGTCATTGTAGGGGGCGCCCCGGTACGCTAAGTCCAATGAGCCAACGTCACCTCGATCGGCTTACTCCCGTAGACGCCTCGTTCCTGCATCAGGAGAGCTCCGTCTCGCACATGCACATCGGCGGGCTGACGATCATCGAAGGCCCGCCGCCGAGCATGGAGGAGTTCCTCGAACAGATCCGGCGACGACTGCACCTGGTTCCGCGCTATCGCCACAAGCTCGCGTACACCGCGCTCGACAGCGGACGTCCGGTGTGGATCGACGACCCGAGCTTCAACCTCGACTACCACGTCCGCCACACCGCCCTGCCCGCTCCCGGGCAGTGGGAGCAGCTGCAGGACCTGACCGCACGGATCTTCTCCCAGCAGCTCGACCGCTCCAAGCCGCTGTGGGAGATGTGGCTGATCGAGGGCCTGGAAGACGACCGCTTCGCGCTGATCACCAAGACCCACCACTCGCTGATCGACGGCATCGCAGGCGTAGACCTGGCGACGGTGCTGTTCGACCTGTCTCCTGATCCCCCACAGAGCCCCTACGCGGGCCGCCCCTGGCAGCCCCATCCCGAACCGGGGACCGCGCACCTGATCGCCGCCGGCCTGCTGGGAGCGGCGCGCGCTGGAGTGACGCTGGCGGAGGGCGCGCTCGATGCGCTCGCCCACCCCGAGCGCGCGCTGTCGCAGACGCGGGAGGCGGCTGAGGGCGTCGGCGAGATCGTCTGGGCCGGCCTGAACCCGGCCCCTGAAACCCCGCTGAACGTGCCCATCGGGCCACACCGGCGGTTCGTCGGATTGACCAGCCAGCTCTCCGACTTCAAGACCGTCAAGAACGCCTTCGGCGGAACCGTCAACGACGTCATCCTGGCGGTGGTCGCCGGCGCGCTGCGCTCGTTCCTGATCTCCCGCGGCAGGCACACCGCGGGTGTCGAGATGCGCGCGCTCGTGCCGGTGTCCGTGCGCACCGAGGGCGAGCATCACCAGGGCGGAAACCGGATCGTCGTCATGCGCGGCCCGCTGCCGATCTACATCAGCGACCCGCTCAACCGGCTGCGCTTCGTGTCGAACGCGATGGACGGCCTCAAGGAGTCCAAGCAGGCGCTCGGCGCGGAGGTGATCGCAGGTGCCCAGAACTTCGCCCCGCCGACGATCCTCGCGCAGGCCTCGCGGCTGAACTTCTCCACGCGCCTGTTCAACCTGATCGTCACCAACGTGCCCGGCCCGCAGTTCCCGCTATACGTGCTCGGGCGCGAGATGCTCCATGCGATCCCCGTGGCCTTCCTGCCCGAAAACCACGCCCTGGCGATCGCGATCATGTCCTACAACGGCCAGATGAACTTCGGCCTGCTCGGCGACTTCGACGCGCTCCCGGACATCGACTCGATCGGCCAGGACATCGCCGCCGAACTCGCCAACTTCGTCGCGCTCGCGCGCGAGTCCGCCGCGGCGCCCGTCTAACCGCCCAACGGCGACTCAGTAGCCGAGCGCGAACTTGGCGTCTTCGCTCATCATCTCCGGCGACCACGCCGGCGTGAAGACCATCTCGGACTCGACCGTCTTGACGCCGTCGAGTTCGCCCACGAACTCCTCGATCTGTTCGTTGACCTGCGGGCCGATCGGGCACCCGGGCGTGGTCAACGTGAACGTCACGCGCACGTTGCCCTCGGCGACCTCCACCCCGTAGATCAGCCCCAGCTCGACGAAGTCCAACCCGAGCTCTGGGTCGATCACGTTCGACAACGCATCCATCACGTCGTCCTCGGTGGGCGCAGCAGTCATCTCAGCCATGAGTTGCCAGTTTAGCCGCGACCCGGCCGGCACCGGCGCTCCTTAGTTATCGCAACCCAAGCGATCCCACATGTACAGCTGTATGCACTCGTTGGCGAGCTCGATCGCCCGCTCGCTCGACAGGCGCGGGAGCACGGTGTCCAGCGCCTGGTCCTCGGCGACGCCCGCCTGGAAGGCCTCCTCGCCGCGAAAGCCCGCCGCTATCTTCAGCGCCTCCCGTCGGTTCTCGCCGAGGCTCGGGAACACGCCCACGAGGAACTCGGTGTTGGGAATCGGCTGGCCGACCTCCAGCGAGGCGTGCCAGGCGGCCAGCAGGTGCAGGTCGTCCTCGTCGAGATCGGCGATCGCCTTCGCGTAGTGCACCGACAGTTCCTGGTCTGGGATGTCGTCGACCCATGCGCGCACGACCTCGCCCACGAGTTGGCGGCGCGCCTCGCGTCCGACGGACTCGGCAATGACGCGGATCGCGTCCTGAGGCTCGATGAAACAGAGTGGCATCAGCGACTCCCGGGGGTTCGGAACAACGGTCGCCACGCACTGTAGGCGGCCGTGTGGACGACACTTTTCGTGCGGCGCGGGCGGCCGCGGGCAGCCCCGATCAGAGCCCGAGCGCGTCGCCTGCGCGCTCGAACGCGCCGCCGTCCTGGGTCTCGCTGGGGAAGCCCAGCGTCGCACGCTGCGCCGAATGCCAGTTGGCGAGCGCGAGGTCGAGTGCCTCGACCGGCACCGACACGGCCTGCGCGAGCGCCACCGCGCGGCGCTCCAGCAGCAGCGGATCACCGATGCCGAACACGCGCTTGGCGGCCAGCGTGGTGAGGTCGTCCGAGGAGAGTCCCCGCGCGCCCGCCAGGTGCAGCGAATCCGGGAGCAGCTCGTACAGACCGAGGCGTCCGAGCGTGAGCAGCAGCTCGTAGCGTCCCATGCGAGCGAAGCCCGGAAGCGCGAGCCGCTCGAACACGCGCTCGAAGCGGCGCGCGGGGCTCCACGCTGGATCGCCCGTGAACGCGATCGCCTGCGAACCCTCGCCCGGCTGCGACTGCGCCGAGACGCTCGCGCTGCCGCCACGCGCCACCCACTGGCGGTAGGCGGTCAGCGTCTCCGCGCCGCGACGCTCCTCATGCGAGCTGCGCGGGCCGAGCGGGATGCCGTCGAGATCTGGCAGCTTCCCCGGAGCGAGCTCCCACGGAGCGCCCGTCAGCGCGAGGCGGATGCCGGCGAAGGGATCCTCGCCCTCCAGCGGGCACAGGTAGGCGATCAGGAAGCACGTCCACGTCGCGCGCTCGAGATCCTCCTTCGCGAGTGTGCGCGCCTCGCCGTAGAGCCCGGGCGGCTGGGCGGCGAGCGCGAGCAGCCGTCCGCTGGAGAACGCGATCTCCTCCACCAGCCGCAGCGCGTCGGCGGAGGCCCGCAGGCCCGGCACCAGCTCCGAGCGGTAGCCGTCGTCCTCGGCGCGCCCCTCGCGACGGACGCGCACGCCCTCGCCGCGCGCGCGCCGGCGCTGGGCGCCCTCTCCGCTGGAGCGGGCGCGCCCGGAGGCCTTGGCGCGTAGCGAGGCCGCCGCCGTGTCCGGCGAGCGGCCGGGCAGCGTCTTGCTGCAGATCGGGCAGCGCTCTACGAAGCGGTTGTGGCGACAGAAGGTCGGCATGACGCCGCTGGGATATACCCGTTTGCGCGCGCGCGTGCGCCGCCCGTGCGCCGCTCCTTCGCCAGAGCGTGCAGGTAGTCCTCGAAGTCGACCTGGATCGTGTGGCGCTTGGAGGCCACGTAGCGGGCGCGCATGGCCGATTGTTCGGCGTCGATGTCGGCGCGCATGTCAGCCCGGGCGGGAAGCGCGTAGTCGCCCACGAGGTAGTCGCCCACCCATGCCGCCTGCGCCTCGGCCAGCGGCATGATCGCTCCGAGCGGCTGCAGCAGGCCGATGAAGAACACGTTCGGGATGTCCGGGTGGAACACCCGCCGGAACAGCTCGATGTGGTTGTCCGGAGCGGAGATGAGGTCCTCGTCGAAGAACGGAAACGTGATCTTGTAGCCGGTGCAGTACACGACCACGTCGGCCTCGACCTCGCTGCCATCGACGAAGCGCACCCGTGAGCCCTCGAAGCGCTCGATGTTCGGCTTCGGCGCGATCGTGCCGTGCTGGATGCGGTCGAGGATGCGCCCGGAGACCGTCGGATGGGCCTCGCCGAAGCGATGGTTGGGCTTCGGCAGGCCATAGCGCTCCGGCGGCCCGGCGTAGCTGCGGATCACCTGCTGGATCATGCGCTGGCGGATCTTGAAGGGGATGCGCGGGTCGTTGCGCATCTGATCGACCGGTTTGCCGAACACGTACTTGGGGATGATCCACACGCCCTGGCGCGCCGCCAGGTATGTGCGCTCGGCCACGTAGGAGGACTCGACCGCGATGTCCATCGCCGAGTTGCCCATCCCCAGCACGACGACCCGCTTGCCCGCGAAGATCGAGTTATCGACATAGGAATGGGCGTGCAGCTGCGTGCCCGGGAAGCTGTCGGCCCCGGCAAACGCCGGTTCGGGCCAGCGGGGGTCCCAGTGGTGGCCGTTGGCGACTATCAGCGCGTCGTAGCGACGGGTCTCGCCGGTGTCGAGCTCGACCGTCCATACACCGTGCTCGTCGCGCGAGGCGTGCTGCACGCCGGTCTCGAACGTGATCAGATCGCGCAGGCCGAAGTGGTCGACGTATGCCTCGAAGTACGCCGCGATCTGAGTGTGATGGGGGAAGTCGGGGTAGGAGTCGGGCATCGGGAAGTCCGAGTACTCCATGCGCGGGCGCGAGGTGTTGATGAACAGGTCGCGGTAGGCGGCGGACATGCCGTTGCTGTTTTCGAACACCCAGTTGCCGCCCACGCGGTCGGACTTCTCGAAGCAGTCGAACGGGATGCCGCGCTCGTGCAGCGCCTTCACGGCAGCGATCCCCGACGAGCCGGCGCCGATCAGGCACACGTTCGGGAGCTCCACCCCCGCAGACGCCCCGCCAGCTGGATGCCCATTCTGAGACATCTCGTTCATTGCGCTCAAGCCTAGCTGTCGGGCGCGCCGATGCCCGGCCCTACGTGCTGGGGCGGGCCCTCCGGGCCGTTGTCCGCGTCCGCGTGGCCCGCCAGACCGCAGTCTTCGGGCGCGAACGCCACCTGGCCGTCGGCCGCGTGTCGCTGCGCGGCGAGATAGCGGTCGACCATGCGCGCGCACTGGCGGCCCTCGTTGATCGCCCACACGATCAGCGACTGGCCGCGACGAGCGTCGCCGGCGGCGAACACGCCGTCCACCGAGGTCGTGTACGGCTTGATCGACCTGACGTTTCCGCGGCCGTCCTTCTCCACGCCGAGCTGGTCGAGCAGCTCCTGCTCGGGGTGCAGAAAGCCCATCGCCAGCAGCACCAGCTGCGCGGGCAGCTCGCGCTCGGTGCCCGCGACCGGCGCGAACGGCGGCTCGGGCTCGGCCTGTGCGATGCGCAGGCCGGCGACGGCGCCGCTGCCGTCGTCGGCGAACGCGACCGTCGTGACCGAGTAGTCCTGCTCGCCCACGCCCAGCTTGCGTGCCTCCTCCATCGCGTAGCTGAGCCTGTACTTGAGCGGCCACTGCGGCCACGGCGTGCGCTCGTCGGGCCGGTGCGCCGGCGGCTCCGACAGAAGCTCCAGCTGGACCACCGAGCGCGCGCCCTCGCGCACCGAGTTGCCGACGCAGTCCGCACCGGTGTCACCGCCGCCGATCACGACCACGTCCTTGCCCGCGGCCGTGATCTCGTGCGCGATCGCCGGCTGCTCGGCGGTGGGCGCGGGACCGAGCTCGCGCGCCACCCAGCGGTTGCGCTGGTAGAGGTAGTCCATCGCGAAGCGCACCCCGCCCAGCTCCCTGCCGGGGACCGGCAGGTCGCGCGGCACGCGCGAGCCGGTGGCCAGCACGACCGCGTCGAAGCCGTCGCGCAGATCCTCCACGCTGAGGTCGCTGCCCACGTTGACGCCGCAGCGGATCTCCACGCCCTCGGCCACCAGCTGCTCGACGCGCCGTTGCACGACGGTCTTCTCGATCTTGAAGTCCGGCACGCCGAAGCGCACGAGCCCGCCGATCGCCTCGTCGCGCTCGAACAGCGTCACGCGGTGGCCCGCGCGGCGCAGCTGCTGCGCCGCCGCCATGCCCGCAGGCCCGGAGCCCACGACCGCCACCGCCTGACCGGTTTCGCGATCGCGGCGCGGAGGCTGCGGGGTGACCCAGCCCTCCTCCCATGCGCGGTTGATGATCGCGTTCTCGATCTGTTTGATCGTGACCGCGTCGCCCTCGCGGATCTCGAGCACGCACGCCGCCTCGCACGGCGCGGGGCACAGGCGCCCGGTGAACTCGGGGAAGTTGTTGGTCGCGTGCAGCTGCGCGATCGCATCGGCGAAGCGGTCGCGGTAGACGAGGTCGTTCAAGTCGGGGATCAGGTTCCCCAGGGGACAGCCGTTGTGGCAGAACGGCACGCCACAGTCCATGCAACGGGCGCCCTGCTCGCGCAGCTCCTCGACGGGGCGCACCAGCAGGAACTCGTGGAAGTCGTGTATGCGCTCGACCGGGTCCCGCTGAGGGATGCCGTGTCGCTCGATCTGCAGAAAGCCCCCGAGCTTGCCCATCAGGCGCCCGTCTCGCCGACCGCGTCCAGTGGCCGCAGCGCGTCGGATCGACCGTTGCCCGCGGCGCGCGCCGCCAGCGCCTCTTCCTCGGCCAGCTCGCGCAGCACGCGCTTGTAGTCGTGGGGCATCACCTTCACGAACGCGCCCCCGTCGAGCAGCCCGCTCCAATCCTCCAGGACGCGCGCAGCCACCGGCGAATCGGTGCGCCGCTGGTGCTCTTCGACCATCGCGCGCAGCTCGATCGCATCAGCCTCGGTGAGACCGTCGAAGCCGACCATGCCCATGTTGCAGCGCTTGTGGAACGTTCCGTCCTCGTCCAGCACGTACGCCACGCCGCCGCTCATGCCCGCCGCGAAGTTGCGTCCCGTCGGCCCCAGCACGACCACGCGCCCGCCGGTCATGTACTCGCAGCCGTGGTCGCCGATGCCCTCGACGACCGTCCACGCGCCCGAGTTGCGCACGGCGAAGCGCTCGCCCGCGAGACCGCGGAAGAAGGCCCTGCCCGCCGTCGCGCCGTACAGCACCGTATTGCCGACGATCACGTTGTTCTCGGCCCTGAAGTGCTCGCCCATGCCCTCGCGCGGGCGGATCGCGAAGACCCCTCCGGAGAGCCCCTTGCCGGCGTAGTCCTGCGCGTCGCCGCGCAGCGTGAACGTGACGCCGGGCGCCAGCCAGCCGGCGAAGCTCTGTCCCGCCGAGCCCTCGAAGTCGACCACGATCGAGTCCTCGGGCAGGCCCTCGGCGCCGTGGCGCTGGGCGATGTGGCTGGAGAGGATGCCGCCGACGCAGCGATTGCGGTTGCGGATCGGCAGCTCGAGCTTGACCCGGCCACCGGTGACCGAGGGGCCGGTGCGCTCCCTCAGCGCCGGCTGCGAGCGCTCGACGAGCTCCCAGTCGAGCGCGTCCTGCAGTACCTCCGGGGGCGGTTCCACACGCCGGCGCGGAGCGTCCTCGGGCAGCTCGATGTGGGTGAGGACATGGGTGAGGTCCACGCCGCGCGCCTTCCAGTGCTCGATCGCCGCACTCGCGCCCAGCAGGTCGACCCTGCCGATCGCCTCGTCCAGCGAGCGCAGGCCCAGCGAGGCCAGGATCTCGCGCACCTCCTCGGCCACGAAGAAGAAGAAGTTGACCACGTGCTCGGGCGTGCCCTTGAAGCGCTTGCGCAGCTCCGGGTCCTGCGTCGCGATCCCTACGGGGCACGTGTTCAGATGGCAGGCGCGCATCATGATGCAGCCGGTGGCGATCAGCGGCGCGGTCGAGAAGCCCATCTCATCCGCGCCCAGCATCGCCGCGATCACCACGTCGCGGCCGGTCTTCAGCTGGCCGTCGGTCTGCACGACGATGCGCGAGCGCAGGTTGTTGAGCAGCAGCGTCTGCTGGGTCTCCGCCAGGCCGATCTCCCAGGGTATGCCCGCGGCCTGGATCGAGGACAGCGGCGAGGCGCCGGTGCCGCCATCGTGACCGGCGATCAGCACGCGGTCGGCGTTCGCCTTCGACACGCCCGCAGCGACCGTGCCGACGCCAACCTCGGAGACGAGCTTGACCGATACCTGCGCGCTCGGGTTGGAGCAGCGCAGGTCGTAGATCAGCTGCTTGAGGTCCTCGATCGAGTAGATGTCGTGGTGTGGGGGCGGTGAGATCAGGCCGACGCCGGGGGTGGTGTGGCGGATCGAGCCGATGTACGCGTCGACCTTGTGCCCCGGCAGCTGTCCACCCTCGCCCGGCTTGGCGCCCTGGGCCATCTTGATCTGCAGCTCGTCGGCGTTGACCAGGTAGTGGATCGTCACCCCGAAGCGCCCGGAGGCAACCTGCTTGATCGCCGAGCGACGCCTGTCGCCGTTGGCGTCGGGGGTGAAGCGCGAGGGATCCTCCCCGCCCTCGCCCGTGTTTGAGCGACCGCCGAGACGGTTCATGGCGATCGCGAGCGTCTCGTGCGCCTCCCGCGAGATCGAGCCGAGGCTCATCGCGCCCGTGCAGAAGCGCTTGACGATCTCGCTCGCCGGCTCGACCTCCTCGAGCGCAATCGCCTGGCCATCGTGGTCGCCACCGATCTGCAGCAGGCCGCGCAGGGTCGCTTTACGGGCGGCGTCGTCGTTGACCGCCCGCGCGTACTCGCGGTACTTCTCGAACGCCGGGCTCTCGCGCACCGCGGCATGCGCCTCGCGGTCGCCCTGCAGCGCGGCGGCCACGTCGCCGTTGGAGGCCCGCACGGCGTGCTGGACGAGCGCGATCGTCTCCGGGTTCCACATGTGGTGCTCGCCGTCGCGCCGCCACGCGTACACGCCGCCGACGGGCAGCAGCGAATCGTGGGGCGCTGGATACGCGCGCGCGTGGCGCTCTAGCGCCTCGACCGCGAGCACGTCGACGCCGACGCCGCCGATACGCGAGGCCGTGTACGTGAAGTGCTTGTCGATCAGCTCCCTGTCGAGGCCCACCGCCTCGAAGATCTGCGCGCCGCGGTAGGACTGGATCGTCGAGATGCCCATCTTGGAGATCGTCTTGAGCAGCCCTTTGCCGATCGCTTTGACCACGTTCTGCGCGGCCTCCTCGGCGCCGAGCGCGACCGGCTGGGCTGGCGGGCCTCCATTCCCGGGCGGGCGGGCACTCGACACGATGCGCCCTTCGGCGACCATCTCGTCGAGCGTCTCGAGCAGCAGGTACGGGTTGACCGCACTCGCGCCATAGCCGATCAGCGTCGCGAAGTGGTGCACCTCGCGCGGCTCGCCCGACTCGACGATGATCCCGGCGCGCAGGCGCGTGCCCTCGAGCACCAGGTGATGGTGGACGGCCGCGACCGCCAGCAGCGACGGGATCGCGACACGCTTGGGCCCGATCCGGCGGTCGTTGAGGATGATGATGTTGACGCGTTCGGCGATCGCCTCGCGCGCCTGGCGGCAGATGCGCTCGATCGCCTCGATCATCCCGTCGGGCCCCTCGGCCGCCGGCCAGGTGATGTCGATCGTGCGCGCTTTGTAGACGTCGTGTTCGACGTTCCGCAGCGTCTCGAGCTCGCGGTTGAGCAGGATCGGCTGGTCCAGCAGGAGCTTGTGGGCGTGTTCGGGGGTCTCGTCGAACAGGTTGCGCTCGTTGCCCAGGCTCGTGGCCAGGCTCATCACGATTTCCTCGCGAATCGGGTCGATCGGCGGGTTGGTGACCTGTGCGAACAGCTGCTTGAAGTAGGAGAACAGCGGCGGCGCCTGGTCGGAGAGCACCGCCAGCGAGAGGTCGTTGCCCATCGAGCCGATCGGCTCGGCGCCGTCGATCGCCATCGGCGCGAGCAGTACCCGCAGGTCCTCCTGGGAGTAGCCGAATGCCCGCTGGCGCAGGTGCAGCGGCTGATCGGAGAGCGTCACCTGTTCGGACGGCGGCAGATCGGCGAAGGCAACGGCGTTGCGCGCGAACCACTCGCCGTACGGATGGCGCGTGGAGACCTCGCGCTTGACCTCCTCGTCCTCGACGATCCGCCCCCGCTCGAGGTCGACCAGGAACAGCTTGCCCGGCTGCAGGCGCCCGAGCCGGCGTATCTGCTCGGGCGGGACGTCGAGCAGGCCGGACTCCGAGCCGAGCACGACGTGCCCGTCGGTCGTCTCCACCCAGCGTCCGGGACGCAGCCCGTTGCGGTCGAGCGTGGCGCCGACCACGCGGCCGTCGGTGAACGCCACCGACGCCGGCCCGTCCCAGGGCTCCATCACGCACGAGTGGAACGCGTAGAAGCCCTTCAGGTAGTCGGGCAGGTCGTCGCGGTCGCGGAAGGCCTCGGGGATCATCATCATCGCCGCGTGCGGCAGTGAGCGCCCGGCGAGCATCAGCAGCTCGAGCACGTTGTCGAACGTCGCCGAGTCTGAGTTGCCGGCGGTGACGACCGGCAGGATCTTCTCGAGGTCCTCGCCGAATAGCTCGCTGCGCAGCTCCGACTCGCGCGCGCGCATCCAGTTGACGTTGCCCATCACCGTGTTGATCTCGCCGTTGTGGCAGATCACCCGGTAGGGGTGGGCCAGCTCCCAGCTGGGGAACGTGTTGGTCGAGAAGCGCGAGTGCACGAGCGCGAGCGCGCTCTTGGTGCGCTCGTCGCTGAGGTCCGTGTAGAACTTGCCCAGCTGGTAGCTGATCAGCATGCCCTTGTAGTTGATCGTGCGCGAGGAGCTCGACGTGACGTATAGGCCCGGCTCCTCCGCGGTCAGGTCGCTGATCCGGCGGATCACGTACAGCTTGCGCTCGAACGCGTCCTGGTCGCCCTCCTGCGCCGCGCCGGCCCCGACGAACAGCTGGCGGATCACCGGCCGGCAGGCGGCGGCCACCTCACCGGTGTGCTGCTCGTCGATCGGCACGTCGCGCCAGCCGAGCAGTCGCTGGCTCTCGGCGAGCACGATGCGCTCCAGCAGCCCCTCCAGCCGCTCGCGCGCGGCGGCGTCGGTCGGCAGGAAGCACATCAGCACGCCGTAGGCACCCGGCGGCGGCAGGTCGAAGTCGACCACCGCGCGCAGCAGCTCGTCGGGCATCTGCATCAGGATCCCCGCGCCGTCGCCCGTGCACGGGTCCGCGCCGGTGGCTCCGCGGTGCTCGAGGTTCTCCAGCGCCGTGATCGCCCGCGTGATCACCTCGTGGGTGGGCACGTTGTCCAGTCGCGCGACCATGCCCACGCCGCACGCGTCGTGCTCGAAGCGGGGGTCGTAGAGTCCGACGGCCTTTGGCGGCTGCGTGATGTGCGAGTTCATGGAAGTGCTCCCTTGGGGCGGTGCATCCCGGCAAAGGGCGGGCAGTCCACTTAGCGGGCATGCCCACCGTCGCGCAGGCAGGCGGGCACCTGAGGCGGAGCCGAAAGCGTAGCAGTGAAAAGCACGCACAAACCAGCCGACGCGCGCGAAATCAATGGTCTGCAGTGCGAGCCAAGAACACCGAGCTCAAGGGTCCGCGGCGATCTCGCCGCCGCGTGCGCGCTCGTGCTCCGGATCCTCGCCCAGCGGCTCCGGATCCTCGCCCAGCGTCTCGCTCTCATCCCACGAACACAGGCCAGCTCTCCCCGGACAGGTGAGGCACAAGCCCCGGTGGGGCCGCGGGCTGACCGCGAAGGCCCCGTCCCCCACACGCTCGACGCGCGCGGCCAGGCGCCGTTCGAGCTCGTCGCGGTCGGCCGCCACGAAACAGGCGCTCACCCACTCGCGCGGGCGCTCCAGGAACCAGTGCACGATCTCGACGCTCGTGGCTCCACCGCGCAGAGCCGCCAGCGCGTACAGCAGGCGCTGCGCCCCGTAATCGCTTTCGACCAGCGCCTCCAGATCGACCTCAGCGCCGACCCGGTCGCTCTTGTAGTCGAGCACGAGCTCAGCGCCGTCCGCCTCGCTCGCCAACAGGTCGATGACGCCCGTGATCAGGGGCGCCTGAGGCCCCGCGGAGAACGCGAACGGGTGCTCACGGCGCACGGTCCGCGCCGCCGCCACCCGACCGGCCAGCTCCACCGCGCTCGCCGCAACGATCAGCCCGGCGATCTCGGCGCGCTCGCGCTCCCCTACGCGCAGCCCCAGCTCACGGGCCGCGCCCGCCACGTCCTCGGGCGAGATCGGACGGGACCCGGCGAAGTCGAGCGTCTCCATCAGCCGGTGGATCAGCGTCCCTCGCGCGCGCGCCTCCAGGCCCTGGTGCTCGGAGGTGGTTCGCGCCGCCGCTCGGTCCTCGGACAGGCCAAGCACGCGTTCGAGGTAGTAGCGGTAGCCGCAGCGCTCCAGCTCGCTCAACGACGTGTAGCTCAGCGTCTCCGTAGCAAGTGCCGGCGTGATCGTCGCGGGCGCCTCGCCGGTGGGCACCTCGCCCGCGGGCGCGCCGCGGGTGGGCACCCCGGCGGCGGGCTGGTCCGGTTGTTCGTCATCGCAGGCTTCGGTAGCGATGGTATGTACGGCGGCCTCGTCGGGTATAGACGATGGCGCACCTTCTGCGTAGATGGAGAGTTGTTCGCCCGCGACAGCGCGCCTCGAAGGGGCCGGCTCGCCCTCGATGCGCTCCAGGCGCAGGACGGTGCCGACCGTCGCCGGGGCGTTCAGCCGGCAGCGCACGACCGCCGATCCGCGGGAGTCGATCGGAAGGTCGTGCACAGGCGCATGGCCCGCCTCGGTGAGCGCGGGAAGATCGGCCGACAGCGCCGGCCCGAGCCATGAGATCGCCGTCGGAGCCAGGCGCGATCCGGGCCAGCGCGCGAAGTCGACCGCACCGCTCAGCAGCAGGCGCTCGCGCGCCCGCGTCATCGCCACGTACAGGATCCTGTCCTCCTCCTCGGCTTCCCGCGCGCGGCGCTCGCGGCAGAGCTCCTCGTAGTCCAGCGCGGGACTGGAGCCGGCGCCGTCGAGGCGCACCAGCCGCAGCCCGACGCGCTCGCCGTCCACGAGCAGATCCGGTGTCTGCGTGTTGGGCTGGCGACCGAGGTCGGCCAGGCACACCACCGGGAACTCGAGGCCCTTGGCCGCATGGATCGTCATCAGCCGGACGGCGTCGGGCTCGACCCCCTCGACGGGCGCGTCGGGCTCGACCTTGACGGCCTGCTCGAGATACTCGACGTGGTCGAGGAAGCCCCGCAGGTCGCGTCCCTCGCTCACTTCGAACCGACGCGCAAGGCGCAGCAGCTTGTGGACGTTGGCCAGCCGGCGCTCAGCCCAGTCGAGCGCGAGCACGTGCTCGCGGTAGCCGCTCGCGTCGATCGCCCGCTCGATCAGCTGTGAGAGCGTTCGCCGCGAGGCCTCTGCGCGCTCGCCCTGCAGACGGGCGCAGAAGGACGCGAGCGCGGCGCGGTCGCCAGGCGCGAGCTCGAGCTCGGCGACCTCAGCTCCGTCGCCGACCGCGCCCAGCGCCGTCTCCCACACGCCCCGTCGGCCCACACGCGCAGCGTCGGCGAGCAGCGCCAGACAGTCGCGCGAGCAGCCCGCCAGCGGCGAGGCCAGCGCCCCATACAGCGCGCGCTCGTCCAGCGGATTGGCGAGCGCCCGCAGGTAGCAGAGCAGGTCGCCGATCTGCTGGTGCCCCCAGAAGGCGCCGACGGCCGCCAGCGTGCGCAGCCCCTGCAGCTGCAGGGCGCGCTCGAACACCTCCAGGTCTCCAGCCGCGCGCAGCAGCACCACCACCTCGCCGGCCCGTGCGCGTCGTTCCTGCACCAGCTCCGCCACCCGCTGAGCCAGCATCCTGGCCTCCGCCTGACGCCAGAGCTGCGTGTGGGGCAGCCCTGCGGCGATCGACGCGGCGAGATCCTCCCGCTCATCCCAGCCGCGGACGTCCGTCAGCAGCAGCTCCACCTCGGGCTCCACGACCGACCCAAGCCCAGGCATCGCCTGCGCCCGTCGCTCCACTTCCATCTCCATCTCCATCTCCAGCTCCAGCGACGTGGCGTCGCTCCTGCCTGCGACCAGCGGCGTATAGGCGGAGAAGCGCTGCGCGAACACCGCGTTGACGACGTCGAGCAGCGGCTCGCGACTGCGGAAGTTCCGCGTCAGGCGCACGCTCCCGCCCAGCTCCTCCAGCTCGGCGTGCCGCGCTCGGAACAGGCTCACGTCTGCGTGCCTGAAGCCGTAGATCGACTGCAGCTCGTCGCCGACCGTGAACAGGTTGCCGCGGTCCAACGCCGCGAGAATCCCCAGCTGGCGGGGGTTGGTGTCCTGGAACTCGTCGACCATCAGCAGCTCGAAGCGATCCGACCACGCGGCGCGCACGCCGTCGCGCTGCGCCAGCAGCTCGGCTGCGAGCAGCTCCAGATCGTCGAAGTCGACCGCCGCGCGGGCGCTCTTGAGCTGCTCGTAGGCGATGCCGAAGCCGTGCAGCAGCTCGTCCAGCAACGTGCAAGCTTGTGCGGCGTCGACGTCGTCCGCGTGCGGCTGCGGCAGTCGCGGAAGTCGCTGGCCCCGGCTGCGCAGCTCTCTGTGCACCTGCTCGAGCATCGCGCGCGCGCGGTCGACGCCGTAAGCCGCGAGCAGGTCCACCGCCTCGCCGCGCTCGCCGGCGAGGAACTCCCGCAGCGCCGCCGCGAACGCCAGATCACGCAGGCGTCCCGCCAGGCCCTCGTCGATGATCGCGAAGCCGGGATCGAGCCCCGCCGCCAGCGAGTGTGCGCGCAGCAGCCGCGCGCAGAAGCCATGGAACGTGCCCACGAAGGCAGCCTCGGTGTCCCGCGCGGCCTCACGATCGCCGAGCTCCAGCAGGCGCGCGCGCACTCGCGCCCGCAGCTCGCCCGCGGCGCGCTCGGTGAACGTGATCGCGAGGATCCGCGCGGGCGCGATCCCATCCTCGCGGACCGCCGCGACGAAGCGCTCCACGAGCACAGAGGTCTTCCCGCTTCCAGCCGCCGCCGAGAGCAGCAGCGGCTCGGCTCTGCGAGCGACCGCGTGCTGCTGCTCGTCGGTGAGCGCGACACCGTGCGGGCGACCGCTGGTCACCGCTCGCACCGACAGATGGTGGGGTACATGCAGCCGCCCCTGAACGCGCACGTCTGCGGGCGCGGCCGCAGCTCACCTCGGCCCGCCTCGCCGGCCGCCCCGACGGCCATCGCGACCGCCTGCTCGAGCAGCTCGCGCAGCTCGTCGTGCTCGAGCACGTCGGAGCGCACGCACTCGATCTCGACTCCGGCGTCTGCGTCGAACACGCCGCGGGCGCGCAGGTCCTCGCCGGTGAGCGGCTGGTAGAAGCCGCCGACCGCCGACAGGTGCAGCAGGCTCTCGACCGCGCGCATGTACAGCGCCACCTGCACGCTGCCGTCCCTGACCCACCTCGCGCCCGCCGGCGCGCGCCCGCCCTTGTAGTCGTAGACGACCGCCTCGCCGCCGCCGCTGACGTCGACGCGGTCGATCCGCCCCCGCAGTCGCACGCCGCCGCCGAGGTCGAGCGCAGGCAGGTCGCTCGCCTCGCCGCGCTCGTCGCCCTCGGCGAAGCCGAACCCGAGCTCCAGCGCCATCGGCTCCAGCGGACTCTCGGCTGCAGCCGCGTGCTCGAGGTAGCGCTCCAGGTCGGACTGCAGGCGCCTGCGCACGGCCATCCGCCGCTCCGGCGCCACCGACAGCGGGTGCTGGGCCTCGTTGTCGGCGAGCGCCCGCGCCAGCAGCTCGCGCGCGAGCGAAAGACTGGTGGGCGTGAGCCGCGCGCTTCCGGTCTCGCGGCGGAGCCCGTCGAGCGTGTCCTTCAGCACCGCGTGAGCGAGCCCGCCCCGAGCGAGCGGCTCGGGATCGGGATCGAAGGCGTCGGGGCGCAGCATCCGCTCGACGAACCAGCTCACCGGACAGCCGATCCACCGTTCCAGCGAGGACGGCGACCATACGTGTGTGCGCAGCTGCGCGAGCAACCGCTCATCGTGCAACGCACCACCTGCCGGCACACCGCTCTTCGCGCTTCGCGGCCGCGCGGCCTGCGCGGCTCGTGGCGAGGTCTCGGCGAGGAGCCCGTCGAGCGCCCCCAGCGGCCTGCCGGCCCGAGCCCGATACAGGCTCTCGGAGAACAGGTCGCACACGTCGTCGACGAACAGCGACCTCGACGTGACCTCGCCTTCGTCGTCGGCCACGTGCCAGCTGAGGAACAGCCGCTCCTCCGGACGCGAGACGGCCGCGTACAGCAGGTAGCGCTCGGCGGCCAGGACGTCCTCCTGCTCGCCGAGCCTCAGCCCTGAGACTTCTGCCAGCCGCCGCCGCTCCTCCTCGGCCAGGAACGGCTGCGGCCGCGCGCGCGCCGGGAACACGCCCTCCTGCAGGCCGCACGCGAACAGCACTCGCACCCTGCGCGCCCGCAGCGCCAGCGGGTCGAGCACGGCCACGGCGCCGGCCGGCTGACCCGCGCCGCTGCCGCCGGATAGCTCCAGCCGCTCCAGCGAGCGCGCCAGCTCGCCCGCCGTGGCCGGCGCCAGCTCGGGCGCAATCCGCGCGAGCTCGCGCAGCTCGCCGAGCGCACGCCTTCCAGCGGCGAGCGCCCGCGCGTCGTCGAGCTCGTCCGGCGCGAGCACGCTCGCGCCGGCGCGCCTTGGGGCGCAGAACAGCCAGTACAGCTCACGCGCGGCGCGCTCGCACAGCGCCGCCGCGCTGCGCCCCTGCGCCTCGGCAAGCCGATCGATCGTCTCCAGGCGCCAGTGGCGCTGCTCCCACAGCGCCCGCGCCTGCGCGGCGCTCGCGGCGCCCGTGCGGCGCGCGGCGATCTCCAGCCGGTCCGCCAGCGAGGGCCCGGCGCCGCGTCCGGAAGACATGGTGAGCAGTCCCGGCGCGCGCAGCCAGGCGAGCAGGTCCGCCAGCTGGCCCGTCTGCGCGTGCCCGTCGACGTGCGACCCGTCCGGCGCCGGCACGCAGCGCAGCAGGCCGACCAGCGCGCGGCCGATCGCCGTGTCCCCGAACGGCCTCGCTCGGCGCAGCGCGAACGGGATGCCCGCCGCCGCGAACACCTCTTCGAGCAGATCCAGATCGGTGCCGCCCGCGCGCACGAGCACCGCGATCTCCTCGGGCGCGACTCCGTCACCGAGCAGCGAGCCGATCTCGGCGCAGACGAGCTCGAGCTCCGCGCGCTCGCCGCCGCCCTCGAGCAGCCGCAGCGCGTCACCCGGGTCCGTCCGCCCGCTGCGCGCCGCCTGCGGCTCGAACAGCGAGCGCTCGAGGTGGCTCAGCGCGGCACGCGAACGCGGTGCGTAGTACTCGGCTCGCGCCGGTAGCCGGCGCTGCTCGGAGGCCAACGGCGCGAGCGCGTGGAAGCTCGCCGCGCGGCCCGCAAACGCCGTGCGCCCCGGCTCATAGGCGAGCGACACCGTGACCTCGGCGTCCACGACTCTGCCCAGCGTCTCGATCGCGTCCAACTGCAGCCTGGTCAGGTCGTCGAACCCGTAGAACAGCACAGGCGTGCGTGCCCAGCGGGCGGGGTGCTCGCGCAGCGCGTCCAGGGCGCGCACGGCGCGCTGCTCGCTGTCCACGCGCCCAAGCCGCTGCAGCGTCGCGCGGTAGTCCGCGAACAGCCGTTCGAGCTGCGCCGGGTGTGCAGCGGCGCCGTCGGCGGCGCGCCAG
>JBEKGK010000015.1:0-38533 GCA_050012835.1 Solirubrobacteraceae bacterium | reverse complement strand
GCACGTGAGAGCGCCGCGCTGCGCGACATCGCTCGCCAGCTCTCGGGCGCGCGCGACGCCGCCGTCATGCTCGGCACGCTCGACAGCCTCATCCAGCGTCACCCGCACAAGCTCGCCGGCCGCCGCGGGGTGCGCCAGCTGCGCCGGCGCCTGCAGGCGGAGCACGAGCGCACGCAGCAGCTCACGCTCAGCGCTCCGAGCGCGCGCGCCGAGGTGCTCGGATCGCTGCACGCGTTCCGCTGGCGCGTCGCCGCGTGGAACCTCACCGACAGCCCCGGCATCGAGCTCGTGGACACGGACCTCGAGCTCCTCTACCGCAACGGCCGCAGGCGCCACCGGCGTGTGGTCCGTCGCAAGGGCAATCGCTTGATCGCGTTTCATCAGTGGCGCAAACGCGTCAAGGACCTGCGCTACGCCGCCGAAATGCTCGACCACCGCAGCGCTGGCGGCTCGACCCGGGCCAGCGCGTCGCGCGGCTCCAGCAAGCGCAGCCGCGCCGGCAAGCGCGCGAGCGACTCCAGCAGGCGTCTGCGCCGGCTCGCCGGCCGCGCCGACGAGCTCGGGGAACTGCTCGGCGAAGAGCACGACCTGGCGATCTTCGCCGAGCGCCTTCGCGCGCGCGGCCAGCGCGAGGATCAGCAGACGTGGCGCACCGGGCGCCGCACGCGCGAGCAGCTGCTGAAGATCATCGCCAAGCGCCGGCGCGTACTGCGCAAGCGCGCGCTGCGGCGGGGCAAGCGGCTCTACCGCGAGCGGCCCAGCAGGTTCATGCGCCGCGTCCGCTCCGCCCACGCCAGCGGCGCGCAGCAACCCAGCTGACGCCCGGCGGCCCCGCTGCTGTCGGCGCGCCGGCGCCGACCGAGGGCGCGCGGCAGCTCAGCTGACGCTCAGCACGGTCAGCGTGCGCCTGCCCTTGGGCAGCGACACAGCCGTCTGATCGCCCGGCGCGCGTCCCAGCAGCGCGACCGCCACCGGCGATTCGGCCGACAGGCGCCCCTCGCGCGGAGCGGCGTCGTGCGAGCTGACGATCCGCCACGTCTGCTCGGCGCCGTCCTCGTCGCGCACCACCACCGTCGAGCCGAAGCCCACCACCCCGCCGGCGCCGTCCGACGTCTCCTGCACGACCACAGCGCCCGAGATCTTCTCGCGCAGCCGCGCGATCTTCGTCTCGAGGTGCGCCTGATCGTTCTTGGCGTCGTGGTACTCGCTGTTCTCCTTCAGATCGCCCCATTCGCGCGCCGTCTTGATGCGCTCGGCGATCTCCCTGCGCCCATCTCCCTCGAGCACCGCCAGTTCGGCTTCCAGCTCTTGGAGGCCCTCCGCCGTGGTCAGGTTCGTTCCCTCGGTCACCGCCACAGAGCCTACTCTTCTCAGCCCGCCATCCCGCTCACCTGGCGCGCCAGCGCCAGCTCATCTCAAAAATATGTGCTCGCGGGGGTCGACAGCAGCGCGTAGATCTGCACGATCGCCGCCTGCACCAGCAGCTGCGCGCTCGGCGGCGAGCCGAACACGAACAGGTTGTTGCTCAGGCGCAGGTTCTGCCACGCGTAGTTGACGTAGTTCTGCGCGATCGCCGGCCCCGGCGGATCGTGCGTGATCGAGTCCAGGTACAGCAGGTTGCGGAAGTACACCGACACGAAGAACGGGATTTCGGAGCCGAGCTTTTCGTTCGTGAAGTACGCCAGCGCCGCGTCCGCGGTCTGGCGCGCCTGGTAGAGGTAGGCCGAGTTGCCGGTCGCCTGGTACAGCAGCGCGCCCGCGCCGATCATCGAGCCCTGGTTGTAGCTCCATAGCGTCGGTTCGACCACGCCTTTGTCGCCGATGTGATCCGCGTACAGGTTGACCGGCTGCTGCAGGCAGCGGCGCACCCATTCGTAGGCTTTTTCCGCGAACTGCAGGTACTGCACGTCGCCCGTGAGCTTGTACAGCAGCGTCCCCAGCTCCGCCACCGGCGCGTTGGTGACCGTGTTGCGTTCGCCGTTGCTGGCCGCGTTCGAGAACGGGATGCCGCCCGGGCACGCCAGCCCAGGGGCTTCCTGCCAGCCGGCCATCTCGAACGCCATGATCCCCTCCGCGCTGCCGAGCAGCGCGCTCTGATGCGTGAGCTGGTACAGCCGCACCAGCTCCAGGCCCACCCAATCGTTGTCGTCGTAGTACTTCGTGCCACCCGGCCCCGCCGGAGGCGCCACCGTGCCGTCGAACGCCGCCAGCGTGCTCGTGTACACGCCTTCCGAGGCGCCCGAGTTATCCGTGTCCAGATACGAGTTCAAGCCGGTCAGCCGCGCCTGCAGTTCACGCGCCAGCGACAGTCCCAGATGCGGGATGTTGGCCACGCTGACCGTCGCCGCAAACGACTGCGAGAACGGCCACAGGTAGGAGAACGGTTCGCCCTTGTACAGGCCCGAGCCGGAGATGTAGAAGTACTTCTGCATCACTTCGAACGCCGCCAGCGCGCGCGCCGGGTTGCCGCGCAGGACCGGCTTCTTGGGCTTCGCCGGCTTCCCTGGCTTGGTCGGCTTCGCTGCACCGGCGGGAGCGCTCGAGGAGCCCGGCGCGGAGCCGCCCGGCGCCTGCGAGCCGCCGCTCGAGCTCGCGCTGTGACCCGACGGCACCGAGCGAGCGAATTCCGATGCACGCGGCCGGTACGACGGCCGCGTGGCTCCCGCCGGGTATGGCGAGGCGCTCGCCGCGACCGCGCTCGCCGCGCCGGCCGCGCGGGTCGACTTCGCGTGCGCCGGCTGCGCGGCGTGCGCGGCCTGGGCGAGACCCAGGGCGAGCGCCACCCACAGCAGCAACGAGGCGCGCAGGCTCCCGAGCTGAGGACGGTGATCGAGGTTGGGAATCATCGGCTCAAGCAAGAACAACAGGCGACGGGCACGTTCGATTTGGTATCACGCAGTGCTCGCATCCAGGCGCATCACCGCTCGCCGCCGGCCTTCACCTACCGCTCCATTGTCCCACAGGCTCCACCGACAGGGTGAACCACAACTTGCACTTCGACTACACGACCGTCGGCCATGTGACGATCGACGTGCTTGAGGATGGGTCGCGCCAAGCCGGCGGCACCGCGTTCTACAGCGCCCTGCAGGCCGCCAGGCTCGGCCGGCGCGCGCTGATCGTCACGTGCGGACGCGCCCGCGAGATCGAGCAGCTGATCGAGCCCTACCGCGACGAGCTGGAGCTGCGGGTGCTGCCCGCGCCCCACACGACCACGCTGCGCACCGCCGGCTCGGGCTCTGATCGCAGCCAGCGCGTGCTCGCCTGGGCGGGCCCGATCGCCGAGAAGCTCGTGCTCGACACCTCGATCCTGCACCTCGCGCCCGTCGCCCGCGAGAGCCCCAGCCGCTGGCGGGGGCGCGCGGACTTCGTGGGACTGACCCCCCAGGGGCTCGCGCGTGAGTGGAGCGCGCACGATGGCCAGATCGAGCCGACGCGGCCGACGCCCGCCGACGCCGACGTGGCGGCCAGGTGCGACGCGGTCGTGGTGAGCGAGCATGAGCGCACCAGCTGCGCAGAGCTGATCGCCACCGCCGCCGCGGCCGGCGCGGTCGTCGCCGTGACAGCCGGCGCCCGTCCCAACACGATCCTCGCACCCGGCCGCGAGGCGCTCGAGCTGGACGTGCCCGCGCTTGAGCACCCCGTCGACGATCTCGGCGCCGGAGACGTGTTCGCGGCGGCCTTCTTCATCGCCCTCAGCGGCGGTCGATCGGCGCTGCAGGCGGCGAGCTTCGCCAACGCCGCCGCCGCCGTGCGCATGTGCGGCGCGGGCGCCGGTGCGATCGGCGGGCTCGCCGCGATCGAGGCGCGCCTCAGCCGCGTAGCGCCTGCTCGATGAGCGGCGCGAGCTCCGCCGCTGCGATCGCATCGCCGTGGCCGCACACGCGCGCGGCCAGCAGCAGGCTGCCGCCGACGGGCGCCATCTCCACGGTGGCGACTCGCGCGCGCGGCGCGCACGCGTGAATCGCTTGTGTGAGCGGCTCGACGAACACCGCACCCGCCTTGAACGCGCTGCCGATCAAGCCCACAGGGAACTCCCGGGCGCCGCCGGCGCCGGAGCCCTCGCTGAGTCCCGTCTGGCGCAGGACCGCAGCGATCTGCTCGCCCAGCTCACGCGCGCCGCGCTCGTACAGCTCGCACGCGACCGCATCGCCGCGATTGGCGAGCTTGGCCGTCTCGATCGCGAACGCCGCGATCTCGCCCTTGGTCAGCGGCTTGGAGTACACGCTGCTCGCCACCGCCTCCACGCTCGGCTCCCCGAAGAACGCCGGCAACGCATCGCTCAGCGCCGTCGCCGGCCCGGAGCACTCGCGGTGGCGCAGTGCCGCCTTGATCGACTGCACGCCCAGCCAGTAGCCCGAGCCCTCGTCACCGAGCAGGTGGCCCCAGCCCCCGGCGCGCCACGCGCGCGTGTCGGCGCCCGTCCCACCAACGCCGAACACGTTCGAGCCCGTGCCCGCGATCGCCGCCACGCCCGGTCCGCCGCCCGTCGCAGTGGCCCACGCGGCGACCACGTCGTTGACCACGAGCCACGCGTCCGTGCGTGCCGCTCGCACGTTGCGCGCCACATCCGCCGTGTCCGTTCCCGCGATCGCCAGCACCGCCGCGCCTAGCTGCCCGGCGTCGATGTCCGCATGCGCGATCGCCTCGTCGGCGGCCCGCAGCAGCTCCTGCACGGCAGCCCGCGCGCCGACGGCATCTTCGTTGCTCGGCCCTCCGTGCCCGAGGTGCAGCGTCCGCTCGCGCAGGTCGAGCACCGCCGCGAGCGTCTTGGTCGCACCCCCGTCGACGCCCATCACGTAACGGGCGTCCGTGCGTGGCTGCGCCGAGGTCAACGCGGCCGGCAGCTCGACGAGTGAGTGGCGCGTCATCGCGGCATCCTCCCAGGATTCGCGCCGCCGGGTTAGGATCGCCTGCCATGGGAACGCAGGCCATGTTTGCGGCGGCGCCGACGCGCGCCGGGATGTACGAGTCGTTCTACCTGCGCGCCGTCTGCCCCGATGAGCCCGTCGGCGTGTGGATCCGCTACACCGTGCGCAAGCCGCCCGGCAGCGTCCCGCGCGGATCGCTGTGGTGCACCGTGTTCGACGCCCGCCGCGGGCGCCCGTTCATGCACAAGCTGAGCACCGACGAGCTGAGCGTCCCCGCCGGTGGTTGGATCGCGGTCGGCGACAGCGCCATCGGTCCCGCCTACGCGCACGGCGACAGCGGCCAGGCGCGCTGGTCGCTGCGCTTTGCCTGCGATCAGCCGCAGCTGCACCACCTCTCCCCCGAGTGGCTGTACCGCTCGCCGCTGCCTCGCACGAAGCTCACGAGCCCCGCGCCCGCGGCCAGCTTCGACGGCACCGTCGAGCTCCCAGGGCGCGATGCGATCGAGTTGCGTGGCTGGCCGGGCATGGTGGGGCACAACTGGGGCTCCGAGCACGCCGAGCGGTGGATCTGGCTGCACGCCGTCGCGTTCGCCGACGCGCCCGACGCGTGGCTGGACGTCGCGCTCGGTCGCCTGCGGCTGGCCGGACGGATGACGCCGTGGGTGGCCAACGGCGCGCTGTGTCTCGATGGCCAGCGTCACCGCATCGGCGGCCTCGCCGCGCGCGGTACACGTGTGGCCGAGAGCCCCGACGGATGCTCGCTCGCGCTGGCCGGCGCGCGCGGCCTGAGGCTGCACGCGCGCGTGGACGTCCCGGCGCAGTCGGCCGCCGGCTGGCGCTACGCCGATCCCGACGGCGACCGATCGCGCGACGCCGAGCACGATGTGGTCAACTGCTCGGTCGCCGCCGTCGAGCTGACCGTCACGCCGCCGCACGGCGCACCGAGGACGCTGCGCAGCGAGCACGGGGGCGCGTACGAGCTGGGCATGCGCGAGCGCGACCACGGCGTGCCGCTCGCGCCGTTCGCCGACAGCTGACGCGCGCCGCGGCGGTCGATGCCCGGCGCGAGCGTCGATCCGCGCGGGCGGACGCCCGCCGACCCAGGAAAAAGACTGGGCCGGCGAGGGGAGCCGGCCCAGTCGTGGAGGGTCTGGGAAGCGGCCATGCAGCCGCCCCCCAGGGAGGAGAGAAACGTCAGGTGGATCTACATTGCCGATCCGCCGTAGACGAGATGAGTCCGTCGTTCGTGCTCACGAGCAATGTTCACGAAGCTTATCAGAATTATCTGGAAGGTCAAGGCCTCCCCTGAAGATGTCTCCCCTGCGCATCCCAGAGGACCCTCGAGACCCTTGTCTCGGCGACATGACGTCCCCGGCCCTGCGTCTCATCACAGCGTCCAAGCGCTGTTTCAGCATTCATGTCGGGGCGTCCAGCGACCGATCTCGAATAGCGACATGGACGCATCGACCGCACGAGACGGCCAGTCAGTCGCGCTCGGAGCCGAAGCGCTGTTGCGCGAGCACCCCGACGCGCTCGTGTGCGGACTCGCCGGCAACGGGCTGATCGTGCCCGTGCCGCAGTCGATCGGGCTCTGGGGTCAGGACCTGATCGAGGGCCGAGCGCTGGTCGACAAAGTCGTCAGTGCCGATCGTGCCACGGTCGTCAGGCTGTGGCTACGCGCCCAGGAGGAAGGCGCGGCAGCCGACAAAGTGCGATTGCTGCGCAAGCCATCGACCTGGACGACGCTGCACTTCCTCGATCTGCGCGAAATGCACGGCGTGCTGCTGGGAGTGATTATTCCCAGCGAGGAGGAGGCCGACGGCGCCGGCGAGACCGAGGAGCTGACCCCGGCGGCGCCGCGCTTCTGCGCGCTGATGGAGGACGAGGGCGCGAGGGTGCTGGGCTGCGACGCTGCCTTCACCGAGATGTTCGGCTACTGCGAGCAGGAGCTGCTCGGCAACTCGGTGCTCGACCAGATCCACCCGGAGGATCAGGGGCGCGCCGTGGAGGGCTGGCTGGCGGTGCTCTCGACCCGCCGCGACCAGCAGACGCGGCTGCGCCGCAAGCGCAAGGACGGGACGTGGATGTGGGTCGACACGACGCTGCGCAACCTGCTGCACGACCCCGAGCGCAGCTGCGTGCTCGTCGAGATCATCGACATCTCCGCCGAGATGCAGGCCCACGAAGCGCTGCAGGAGCGCGAGGAGCTGCTGCGCCGCCTGACCGCCGCGATGCCCGTCGGGCTGCTGCACCTCGATATCGATCGCAACGTCGTCTACAACAACGCGCGGCTGCTGGAGATCCTGTACGGCTCCGACGCACCGGCCGCACACAGCGACCCGCGGGCGGCAGCCGAGGAGTCCGACGCGCCCGCCGCCTCCGCCGCGACTCTCCTGCACACACTCACCGAGGAGAGCAGCGCAGAGCTCGACGCGACGCTCGAGGAGGTGCTCCGGGAGGGCGTCGACCGTGACGTCGAGGTCGACATCACGCTGCCGTCGGGAACCTGGCGCCGCGCGCTGATGAGCCTGCGGGCGCTGTTGCGCGCGAACGGTGAGGTCAACGGCGCGATCACGTGCGTGCTCGACGTCACCGACAGCGCCCGCGCTCGCCAGGAGCTCGAGCGGCGCGCCACGTTCGACCCACTCACCCACTGCCACAACCGCTCGTCGGTTCTCGGCACGCTGGAGCGCGAGCTCGAGCGTGCGGACTCGAGCCGCACCGGCGTGGTGTATGTGGACCTCGACCGCTTCAAGCCGGTCAACGACAGGCTCGGGCACGCCGCCGGCGACGAGTTGCTGGTGCTGGTCGCCGAGCGGCTCAAACTCGCCAGTCGTGACAGCGACGTGGTCGGGCGCCTCGGTGGCGACGAGTTCCTGGTGGTGCTGCGTGACATCCACGGTCCGGAGATGGCGATGCGCGCCGCCGACCGGATCTGCGAATCGCTGTGCGGCACCTTCGAGCTCTCCTGCGCAAGCGCCCAGCTGGGCGCGAGCGTCGGCGTCGCGTGCTCGGGCGACGAGCGGGTCACCGCCGAAGAGCTCGTCAAGCGGGCCGATGCGGCGATGTATCAGTCCAAGGAGCACGGGCAGTGCCTGCCAGTGCTCGCCCCTGCGGCGTAATCAACATCCGCCAACGCAAAACGGGGCGTGAGGAGCGCCGGCCGCTGGACCGCCGCGCTCCCCACGCCCCGGTAGAGCTACACGTGCGGTGGCAACGCCTGCCACCGCACGTGTCCGCTCAAGTGTCGCTGACTACGCTTCTTCGGTCGTGAATCCGAGGTCGCCGTCCGTCAGCTTTTCTTCGAATTCAGCCTTCAGGACGCCTTTGTTGTATTCGATGACGTCCGGTTTGCCCGTTTTCGCTTCTTCTTCTTCGATTTCTTTCTGAGTTTTTTTGGCCGTGCCCTTTTCGTAGCAGTGTTCGGTCACCTGCTCGGTGGTCTTGATTTTGCCGAACGAGTCGGCGATTTCTATGTATTCCTGTTCGCCAGCAAGGAGGCCAGTGAGCGGGTTAGCCGGGAACAGTTCTTTCTTCCTTTTGCCGCCTTCGACTTCTTCCGAGGTCCGCGAGTATTCAGCCGCTTCGTACGGTTCCCCCGGTTCCGGTTTTCTTTCCGCCTTGCCCGGGACGAGCTGCGGCGGAATCTTCACCACGCAGATCCCACCCGCCACTTTGAACGAGACGTCTGCCTCTTTCTTGACTTCGAGGCCGGGTTCGCCTTCGCCGCCAAGGCCGGCGAAGCCCGCAGCGTGATACTCGAGGTCGAGCGGCTCGGTGAACTTCATCTTCGGTTCTTCCACCGTGTGGCCTTCCGTCCTGACGGCATGGCATTTCGATTTCTTGAACGACAGTTCAGTGTAATATTCCGTGGATCGTGCCGCAACGACCTCGCCTTTCGTCGTCAGCGGTTTTTCACAGGTGATCGTGAGCTGCGCAAGCTTAAGTTCTTCGAGTGTCCCCGTGCCCTTCGTGAGGCCGGGTTCTGCAGGTGAAAACGTCTTCCCAACCGCGCTGGCCGTGAATTCACCGTAAAAGTGTTTTTCTTTCGGCGCTTTCGCAAATGCCGTTGCCGTAAGAGCGCAGAACGCGCACACGACGGCGGCAAACCCAAGTACGATCCTGACGCGTCTCATTCTCCTAGGTCCTCGCTTTCGCCTTTGGAAGGCTGATTGAGCTAGATCTGGCTACTTGTTACCGACTTGTTAGCTACCCGTGGGCGCTTGGGATCCCCTCCTCAGCCACCTCCGCATAGAGGGGCGAAAGCATATCACGGAAGGCGGCCGCTTGACAGCAGCACAAGTGACCGACCTAGATCGGCGGAGAGCCTTCGTGCCAGGGCCCGTCAGGGGCCTGGCGTTGCTCGCTGGCTCGGTGTCTCGCCTATGGCGATCCCGGCCTGGCTGGCGAGCCAGTGTAGCGGATCCGCGTTCACATGGACGTGACAAATCGCGCACAACGGACCGGATCCTCCGCTCGCTGCCGCCGGCGCGATCCCGGCAGGCCTGACCCCGCCCCGGGCACCGCGCCACGCCGGCGCCGTGCGCGCCCCCGGGAGCGGTCCTGGCGCCGCGACGCCCGTCGAGCTCGCCATCGCGGCTGACCCACGCAGATCGCGGGCGCGACGCCGGCAAGGTCAGCCGCGGGCGTGATCGCGGCGCGCCTGCGCGCCGGCGAGGTAGCGGGCTCTCCCCGGTGCGGTGGCGGGATCTCCTCGGCGCCGTGGCGGGGAGCCCCTCGATGCGGCAGCGCGGTCTTCTCAGCCGGCCTTCTCAGCCGGTCTTCTCGCACGCGCACAATGGACGGGCGCCCCTGCAAAACCGGGCTCCTCTCGACGCGGAAACGCTTGCAAGCGGCATTGCAGCCGTTGAAAATAGGTGCAACTGGCACTGCATGCATAAAGCGCCTCTAAGGGGTCGTCGATGCGCCTGCTGAGAAAGGGCACGCCTGTGTCCACGATCCCAATCAATAGAGGGGGCCCGAAGTGTTTATGCGTAAAGGCAAGCGAACCTTCGCTAGCCGTAAGCGAAAGATAGCCGGCCTGTGCGCATTCGTGCTCGCAGGCGTGATCGGGGTGGGCGCGTATGCGTTCACCGCAAGCAACACCGTTCCTGCGCAGGCTGCAGGTGGTGGCCAGGCAGTGGTCTCAGGCTACACCGAGTCAGGCGTGAGCTACACGTGGAATGCAGAAGGAATCGACATCACGAAAGTCCACTTCATCCTCACCAGCACCGAAAATCTGAACCCGTCGGACGTCGAGGTCGCCCTGACCGCAGCCGCCCCGACAGGGGCCGACTGGGTCGACTGCCCGAACACCGAATACGTCGCAATCAAAGGTAAAGAACAAACGGAAATCGTTTGTACGTTCAAAGCTCCCGGCATCGCGAACGCAGCTGGCTTGCAGCTGACCGTCGCCGCCGTCAGCGAAGGCAAAGTGGTAGTCGAATAACGGCTAAGCCAAGATGAACAGTGCGGAGCGGCCGGAACAGCCCGGCCGCTCCGCACCTCATATCGGCCATCCGAAGTCGTCGCAACTGGTCCGCCATGCGAGCTCGTCACACCAAGAAACTCATCTCCTACGCTCTGGGACTGATCGTCCTGGGGTCTCTGTGGTTCTACTTCGCCCCGGCCCCGCTCGGCGGCTCCACGAGCTACGTCGTCACCCACGGGGTCAGCATGGAACCTCGCTTTCACACGGGCGATCTGGCGCTCGTGCGCAGCCAGAGCAGCTATCGCGTCGGTGAAATCGTCGCCTACCAGAACAAGATGCTCCACACGGTCGTGCTGCACAGGATCATCGGGCGCGATGGCAGCCGATACATATTCAAGGGCGATAACAACAACTTCATCGACTTCGAACATCCGGCCGCCAGCCAGCTGATCGGCGCGCTGTGGCTACACATCCCGGGCGCCGGCGCGCGTCTGCAGTCCATCCGCTCGCCGGCGCTCGTCGGAATCCTGATCGCAGCCGGGATGCTCCTCTTCACCGGGGCCGCGTTCACGCGACGCCGGCGGCGCAGGGGCAGGGAGAGGCGCACGGGCGAAGGCAATACGCATCCGCCCACTCACTTGCCGCAGCACGCCGTCAGCCCTGTCTTCGGCGTGCTCGCGATCGGCCTCGTCGCGCTGCTTCCGTTCGTAGCGCTCGCGCTGCTCGCGTTTACCCGCGCGCCCTCGGAGCGCCGCCCCTACAAGATCCCCTACCAGCAGAGCGGCACTTTCTCCTACTCGGCCGACGCGGCGCCGGGACCCGTCTACGCCGGCGACCGCGCCGTGACCGGTGATCCGCTCTTCACCCACGTCCTGAACGCCGTCGATCTGCGCTTCGGATACGTGTTCCACACCGCCGCTGCGCACTCGCTCAAGGGGAAGGCCTCGCTGTCCGCGACGATCGCTTCGAGCAACGGCTGGCAGACGACGCTCGCGCTCGGGCCACCGGCGTACTTCCGAGGCGATCACGCGCTGGCGACCGGAACGCTCGACCTGACCTCGCTGCTCGCGCTGCTGCACAACGTCGAAGCCACGACGAAGGCACGCGGCAGCTACGCGCTGACGATCACCCCGCACGTGAGCGCCACCGGAGTCAGCGATCTCGTGCCGATACACGCCACGTTCTCGCCGGAAGTCAAATTCACGCTCGAAGAAGCCGAGCTCCGGCCGGCCGCCTCCGGGGGCAGCGCACTCGCCGCGGCGCAGCCGGCGACGAGCCAGCTTGCTTCGTCCAGCTCCGGCTCGGCGACCGGCACGCGCCCCCAGCCGATGTTCCTCTCACTGGGCGTCGCGCGACTGTCGGTAGCGACGGCGCGAACGATCGCGCTCGCCGCGATTGCCGTGCTCGTCGGCGCCGTACTGGCGATACTCGCGCTCCTTCAACCGATACTCGCGCTCGTTCGACCTCAACGCCGAGACGAGACCGCCACCATCCGGGCGCGCTACGGGCGCCTGATCGTCCCGGTCGCGCGCGTCTCGCAGCTGCCCGGGGTCGCGGTGATCGACGTCGCGGACATCGACGCGCTGGTCCGGATCGCCGAGCACTACGATCGCTCGATCCTGTACGAGGCGACCGCTGACGGCGACGCCTTCTGGGTGACCGACGAGAGTGGGCAGTTCCGCTACACGGTCGGCGCGCCCGCGTGGGCCGCAGACGACGAGCTCGTCTCCTCGGCATGGGCGCAGGACGGTGAGGTAGTCGAGCCGATGTGGGCGGATGGCGGCGAGGCAGACGCGCCGACCTGGGTGGAGAGCGGCGAGCTCGCGCCGGCCTGGCCGGTTGACCGCGAGGTGCTCGCGCCGGCGTGGCCGGTTGACCACGAGGTCCTCGAGCCGGTGTGGCCCCAAGGCGGCGAGCTCGGCGCGCCCGCATGGGCGCAGAACAGCCAGGCGCTCGAGCCGGATGCGTCCGAGCGCCTGGTCGGCGAAGTGTACGCTGACGAGCTCGAGCTCGGAGGGGCGTTCGCGGCGCAACCGGTAGCCGACAGCCTCATCACCGGCCCCGCTGCCGATCACAGCCAGGCAGCGGACGGCTGGGCGGTGCCCCATGACGCGGACACGTTCGTACACGAAGGCGTCGATCGACGCAGGACTGACGACGACGTCGACGCGAGCCGATGGCGCGGGACGGACGAGGACGTCGATGCCGTGCGGGCACCGGCCACAGCCTCAGCTGCTTACTTCACCGGGCTCGAGTGGACCACAAACAGCTAATCAAGCCCGACGCGCACCACAACTTCCCGTTTGCGACGGTGCGTCTCACCGCCGCAAACGTCACGGCCGAAGAGCGCTACAGGACCTGAACGTTGCCAGCCTTGGGCCCCTTGTCGCCTGCCTCGGCGTCGTAGGAGACCTTCGCGCCCTCTGCGAGCGAGCGGTAGCCCTCGCCGACGATCGCGCTGTGATGGACGAACAGGTCCTTCGACTGGTCGTCGGGAGTGATGAACCCGAAGCCCTTGTCGTCGCTGAACCACTTGACTGTTCCTGTAGCCATTCTGCATTCCTCCTGCGTAGTTAGTGCTGCTAACGCGGAGATTGCTGAGCAAAGGCTACGCGCTGGCACTGCGATGCCGGGCAGAGCGCCCGACCTAGTGCGTGAACGGTAGCAGCCGCGGGCGGGCGCGGGCGGGCGCGCTCGCCCGACCGCGCCGCCCGCCGCTCCGGCGCCTCAGTCGAGCTGCGCGGGTAGGCCGAAACGCTCGAACACGTCGTCGACCTTCGCGGCATCGACGGGCTCGTCCGGATAGCGCTCGAAGACCTCGCGATCGCGGGGCTCGGTGGAGCGCGCGATGAACGCGGTGACGCCGCAGACGCGATCCCCGCGGAAGCTCAGCACGTTGAGCGCGAACGGACGATGGCTGCGCTCCCGCGCATTCCACGCGTAGAAGCCGAGCGCCGGCTGAGCATTTGCCGTGCTGCGCAACGCTCGCCAGCGCCAGGCGCCCGCGAGCGGCCAGGCCGCCGCCCAGCGTTCGATCGCGGTGCGGCCGTCGTACCAGCTGGCCAGCGGCGGCATCGCGAAGGTCGCATCCTCGGTGAGCATCGCCGCGAACGCCTGCACGTCGTCGCGCTCCCATGCGTCGACGTAGCGGCCGACGAGCGCACGCACGGAATCGTCGCCGAGCGCGCGCAGCGTGGCCTGCTGGCTCTGCTCGGGCACGCGCTCCCGTACGGCGGCGCGTGCACGCTGCAGGGCGCTGTTGACCGACGCGACCGTCGTGTCGAGCGACTCGGCGACCTCCTTGGCCGAGAAGCCGAGCACCTCGCGCAGGATCAGCACCGCTCGCTGGCTCGCCGGCAGGTGCTGGAGCGCCGCGACGAACGCCAGCTCCACGCTCTCGCGACGCTCATAGCGCGCGTGCGGTGCGGCGAAGCCGTCCTGCACGCCGATGATCTCGTCCGGGTAGGGCTCGATCCACACCGACTCGACGAGCGGTTCGCCGGGTCCCACGTGAGGGTCGGTGGCCGGGCCATAGTCGATCGGGAGCACCCGCTTGGGCCGCCGCGCGATCTGATCCAGGCAGGTATTGGTTGCGATCGTGTACAGCCACGATCGCAACGAGCTACGCCCCTCGAACCGCGAGATCGCGCGCCAGGCGCGCAGCAGCGTGTCCTGCAGCGCATCCTCTGCGTCGTGCACGGATCCCAGCATCCGATAGCAGTGGGCGTGCAGCTCACCGCGATGACGCTCGACGAGACCAGCGAACGCGGCCTGCTCGCCTGCGCGCGCATGCTCGAGCAGGCCATCTTCTTCGGCTGTCCCGGGTCTCGAAGCTGTGGGCATCCTCGATCAGGGTAGACCGGTGCGCGGCACGGAGCTCATCGCAGCGATGACTTCCAGCGCTCGTACCGGTCACATCCTCAAGAGATGAGGCCCGCAGCCATCAAACGCGTGGTGCACCTGGAGCTCCACACCGCTGATCTTGCGCGCGCGCGTACCTTCTACGCGGAGCTCTGCGGATGGCGCGCACAGCGGATCGACACCGCCCACGGCTCCTATCTCGCGCTCGAGCTGGACGGGCGGCCCGACGCGGACGCCCGGCTCGGTGGCGGCGAGCGGCTTGGCGGCGGCATCGTCGAGTGCCCGGTCGAACGCCCATTGTGGCTGCCGTACGTTGAGGTGGACGAGATCGACTCGGCGACCGACCGCGCGCGCCTGCTGGGAGCCTCGGTGCTGCTCGCGCCGCGCGAGGGACCCGCGGGTTGGCGTAGCGTGGTGGTCACGCGCTCGGGCGGCG
Organism: Solirubrobacteraceae bacterium; assembly: GCA_050012835.1. Classification (GTDB taxonomy): domain Bacteria; phylum Actinomycetota; class Thermoleophilia; order Solirubrobacterales; family Solirubrobacteraceae; genus Palsa-744. The sequence continues at coordinate 23,937 of JBEKGK010000015.1, read as the reverse complement.
AGATCGCGCTGTGGCAACCGAAGCGATGAGTTTCGCGCGCATGCCACGTCTCACTTGATGGAAGCTCCGGCCAATCGATCAGTAGGAGGACTGAAATGAGCAGCACCGAGACCAGCACCCGCATCAGCCAGGTGGCAACGGTGATCGTCCCAGTCAGCGACCAGGACCGGGCGATCGACTTCTACACCGGCAAGCTCGGCTTCGAGAAGCGCGCGGACATACCCATGGGCGAGGCCATGCGCTGGGTGGAAGTCGCCCCGCCGGGCGCGGCGACGACGATCGCGATCGTGCCCCCGCGCGAGGGAGAGCCCACGGGGGTGGAGACCCGTGTGGCCTTCGGGACCGATGACGTCGACGCTGACCACGCGAGCCTGCAGGCGCAGGGAGTAGACGTGGACGAGGCCGTGATGCGCATGGGAGACCCCGTGCCGCCCATGTTCTTCTTCCGCGACCCCGACGGCAACAAGTTGCTGATCGTGCAGCGAAGCTGAACGGAGTTGGACGCGCCCGCGGCTGCACATCGCTGACCGCGTCGTCCCGCGGCGCGCCTCAGCCGGAGTCACGCGCAGCCGCGGTGGGCGGCTGCGCGAAGCGCTCGTGCGCGAGCCGCCAGGACGCGGTGGAGAACTCGACGGTGTCGGTTCCGTCGTGGAGGCTCAGGTCCGCGTCGAAGCCGTCGCGGAACACGTCCAGCATCGCGCGGTTGTCGGGCAGCACCTCGGCAATGAAGCGCGCGATCCCGCGCGCCTCGGCGACGGCGGCGAGCTGCTCGATGAGGATCGTCCCGAGGCCGCGACTGTGGAGGTGATCAGCCACCTCGACCGCCACTTCCGCGCGCGCGTCGTCGAGCTTGACGTATGTGGCGTGAGCGACGGTCAGGCCGGTTTCGTCGTGTGCGATCAGCCCATAGCGATCGGTGCCGGTGGCTGCCGCGAGGTGCGCGGCGTAGACCATGTCGGCGGCGCCGGTGAAGAAGCGCAGGCGCTTGGCCTCCAGGCAAAGCCCGGACAGGAACGACAGCAGCGCGGGCTCATCCTCAGCGGTAGCCGCACGCACCGTCACCCGCGCGCCATCTCGCAACCGGACCACCGTCGCTCCGGCCGAGTCGGCGCTCTCGGACGAGTGCGACGGGGAGCTGGCGGGTGTGTCTCTCACTATGCCCCAAGCCTCACACGCGCCGGAGCCACGGCCATCCGGTTCGGGCCGCTGTGACGCAACGGAAAACTACGGGCCGTCGTTCACAGCGGCCAGTAGCGGGCGATCTGCGCCGCCGCGCGCGAGGTCAGCAGCGCCTCGGGTGCCGCCGACAGCGGCGGCTCATCCCCGGAGAGCGCGGTGAGCGTCTCGAGCACGCACTGCGCGAGGACCGTGGGCTGATAGCCACCCTCCAGCACCACGCCGAGCGGCACGTCGAGCCGTTCGGCCAGGTCGCGCACGTGGCGTCCGATCTCCGCAAAGGAGGCGGTCTCCAGGCGGCAGCCCGCGAGCGGATCCTCGCGGTGAGCGTCGAAGCCGGCTGAGACGAGCACGAGCTCCGGCTCGAACGCCTCGGCTGCGGGCGCCACGATGTGCTCGATCAGCGACAGCCACAGGTCCTCTTCGGAGCCGGCGGGTACGGGGAGGTTGATCGTGAAGCCCTCGCCCGGGCCCGTGCCAACATCGCCGAGCGACCCGCTGCCGGGGTAGATCCCGGACTGGTGGATGCTCGCGAACAGGACGTCCGAGCGGCGGCGAAACGCTTCGGCGGTCCCGTTGCCGTGATGGACGTCCCAGTCGAGCACGAACACCCTCGCGGCGCCGAGCTCGCGGATCGCGAGCTCGGCTGCGAGCGCGACGTTGTTGAACAGGCAGAAGCCCATCGCGCGATCCGGTTCGGCGTGGTGGCCCGAGGGCCGCACGGCGCAGAACCCCAGCCTCGCCTCGCCGGCGATCAGCGCCCTCGTCATCTCACAGGCACCGCCTGCGGCGTGGAGCGCGGCGAGATACGACGGCTCCCCGACGAACGTGTCCCCATCGATCGCGCCGCCGCCGGCCAGCGACAGCTCCCGGATCTGCCGGACATGGCGGGCGCTGTGGATCAGCTCCAGCTGCGCCTCCGTCGCGGCGGGCGCCTCGCGGCGCTCCCAACCCAGCCAGTCACTGACCGCGAGCGCGCCTTCGATCGCCACGAGCCGCTCCGGCGTATCGGGGTGCTCGGGCATGTGCGCCCGCGGATCGTGCTCCAGGCACGCGGGGTGGCTGAAGTAGAGCGGTGGCACCGGCCTGACTGTAGGGGTTGAAGGGCGTCGCGTGTCCGCGACCGCTCAGGCCGGCGCGGTCTGAGCGACTCCGGCCAAGTTCCAGGTCAGTTCCGAGCCACTGAACGCGACACCGCTGATTTCCGAGCCGACGGCGACCTTGCGCATCCCGTGCTGGTCGCGCAGGTACAGCACGAACTCGTGCGGATGGCCAGGTGACTGTTCCTCGCCGACCCACGCGAGATCGCCGCCGGCGTTCAGCGCGACGCTTTCAGCGCCCATGCCCAGCGGTTCTCCGAGCGCGACGAGTTCAGCTGCCGGCGGTTCGTTCTGCAAGCCTTCGGTGTAGCGGCTGACGCTGATTTCGGTCGGTTGCCCAGTGCGGACGTCGTAGAGATGCAGCGACTCACCGCCGCCTCCCTTTCCGCCGTAATACTCGGGGAAGGCGATGAACATCCCGGCCGAGATCAGCTTGAGCGGGCTTTCGCCGCCTTCGCCGACGACCCGCTTCGGACCGTTGGGTGGAACGCACGCGTAGTAGGTCTCGACGCGTTCGCCCAGCCCGCCTTCTTCGGCGCCGAAGCGCGTGACTTCCCAGACGATCAGTTCGGGGGTGTCGATCGGCACCACGTAGAGCGTTGGCGCCCGGCAGTGCTTGGGAAAGGGTGGAGCGGGTTCCAGCGTGATCCTCACGCCACGGTGCCCCGCCGTCGGCGTGCCCGCGCGCGGGGCTTGGGAGACCACTATCAGCGGCGCACGCCGGTGCGTGCGGCGGATCGTGACGTGCGTGAGCTTCAGGGGCTCGCATCCGGTGACCGTCGGGTGCGCGAGCTCGTCTCGGGCAAAGCGACGTTCGAGCCCGAGCAGCCTTGGCACGCGACAGACGGATGGCGGGCTGCTCGCGAGGATCACCGGGTGCTCGTAATCGGGCGGCTCGCCTGCGGATGCGCCGGTCGCCGCCAGCGCCGTGGCCGACATGGCCAGGACGAGTGGAGCGATGCGTGAGATCCATTGGGGGCCGGTGCCTGAGCTCATTGGTTGTTCCGCGCTGATCGTATTCTGCGGCATCCCCTCTAATGGACGACGATCGTTCGCGTGCCCACTGTGAGCCCGGTGCCGCCAGGGCTGAACGGCAGTCCGCCGGTGTGTCCCCCGTACTGGTAGAGCACGCGGATGTGGGCTGTGCCGCGGCAGCCGTTCTGGGCCATGTCCCGCGTGATGAGCTGGCCGCGGCGTACGTCGGAGAAGACGGGACCCTCTTGGCTCGTGTCGCCGCAGCTGACCGATATGAAGTACCCGGAGGCGCCGCTGGTCACGGGAACGCGGGCGCGGAAGCTGATGACGAACATCGGAAGCACCTCCGTCTGGTAGCGCATGCGCACCGCTTGGTTTCGCAGCAGAACGGAGACAGGGGATGCGACGCTGGTGGCGGTGACGCCCGGCTGGGCGATCGGCTGTTCACCGGCCGCCGGACAGTCCCGCGCCGTGCGCCCCAGTTCCTGACCGGTGTTGCAGACCTGCCCGTTGGCGTAGGTGATCTGGCGGATGGTTCCCGCGCCCGGCCCACCGGGCTCATACTCGCCTCCTTCCAGGCCGAGCTTCGCCGGTGCTCGCTCGACGATCAGGTAGGCGCCCTGCGGTCCAACTGCGGCGACCGTGTGCAGCTCCCCGTCAGGTTCAGCGTAGGTGACGGTGCGCGCGAGCGGTCCGGCCATACCGGCCATCAGCAGCCGCTCGTCGGCTATCGGGCACACGGGCTGCTGAGCGTGAGTGAGGCCGCCGCGGGCCGAACACGACTCTTCGACCACCTGTGCGCTCGCGGGTGTTCCATCCATGAAGACGCCCGCGAACGCGTGCCCGCGCGCGTCCAGCGGCGCACACGGGAACGGACCTTCCAGGTAATCCAGTGGAAGCGCGTGGAAGCGACCATCGTCGGAGAACGAGCCGTCCTGACCGATCACGCCGAGTTCTCCCCGCACGACACGGCCGAACTGCAGGCATCCATATCCACGCGTCGTGGCGACAAAGCGCGCCCCCCAGTGCGGGCCACCTGCTGGATCGCTCACCTGCAGCAGGATGGCTGACGAGCTGCGGGGCAATGGCACTCCCAACCCGCTGCGTGGCTGCAACGGGATACCGCGCGGCAGCGTGACCGGGGCTCCGTTCAAGAGCAGTCGCTGGGCAGCCAGCGCAGCAGCCCCGAAGGCCAGGACCACGAGAGCGGCTGCGAGTAGCGGCGAGCGCCACCACACGCTCGCGCTCCGAGAGCGACCGCGAACACCGCGCGCAACGAGGCGCGGGGCTCGCAGCGCGGCGTCCACGAGCTCGCGTTCCAGCTGCGGGACGAGAGCGTTCGGAGGATCCATCTCATCATGCGCTTCGGTCATCGCGATCCCTCCAAGCCTTTCCGTATCAGCGACAGTCCGCGATGCACCCGCTGGCGCACCACAGCCTCAGAGCACTCGAGCTCGCCCGCAAGCTCCCGGTAGGAGCGCTCCTCGATCACGCGTCCTCGCACCGCGACGCGCTGCTCGGGGGTCAGAGCCGACAGCCACTCCTCGACCGCATCCTCCGCGACGCCGCTCGCCGTCTCCTCGATCGAGGCGACGAGCCGCTCGTCGAGCGTGAGCGATGCCATCCCGCGACGAGCGCGCGCGCTTGCCTCCACTCGCCCGCGGGCGAGGCTCCCTGCGAGCACGTGCCTGGCTATACCGAGCAGCCAGCCCCGTGCCTCTCCCCGACCGGGGTCAAATCCCCGATGGGACTCGAGCGCACGTGCGAACGTCTCCGCGGTCAGGTCGAGCGCGAGCTCGCTCCTGCCGGTCGCCCGCATGAAGAACCCGAGCACGACGCGCTCATGGCGCCGGTAGAACACGCCGAAGCCCTCGGGGTCGCTCGCCGGCTCACGCAGGAGCTGCTCATCCGTCCGGGCTTGACCGCTCACAACCGTGTATTGCAGCGGGAGGCGGCGGTTGTGACATGGGGCAACCGAGGCTTCAGCGCGCTGGCGGCGGCTGGGGGTGCCGAGGCGACGTCAGCTTCGAGCGCCACAGCTCCGCGTCGCGGGCGCTGATGTCCATCACGAAGGCGCAAGCCACCGCGTACGCGCAGGCCGTCAACCTGCACGCACGCGAGGTCCCCGGAATGAGCAGCGAATCAAGGCGCTGCTGCTCGTCGGCTCGGCGGTGGCGTTGCCGGGACCCCTCCTACACGTGCGCGAGGTCTTGCTTCTCGCGCGGGACTACTCCGACACGGGCACCCAGCGGCGCCAGTAGCGCTGCGAGCGTGCTGGCGGTCGGGTTGGTCTGGCCGCGCTCGATCCGCGAAATCTCGGCCTGGTTGATGCCGGACGCGGCGGCGAGCTGCTTCTGCGTGAGATGGCGCTGCTTGCGCAGCTCGCGCACCTCACGAGCCATCGCGTAGTGAGCGTTGAAGGCATCCCAGCGCGCGAGCGCCTCCGGGCCGCCGGCCTTCGCCCTCTCCTCAACCTCGCTGATGTAGTCGTCGAACTTCGTGGCCATCACGGAACTCCAGTAGTCGGGTCGTCCAGGAGTACTTATGCAGAATACCGCATATTTTGTCAAGACCGCCGCTTGCCGCGAGACTGGCCCCGGCCGGCCGGCCGCTTGGTGCTGGCCCGCTGTTGAGCCTTCCAGCGCACCAGGCGCTGCTTGGCCCGCTTGATCTCCGCGTTCTGGCGCTTGGCGCTTGGCTCCTTGCCCTTGTCATAGCCGGCCAGCAGCAGGACAACCTTCTTGCCGTGGGCATGGCAGAACACGCGCAGCAGAATGTGGGTACTGCTCTCCTTCAGATGCTCGGGGACCGGCAAGCCGCGCTCGCGCAGGATCGTCGCCGCGTCATGGCGCACCCGAAACTCGAAGATGCCTGGAGCACCAGGCACCCACTTGCCCCACGAGGAGCCGCAGACCCCAATGCCCTCATAGGCAAGCACGTTGCGCAGCGCAGCCGCCAACGCCTGCTCCTTCAGCTCATCCAGGCCGCGCAGGAAGTCAAGCACCGGCTCCCGGCCGCCCTCCTCGTAGAACTCAAGCGTCCACGCCGCGCCGCTCATGAGGACGTGGGGACGCTCACCGACACAGACATCTCCGAGTCAGCCTCGTTCGCCATCGCGCGAACATCGCCGCATGATGCCAGCAGGCCCCGATACCCCGATACGCTCGACTCAGCTCGGGAGGAAATCCCGGGAGGAAGTTCTCGGGCTTCCGGTTTCCTCCACCTGCAAACCTGTCGGTGTGCAGGTCATTCCTCTACGCGCCCGGAGAGATTCGAACTCCCGACCTTCGGTTCCGTAGTGGCTCAAGAGGCGTTGCTTTTGGCTTTGTAGAGCCATTCTCAGGGTTCTGAGTGCGGCTCAGTGCCCCTCAGATTTGCGCAGTTCGGGACATATTTCGGGACATGGTTTGACGGGCGAGGCGCGGCAAGGCCATAGCCTGACTTCGGCCTGAGCGAGCGGAGCCCCAAGGTCCGCGCCGAGGTCCGATAACGCGACTGATCGTCACTCGCCGCGTTGGCCTGCGGTTTGCTCGGGTGGGGATGCCATCTGGATGTTGAGCTTTGCCGCGGCCTGGGCGGCGAATTGTGCGGCCAGCGCGTCGCCGTGTCCAAGGCCCGCGAGACGGCCAAGCAGCTCTGCGGGTGTCCAGGGACGCGGCGTCCGCATGACCGTCACGAGCTGCTCTATTGCGGCTTCGATCACCGACGGCTGGGTGGCGAGCAGATCGCACAGCAGCCGATCGGGTGAGGCGGCGCGCTTGCTGACCTTCTCCAGGTCAACCTGCTCGAAGTGCTGGAGGTTGCTCGTGATGACGAGCTCGGCGTCGCCTGCGACGGCCGTGGCGAGTACGTGACGATCTTTCTCCTCGTTGGGCATGTCTCGCTCGATCGCATCGGCCGCGGCTTGGTCGAGCATCGCAGCGGGGAAGGACGCGAGCATGGCGCCTCGCAAGCGCTCCCACTGCTCAGGCTCGAGGACACCGTCCTGGATGAGGTTCCGGCGGGTCTCCTCGAGGATGCGCTCACTCCAAACAGGCTCGAGGCCTCCTTCGGCCGCGACCCACAGCAGCAGGTTGCGCAACACCTCCTGGTACAGGATCGAGGCATCCAGCACACATCGACGCCGATGCGTCCTGCCTTGGTCAGCGAGCCCAGCCGTCGGCGGACTCATTCGTGACCTCCGCCATCACGCGCAACCCGGCTTGGGCCTGCTCGCGCCGCTCATGAAACGTCCGGATGTCGGCGACGCGTATACGACGCTGATTGCCGACCCGCCTGTAGGGGATCGACTCGATATCCAGCAACTCGTTCAGATGCGGACGCGAGACACCCAGCATGCTCGCCGCAACCTCCGAGGAAACCTCCTCATCGGAATCGAACACCAACAGCTCACGCCCATCGACCTCCTGCGCCTCCAGGTAGCGCCGCAGCAACCCCACGGGCACCAGCGCCTTGGTCGCCGCCTTGGCGGAGATCCGCACCTCGACCATCGCCTCATCCTGTAGACCCGCCAACGCTTCACGCGCACGACGCTCCACACCGAGCGCCTCCCTGGGCGCCGGAGCGAGGGCCGTACCGGCCGTGATACTGCGTGTCGTTCGAGTCGCGGTCACTGGATCAGCTTTCGGGAAGCGCACCTGCCTGTTCACCCCAGCCTACCAGCTTTCTCGCAATACTCGAAACGACTCGTGATGTGATTTATTGGGGTTTCGAGCGCGCCCGGAGAGATTCGAACTCCCGACCTTCGGTTCCGTAGACCGATCGCCCAACGCCGAACCGCGTAGATTGGGGCAATCTAGACCGACAAGACCTAGCTCTACCACATGAGATTTGGCCGGTTTGGTACCCAAAGCGGTACCCACACGCCATCGTCGTAGAACGTGGTACCCAGGCGGTACCCACGCCTTGTACGATGGCGGCATGGCGAGGACACCGAATACCAACGTCATCGTCCGCGAGCAAGGCGGGCAGCCGTTCTACGAGGCGAAGTTCCGCCACTACGGGCGCCAGGTCAAGCGGCGCATCGGCCCGGCGTGGCTTGAGCGCGATCCTGACAGTGGCGGTTGGCGTGCGCGCCGTGGCCGCGTGCCAGATGGCTCCTACAGCGAGAAGGCGGCGATCGTGGCCGCCGCCCGGATCGCGGGCGAGTACGTGACCGAAGCGGCCGACCGCGACCGTATCGAGCACGAACGCAGGACGCGCGGCGTGACATTCCGTGAGGTCGCCCACGCCTATCTCGGCTGGCTCAGGGAGGTGCGCGGCGCGAAGCCGTCCACGCTGCGCGACCACGAGAGCATCCTGGCCGAGCCCGGCGTGGCCTACAAGCGCGGGAAAGGCGCAACCAACGGGCACGTGATGGCGGGCCTTGGCGATCGGCCGGCATCCAAGATCACCACGCGGGAGGTCGAGGACGTGCTGGCGACCGTGAGCGCGTCGAGTGCGTCTCCTCGCACGGTGAACAAGTACCGCTGCGTGGTGTCCGCCGTCTTCAACTACGGCTGCAAGCCCTCGACGTTCGCGCTGCCGGCAAACCCGACCAGCGACGCCGACCGGCGCCGCGAACGTCACCCGGACGCGCTCGTGTTCTACACGCCGGAGGAGGTCGAGGCCGTCGCTCGCGCGTTCGCTGCAGGCGAGAACCGCGACCAATCGCGTCCCGCGATGACCAGCAGCGAGAGGGTCGCACGCCGGGCCGACGACGAGCAGGACGCCGAGCTCGTTCGGGTCGCGGCATACGCCGGGCTGCGCCTCGGCGAGCTGTTGGCGTTGCGCTGGCGCGACGTGGATTTCGCGGGGTCCGCGTTGACGATCGCTCGCGCGCTGAGCGCACGCGTCGAGGCTTCCACGAAGTCGGGGCGAGTGCGGCGCGTGCCTTTGGCCGACCAGGCTGCCGCAGCGCTCGAGCGCATGAGCAGGCGCGAGCGGTACACGGGACCGGACGACCTCGTGTTCTGCAACGTCTACGGGGGCACGCTGGATGACTCGGCGCTGCGCCGTCGCTACCGGCGTGCGCAGGTCGCGGCCGACGTTCGACCGCTGCGTTTCCACGACCTGCGGCATACGTTCGGGTCACTGCTGGCCGCCAATGGCGTCGATGTGGTCACGATCCAGAAGGCGATGGGACACAGCGCGCTTGCCACTACGAGCCGCTACCTGCACGCGCGGCCGGCGTCTGAGCAGGCGCAGGTGTTCACGGCGGCGTTCACGTCGAGCTTGCCCGAGGCCACGGATAGGGCTGCTCGGTGAAGCAGGGAGCGAAGGGTGTGGAGGCGCCGCGGTTCTCCATCGACGAGATCAGGCACTTCCTAGTCACGCGCAACGTCGCGTCTGGTCGCACGACCGTCAAGCCGTTCGGCAGCGACTACGAGGCTGCGCAGGTGGCTTACGGTGCGGCCGAGCGGGAGGCCGCCGTGCGGCAGGATCTCGATGTCGTGCTTCTCAGCGCGGACTCGCTGGAGACGATCAAGCGGACGCACTCCAGCTATTTCAAGTCGAACCTCATGAGCGAGCTGCTCCCCGCTTAGAACCTCGCGTGGGGCACCCTCCAGCTTGCCGGCGTCATCGCCTGATCGTCAACTGCGTTTAGTCAGGACTGTTTCGATTTGCTCGCGGATGTAGAGCCTGCGCCTGCCGATCTTGACGCTCGGCAGGATGCCGCGGCGTGCCCAGTCCTCGACGGTCGAGACTGGGGTATGCAGCAAGCCGGCGACCTCACGCGCCAGCATCACGTCGTCGGCCGTCAGCCGTCTGGGCCGTGCCTGAGCGTCCAGCCGGGAGCCTTGGCCGCCGTCCGGTGGTTCCAGCCGGTCTTCTCTTGCTTTGTCGTGTGGGCTGGTCTGTCGCACACGTGTATAGACCCTTAAGGCGGGCAACCGGCCAGCGAGTTTGACCAGCGCCCGGCGAGCTCGCTGCCGCACATGGACAAGGAGGCGAAGCCGACGCCTCCGGCTGCCAGTAGCGGCGGCCACCCGGCCGCAACGGCTCCCGACGCCGGCGTCGCCTCTATGCCTTGCGCGCCCCCTGCCTGCGATACGGGCGTGCCCCTCGGTGCCCGTTGATCCCTCCGCAGGCGTTCTCAGCGCCACTCGTCGGGGACTACGCCGGGTGTCCACTCCTTGGTCACCCCGCCGCCCGCCTGCTTGAGCCTGCGCCCGAACTCAACGACGTTGAGCTGGAAGTCCAACTCGTCACGGGGATCGCGCCCTCCGTCGTCGAGCATCTGACGCCAGTGGGCGAGCGCACACAGCGTCTCGACCTGTGATTCGTCGGTCCACCAACCCTGTTTGAGCCCTTTCAGCTCGTCGGGATAGCGCCCACGCAGCGCGACGATCGAGCCCCACATGAACTGTCGCCATTCACGATCACCGCCGTAAGGCTCAAGCCACGGCGCCCGAGTGATCGTCAACTCGTCCACTGGTTCGCTTCCGTTCCCGCGCGCTGCGGCGGCGAGCTTCCCGAGTCCGTCGCGGACCATCTGGCCCGCGACACGCGCGACCGGCTGCCCGGACGCTGCCGCCAGCTCGTCCAACCGTGCGGCTATGTCGTCGGAAAGCGTGATCTTGATTCGACTGCTCATTGCGGAACCTCCGAGTTTCGACATTGAGGGCCTTCTGGTGCCCCTTCTGCCGGTTACTGACCCCAAGTCCGCGAGACCGGCCAACGAATTCGAGGCCCACTTTAGGGTCCGCTCCGAAGGTGCATCTAGTCTGTTCAGGAGACTTGGGGACCGCGCGGGATGGAGGGAGCCAGGGCGCGTGTGGGACTCGGCGGAGCGGTACCGTTGCTGGCGATGAGCGCGCAACGCGAGTTTGACGTGGTGATCGTGACCGAGCCGGAAGGCGGCCACAGCGTGTTCGTGCCCGAGCTGCCGAGCGTCGCAACGCAGGGCGAGACGATCGAGGAAGCGCGCGCCAAAGCGCAAGAGGCGATCGAGGCGTATCTCGAAGTCATGCACGAGGATGGCCTTCCCATCCCCACCGCGCACCGCGACCGCGTAGCGGTCCACGCCGCGTGAGCCAGGCCGCAGACTCGCTATGCCCCCTCGCGGTCCTCATTGTCCTCGGGGATCAACGCGGATAGTCCGACTCCCAGGCCGCGAGACAATGCGACCAGCACGTCAAATCTCGGGTCCGTCAAGCCGGCCTCCAGCTTGGCTACACGGGTCGGGCTGATGCTGCTTCTCTCGGCCAGCTCAGCGACGGTCAGCCGCTGTTGCTCGCGCGCCCGTCTCAGGTGTTCGCCGAACCGGATCAGCTCTGTTCGCTTGTCCATGTGTTCCTCCTGTCCGTAGTTGTGCGCGGGGTGCCAGGCAGTAGCCGACGCCCCAGATCGATGACACCCATCCGATCGCGCCCGCCGCTGCGAGCTTGCGGCGCAGCCGCGAGGCGTGGGACTCCACCGTCCGCGTCATGTCCTGGGACGGGTATCCCCACACTCCACGCAGCAGTTCGGCCTTGATGTAGACGCGCGTTGGTTCGCGCGCCAGGTAGAGCAGCAGCGCGTACTCGCGCCTGCGCAGCTCCACGAGCGTCGATCCATAGATCACCGTCCGCGTCGCCGTGTGGATCGTTAGCGCCCCGCAGCGGATCACCGGCGGCGTCTCGCCCGTCGGACGCCGCATGAGCGCGCGCACCCGCGCAAGCAGCTCGGCGTACACGAACGGCACTCGGATCACGTCATCGGCGCCGGCCTCGAACGCTCGAAGCGTGTCCGTGACGTTGGCGGTCGTGCTGACCCACAGGACACGGGCACCGGAGCCCGCGAGCGTGCCCTGACGCAACGCTCGTAGACCGCCGAGCGCTGTGCCCCGGTGCGACGCGTGAGCAAAGACGACCAGATCGACCTCGCCGAGCGTCGCGGGGTCGCTGACCAGTCGCACGTCGTAGCCGTCGAGCGCCAGCTCATCGGCCAGCGGCTCGTTCTCGATCTCCTGGCCGTAGATGGCCAGGACAGGGGGCGCTACTCGCGGGATATCCTCCGGCTGCATGGGAAGGTGTGTTGACGCAGCGCGGGGGCACCTTTGTATTGCGCGTAAAGCATAACGCTTACGCGCAAGGTGATACGAGCATGGACGTAAGCCCTTGCGCCTGCGAGGCTCCGGTCGATGCCGCCGCCGCTCCCACCGGACCGAGCACTTGGCCTGGCGATCAAGCAACTACGCGAGGCCCGCGGCTTGACGCAGGAAGAACTCGCCACCCGGGCCGATACGACCGTCGGGACCGTCAGCCGGATGGAGTCGGCCAAAAGCGCACCAGCATGGGCAACCGTCATGCAGATCATCGACGCTTTGGGTGTCTCACTCCCCGAACTAGCACAGGCCATCGAGCGAGCCAAGAGAAGCCGCTGAGACCTTTCGATCGCGGGTCTACGAGACTGCGGTGTCGGGAGTGGGCCTTACTCTCTATGAGACAGCGCTACCCGGCTGGGAAAATCCCTTCGCAACGGGCGGTCGCTGGAGAGCTCCACGCCCCCCACATTCGTATGCCCAGACCCCGAACAACAGTCCCCTACTCCGGTCCACTCCCTGCGAGGACGCCATGGCATCCGTAGGCGAGGCGGCCGTCGAGGATCGAGCGGCCCCTCTTCGCGGGCTCCTCGGGGAGCTGGGGTACAGCGACGAGCTGCTCGCAGCCAACTTCCCCGTGTGGACCAATGGCTCGGTTGAGACCGCCGACATTGTTGGATTCGGCGCGACGGTGCCGCACGACATGACGACCGCGACAATAGTCGGAGGTCTAGCCTACGGGCTCGATGTTCTCGCTCCGCGCCAGCTTGATCTTGCACGAGTTCTAGCCACCCCCGTGGGCGTCATTGCTGGACCCGAGTACATGCAGATATGGACGGTCTCTGGTCCCGCTGGGGACGCACGTGTGCTCGCTGACGTGGGTTATGACGGCCTAGATGCCACGCAGGGCAGACTGCGCAGCGAACTTGCCCCGAACGCACTGCTAGCCGCAAAGCGCGCAGGACGTCAACTGAGCTTGTTCCCAATCGACGTCGGATTGCTCTCTCGCGCACGTAGAGACGTCGCAGCGCGCCTCTCTCAACGAGTCGAAGAGGCCATGGCCTTCTCGCGCGAACGTCGGTCAGGTGTGCCTCAGCCTGCCGCTGACGCCCGGCTTGTTCTAGCGGCAGCGGGCGCTCTCATGGTTCGCGACAAGCTTGCAGGAAGCGACCCGTCACCCCAGGGTGCATTGCGCTTTGCGCTGGAGACCTACCCAGACTACTTTGGCTGGCTTGGGTCAGACCTCGGGAGAAATGAAGCAAGCCTGGTGGAGAGTGTGATTGCTCTGCTGAGCGAGGGCGTCAACTACGCGAGCGTAGACCCTGCGATTGTCAGCGAGGTCTACGAGAATGCGCTCGTAGACGCCGACACTCGGACCCGACTCGGTATCCACTACACACCATTCGAGCTCGCACGTACCCTCGTCCGCCACGTACCCTTTGAGGAGCTCGCACCCGAGAAGCGCACAGTGTTGGACCCGGCCTGCGGCTCTGGGACTCTACTGCTCGCCGCCCAAGACCGTCTTGGCGAGGCGGCCCCAAGTAGTCTCCTCCCCAAGGAACGCCATAGTTACATCCGCTCGCACATGCGCGGCTTCGATACGGACCCGTTTGCGCGAGAGATCGCACGCCTAGCTTTGCTGCTCAACGGCCTGCCCGAAGGCGACTCGTGGCAAATCGACGTCCGAGACGCCCTCGCCCAGACGAGCGAGGACGGTGCCCTGCAGCCTACCGTTGTCATCTCCAATCCGCCGTGGAAGGGAACACGCTCCAAGGCTGGCAGACGCGACGAGCTTGCCGACCACTTCCTAGAGCGCATGTTGGAGCTTGTGGCACCAGGCGGCTTCCTGGCCGTCATTCTCCCCGCCACCTGGCTAGCGAGTGCGACGAGCCGCGACTCGCGCGATCATCTCGCCCGACATGCCGCGATATTCGAGCTGTGGCGTCTGCCCGCGGACACATTCGGCTCATCTTCGATGGCTCCCTGCGTGCTCTTCGCACGCAAGGACGAGTCACCCCAGCACTTCGTATTCCGCCGCGTCCTCTCCCGCCCAGGATGGCAGGACCGCTTTCTTGTGGAGGAAGAGCCTGACGAGACCTACCTCACCGTGTCGGGCGACGGACTGGATGGCACGACCCTTCTACGAGGCCCCTTGGACGCATTCGCTTCGACTCTCGCAGGACTCCCGAAACTTGACAGCATCGCCGAAGTCATTACTGGCCCGGTTCCTCTCCCGGGTCGTATCCCAGACGGTTCGGGCATTTTTCCTTACCTGCGTCTCGCGAAAAAGATTCCGCCCTTCGCGCCGGTACGCCAGCAGGACACGGAGGCCGTCAACTACCCCGACGATTTTCACCGTTCCAGCACCGACCCGGCGCAGTACCTTCGACCCAAGCTGCTGGTATCCGCCAAGCGAACCGCCGATAACCCCTGGCGCCTGGTGATCCGACACGACCCAATCGGCGTCATCTTCCGGGAGACGCTGAGCGGCGTCATCCCTCGCTCTGAAGAGACTCACGATCTCTGCGCTCTGGCGACAATCCTCAGTTCAGCGCTCGCATCCTGCTGGATCGACGCCCTCGACAGCAAGATGTCGTATGGCGTGCGTTTGCTGCGCGAGCTTCCGGTCCCCTCCCCAGACGCTGACTGGGCAGGTCTAGCGGATATCGGCTCGCGCCTGTTGCGCGCGGGGACAGACCAGCACTTTGATCCGCTGCTGTTTGAGCAGATCGAGTCGGCCACGCTTGCCGCGTATGGGCTCCCAACTACCGCCAGCGATGCCCTCGCGGCTCACTTTGCGGGCATTCCGGCACCCGAGGGTCGAGCACGGTTCCATCCGCTCGGCACACGCAAGCTCAGCGAAGAGCCGATACGCCGCCGCTATGGCTCCGTGCTGGAGGTGACCCAAGGGCGCCTGCGCATCTGGGTTCAGGGAATCACCGATAACGAGGGAGTGTGGCTAGAGATTCCCAAGCGTATGCCCGGTTGGCTGTGTCGCCTCGGCGCCACCTTCGATGTAGAGGTCAGCGGGGAAGACCTAGCCCACGCACGTTATAGCTTCCAGTCCCGCAGCTATCTCGACATGGCCGAGCTGGTTCCGTGGGAGGCGATCACCTGAGCACACGCGCGACTGTCAGCTTCCTTGATGTCGGCCAAGGCGATTGCACGGTTGCCATCGATACCGACTCCCGTGCGGCAGTGCTAATCGACTGTCCCGACGGCGGTGGTGAGGTGGCGCTACAGCACCTCGCACAGGAGGGCGCAGAGCGGATCACGGTACTCTTCTTGACCCACCTGCACGAAGATCACTTCGGTGACACGCTTGAGATCGCACGTCGAATACGAACGGACGAGGTTCGCGTCAACCTTGGACGGCGCGTTCCCGTCGACGCCGCCGCCCGGAGCAAGTTGCTTGCAACGCTACGTGGTTTCGCTGAGCTCGAAGACGAAGGAACGACGCTCGCCCCTGGGCTGACCAACGACAGCGGTAACGTCGGCGTCGTCAGTTGGAGTCTGCTGTGGCCAACGCACGGTGCCGTAATGGGTGCCCTGGTCAGTGATGACCCTAACCGCGCCTCACTCGTCGTGCGTCTTGAGGTCGAGGGACGTCGCTTCCTCATCGCCGGAGACTCCGACGGACGCGACTGGGCCGGCATCCGAGCAAGGGGGATTGATGTCCACGCCGATGTTCTCCTCCTGCCGCACCATGGAGCATGGCTACCGGAAGCGCAAGGACGGATGTCTCTCACCGATATCCTCGACGCGGTCGGTGCGTCCCATCACGTCATCAGTGTCGGCACGACGAACAGCTACCACCATCCCGCGACGTCAACGCTCGCTTCACTTGGGGCGCGTGCCAGTCGGGCACGGGTAACCTGCACCCAGGTCAACCCAACCTGTCTAGCAGGGAATCCACTTCCGCTACCGGAGGCAAAAGCACTACCCGAGACGGCGCAGATCGGACGCGGCCTTAGCAAAGCAGACACCTGTCCGTGTGCCGGGACAGTTACGTTCACGCTGGCGGACACTTGGAATACGACTCCCAGCGTGCCGGAGCATACTCGGGTCATCGACGCGCTCGGAGCACCCCAGTGCCGGCCGGTTCCGTGACCACTACATGAGCTCGTTCTGCCCATAGCTACTCAGCTTTGCTAGGAGCGAGACGACCCGCCGGTCGGGACGAGTTCGGCCCATCTAAACCCGATGACGCGCGCGGTCAGCGCGATCAGATGGAGTTGCAGACCGTCTCGAATACGAGCCATCCGTCGTGCGGTGCAGCAGCCCCGCGCGCTGCGACGGCAGGCGGCGACGCCCGGCGCCGTATGTATTCGCGAACCCAAAGCCGTTCGATTGGTACCCAACTGTGGTACCCACACCGCATCAGCATCCAAGTCTGGTCGCGCCCAAAAGCACAGAAGCCCTGGAAATCAGCCATATTTTGCGGACGCGCCCGGAGAGATTCGAACTCCCGACCTTCGGTTCCGTAGACCGACGCTCTATCCAGCTGAGCTACGGGCGCAGAGCGTCGTAGTCTACCGCCGCTCCTGCACCTGCCCCCAGAGCGTCGCGACCAGCGAGCGCGCGCCGCCACGGTCGCGGTGCTCGCACACGTAGATCCCCTGCCACGTCCCGAGCGCCAGCGCTCCGCCGCTGATCGGCAACGTGAGCGAGGGTCCGAGCAGAGATGCCTTGATGTGCGCGGGCATGTCGTCGGCGCCCTCGAGCGTGTGCGTCCACAGCGCGCTGCGCTCGGGCACGGCGTCGTTGAACCACGCCTCGAAGTCGCGGCGCACGTCGGGGCTTGCGTTCTCGTTGAGCGTGAGCGACGCGGAGGTGTGGCGGATCAGCAGGTGCAGCAGGCCGACGTCGACGTCGCGCAGCTCGGGCAGCGCGGCCAGCACGTCGCGCGTGACGAGGTGGAAGCCGCGCGGCATGGGGTCGAGCGTGAGCTCGCGCTGCAGCCACACGTCGGTCACGCGGCCCCAGCGGCGACTTGCTCCACGAACGTGCGCACGACCCGCGCGATCTGCGGCTTGCCGTAGATCTCGCCGCCGCCGACTGTCCAGTCGAGGAGGTTCTTGAAGCTGCCGGGGAGCGCGCCGGCGTACTCGGGGGTGCAGAACAGCACGCCGTCCGCGGCGGCGATCTGCTCGCGCAGGTCGGCCACGGCGGGCGGCAGCGGCTCGTGGTCGTGGTCGGGGTTGAACGCGGGGAGCTCGGCCAGGCGCTCGTACAGCACGGCGCTGGCGTGCTGCTCGCCGGCGTCGAGCGCGGCGCGTAGCGCGGCGGTATTGGTGGACCCGCTGCGGGTGCTGCCGGTCACCAGCAGGATGCGCGGGCGCTCAGACAACGCCTGCGACCGCCTCGGCCGCGGCGCTGTCGGCGCCGTCGAGCTCGTGTAGCGGCAGTCGCCGCCGCGCGACGCGCGGCATGATCGTGATCACGGCGAGCGCCTCGGCGGCGATCAGCGTGGTGCTGAGCACGAGCCCGACGGTGAGCCCGCGGCGCGCCGGCGACCACAGCCCCTCCGACGTGCCATCGACTCGAGGGTGTTGTGGGACCATCCGTCCACCATAGGCGCTCGACTGCCCCTTTTTTAAGTCAATAGAGATGGATCGCGGGGTGGCGAGCCGTCGGCGCTGTGATGCGGATCACGCGCCGCTCGTGTCGGTGCGCGGCGGTCAAGGGAGCCGGCGCTCGATTGCGCCCTGCGCGCGGGCGAACGCGCGCTCGTCGGCGAGCAGCCGCGAGCAGGCGTTGGCGCCGAGGCCGAGCGAGTAGATCTCGAAGGCCAGCTCGGCGGCGTCGTCGACGCCCGCGTGCGCGGCCTGGCGCTCGAGCTCGCGCATCCAGCCGAGGACGCCGGCGCGCACCGCGTCGCGCACGGGGCCGGGGCGATCGTCGAACTCGGCGGCGGTGGCCGCCCAGAAGCAGCCGCCGGCGAACACCTTGCGCTGCAGGTAGTCGATGTAGCGCTCGCAGTACGCGCGCAGGCGCGCGGCGCCCTCCGCCTCGCTCTGGGCGGGAGCGACGACCTCGTCGTAGAAACGCTTGGCGGCCGCCTCTACGGTGGCGAGCTGCAGCTCCTCCTTGGAGCCGAAGTGCGCGAACAGGCCGCTCTTGCTCATGCGCAGCTCGTCGGCGAGCCTGCCGATGGTCAACCCCTGCAGGCCGTCCACGGATGCGATGTCGACGGCGCGCTCGAGGATGCTCGCCCTGGTCCTGGCCGCCTTCGTCGTTCCGGTGGTGGCCGCCTTCGTCGTCCCAGTGGTGGCCGCCTTCGTCGTCCCAGTCGTGGCCGCCCTCGTCGCCATTCGCTCCCATTGTAACGCACGAACGTTCGTGCTATTAATGGCGGCCCCGACCGCTATGGCGACCGGCGGAGCGACTAGCAGTGCCGACCCGACCGGTCGCGGCGACCGGCCAACGAGCTACAGGAGGCGACATGCCGGACTACACGATCAGCCCTATCGACGACATGGAGGCGGTGGTCTTCGGCTCGTTCAAGCGGGCGCGCGCGTCGCTGGGAGTCGAGTCCTTCGGGATGCAGGTGATCGACCTGCCGCCGAACGCGGAGCAGTACCCCGAGCACGACCACGCGGACAGCGGCCAGGAGGAGGTGTTCGTGGTGCTGCGCGGCTCCGGCGAGATCGAGCTCGACGGCGAGCGCCTCGCGCTCGACCCGGAAACGATGATCCGCGTGGGCCCGCAGCCTAAGCGCAAGATCTGGCCGGGCGGCGAGGGCATGCGCGTGCTCGCGCTCGGCGGCTGCCCGGGAGCGCCGTACGAGGCGCCCGAGGTCACCAAGCTGGGCGCGCCGGACCCAGGCCTGCCGTAGCCGCACGCGCTCCTGGGGATCCTCCCGGCGACGGTGGAGATCGACCGCGCAACTTGAATGCCGGTCGGCGTGTTCAAGCTGTGGGACTGGCCGCGACGCGATGCGGGTAGCTCGCAAGCCATGCACACCGACCGGCCCGTCAATACGAGGAGGAATCCGATGCGCAGAGCACTCACCCTTATCGCCACCATGGGCCTGGCGCTGCTGGCCCTGCCGGGCGCCGCGTCGGCCCTGCCGACGGTCAACTTCAAAGCTGTGGCCGTGCCGATCCCGGGCTACAAGGGCACGGGCAACATCGCCGGCGCCGGCGCCGCCGTGCAGGCGGAATACAAGATCTCGGGCACCGAATACCTGGGCTCGCCGCCGCCGATCATCGGCGTCAACGTGTACCTGCCCAAGGGCACCAAGCTGCACCCGAGCGGCTTCCCGACGTGCAGCACGGCGACGCTCGAACAGTTCGGCCCGATCAAGTGCCCGAAGGGCTCGGCCGCCGGCCCGATCGGCACGGTGCTCGGCTACGTGACGTTCGGCGGCGAACGCGTCGAAGAGACCGCTGAACTGTCCTCGTTCTACTCCCCGGGCGGCGGCTTGGAGTTCTTCACCGACGGCCACTCACCGGTGTCGCTGGAAATCCTCTCCGGCGGCAAGTACCTCAACCTCGGCGGTAGCGGCGGCTACGGCCCGGAGCTCAAGACCAAGGTGCCGCTCGTCGCGAGCGTGCCCGGGGCGCCGTACGCGTCGGTCAAGTCGATCACCGTCAAGGCGGGCTCGGCGATCGGGCCAAAGAACAACCCAAAGAAGGACGTCTACTACGGCCGCGTCCCGACTACGAAGTGCCCGAAGGGCGGCTTCCCGATCAAGACCGAAGTGATCTTCGCTGAAAACGGCGAAGAATCGAAACCGGAGACCGTCACCGAGACAGTCAAGACGCCGTGCCCGAGGAAGTAGCCGCGTAGCAGGCAGTCGAGCGCCGAACCCACCACGACCGCGTGTGTGGGAGCATTGACGCGATGCCCGACCGGCTCAGACCTGCGCTCGGGCTCGCCATGGCCGCTGCCGCGGTGCTCCTCTCGGGCTGCGGCTCCGCCGGCAAGCCGGCCGCGACCGCTCACACGACGGCCCAGGGACCACCAACCACGAAGGCGCGCTTCGTCGCGCAGGCGGGTGCCATCTGCCACACGCTCAGCGCCCAGGAGAAGCTTCTGAAGGCTCGTCAAGAAGCGCTCAAAGGGCTGCCCGCGCAGTCCGCCGACACCGCCTTCGTCGCGCTGGTGGACCAGCTAGTGGCCGATTCGCGCGCGGCGGAGAGCAAGCTGCGGGCGCTGGGACGGCCCGCGGGTGACGCTCGAGCGATCGAAGGGCTGCTGAGCGCTCTCTCGGAAGAGGCCACGGACGCCAGCGGCATCGCAAAGGCCGCCGACAACCAGGAAAACTCGCTCGGAGAAGCCGCCGAGCAGGCGCTCAAGCGGTCCGTCGCCGCCAACAGCGCGCTCGCGGCGGCATACGGCATGAGCGACTGCATCGGGTCGGAATAGCCAAGATCGGGCCGCCGAAGAACCGATGACGCTCCGATGGTCATGAACGCCGACTCGCAAACCACCCAGCCCGTCGATTCCCTCGGTGTGGTCGCGGACGCCAGGGCGCGCGCGGGCGAGACGTTGGACCTGGCCGCGCGGCATCTCGACTCATCGCTCGTCGACGTGCTGGGCATCCTCGGCTTCGACACGGAGTACGTATCGGCGAAGGGGTCCTATCTGTACGACGCCGCGGGTCGCGCTTACCTCGACTTCCATAGCGGCGAGGGGTTCGCCAGCTTGGGTCACAACCATCCTGACGTACGCGACGCGCTGCAGGCCACGCTCGCCGCTGACCTCGTCGATGGCGTGCAGATCCACTACTCGCCGTTGGCCGGCATGCTCGCCGAGTCGCTGTCGCGGCGCCTGCCGCAGGGGCTCGACGCGGTGTTCTTCGCGAGCACGGGAGCCGAGGCGGTGGACTCGGCGATGAAGTTCGCGCGGGCAGCTACGGGTCGGCCGCGGCTGATCTCCTGCGACAGCTGCTTTCACGGCGTCACGCTCGGGCCGCTGTCGCTCGTCGGTGACGAGTTCTTCAAGGAGGGCTTCGGCCCGCTGCTGCCGGGCTGCGAGCGCGTGCCGTTCGGCGACCTCGGGCGCTTGGAGGCGCAGCTGCGCGCGAAGGATGTCGCCGCCTTCATCGTCGAGCCGATCCAGGGCCGCATGGTGACGCTGCCGCCCGAGGGCTATCTGCAGGGCGCGCAGGAGCTGTGTCGGCGCTACGGCACGATGTTCGTCGTCGATGAGATCCAGACCGGGCTGGGACGCACCGGAAAGTGGTTCGCGCTCGAGCACTGGGCCCTTGAGCCGGACTTCGTGCTCGTCGGCAAGGCGCTCAGCGGCGGCTACATGCCGGTTGCCGCGATGGTCACCAGCCGCGAGATCTACCAGCGGGCCGTGGGCACGCTCGAGCGCTCCTACGTGCATCAGTCGACGTTCGGCCGCAACCGCCTGTCGATGGCGGCGGGCCTGGCCACGCTGCGCGTCATCGAGCGCGATCGCCTCGTCGAGCACGCCGCGCACATGAGCACCGTGCTGCGCGACGGGCTGGCCGAGCTCCAGCAGCGC
The DNA here is from genome assembly GCA_050012835.1 of Solirubrobacteraceae bacterium. GTDB lineage: Bacteria > Actinomycetota > Thermoleophilia > Solirubrobacterales > Solirubrobacteraceae > Palsa-744. The sequence continues at coordinate 2,202 of JBEKGK010000015.1, read as the reverse complement.
TACGAGATGCTCAAGGAGATTCGCGCCAGCGGGCTCATGATCGGGATCGAGCTGGGCGCCCCGAGCACCCGCATGGCGCGGCTCAACTGGCGTTTGATCCACATGGCGAGCGAGGGTCTGTTTCCCCAGCTGATCGTGATCCCGCTGCATCGCGACCACGGTGTGATCACGATGGCGGCGGGCAAGAACGACGTGATCAAGCTGCTGCCGCCGCTGACGCTCTCCGAGAGCGAGGCGCAAAGCTTCCTCGGCGCGCTCGACGCGGTGCTCGCGGAGTGTCACGGCAGCTCGAGCAAGAACCTGGCCGTCGTGCGCGACATCGCCACCACGACGCTCCGTCGCCGCACACGCACGAAGTCCCCGTGAGCGAGCGGATGCCGTCTCGCGGCAGCCCCGTCGATCCGTCGCGTGAGAGCGTCTGCCTGATCACGGGTGCGACCGGGTTCATCGGCGGGCGTCTGGCTGCGCGATTGGTGCAGGAGGGCCATCCGGTGCGCTGCCTGGTGCGCGCGAGCAGCGACACCTCGCGGCTCGAGGAGCTCGACGTGCAGACCGCGGTCGGCGACCTCGAGAGCGCGAGCTCGCTCGCCCGCGCCGTGGCGGGCTGCGATCACGTGTTCCACTGCGCCGCGCTGGTTTCGGACTGGGCCACCACGGAGGAGATCGTGGGCGCCAACGTCGAAGGCACGCGGAACCTGCTCGAAGCCTCTACCGGCGCGTCGGTGCGGCGCTTCGTTCATCTCAGCACCACGGACGTCTACGGCCACCCCGACGGCGCGGCGATTGACGAGACATACACAGCAACGCGGTTTCGCAACTGGTACGCGCAGACAAAGCTGGACGCCGAGGCTGAAGTCCGCCGCGTGCAACAGACGACGGCGCTGGACGCCGTCATTCTCCGCCCGGCGACTGTCTACGGACCCGGTTCGAAGGACGTCATCGGCGAGATCGCGCGCGCGATCCAGGGCGGCCACATGCTCCTGGTCGACCACGGTCGCACAGTCGCGGGCCTGTGCTACGTGGAGAACCTGATCGATGCCGCGCTGCTCGCGCTCCGCCACGAAGCCGCGCCGGGCCACGCCTTCAACGTCAGCGACGGCCTCGACGTCACCTGGAAGCAGCTCACCGATGACCTGGCCGCGGGCCTCGGCTGCCCGAAGGCCCGGTGGAGCCTGCCCTACTGGCTGGCCAGCAGCATCGGCTTCTCGCTCGAGCACGGCTACCGGCTGCTGCGCAGGACCACAGGTCTGAGCACGCCGCCGCTGCTCTCCCGTCAAGCCGTGCAGGTGCTGGGCTGCAACCAGGGCTTCAGCAATCGCAAGCTGCGCGAGATGCTCGGCTGGGAGCCGCGCGTCGACTACGCGGCCGGGCTTGAGGCGACGCTCGCCTGGCTGAGGAGCGAGCACCTCGAGCCCGCGTAGAGAGGAGCCCGACCGCACGCGCTTCAAGCGCTCGGGCAAGGCTCAGGCGATGTCCCACAGTTGGCTCGCCTCGAACCGCTGCTGCTCGCGCCGGACATCCTCCTGCTCGGCCAGCGCCGCGACATATCGGTCGTGAAGCTCGGCATAGATAGCCATCGTTTCAGCCATTTCCTCGGACCAATGCGGCTTGTGCTCGCGATTGGGATGCCAGCGTCCTTTGTGGCCAAAGGGATCGCCGTGCTCGAAGCCAGTGAGCTGGAACCCATGGTGGGCGAAGACCGAGGCGATGTCGCCGAGCACGCCGTTCAAGCGGCCCGCGACGACCTCCGGCGCCGAGGCCTCGCCCTGCACGATGCTGGCATCGAAGGGCCCCTTTGCCCCATCTCGACGGAACGCACGATCATGCGAGTCCGTTTGCGGCTTGAGGTGCGGCCAGTCCTCGTTGCGATCATCGACGATGCGGCGCTGTATATGCCGACGAACGTTCGCGATGAGCTCCGCGGCGTCGTCCTTGACGGCTGTGCGAGCGTCCTCGCCGAGAGCCACCACAGCGTCGGGCTCCTCCTTCACGCTCTCGGCGATCGAGCGTTCCCAGAACCCTGCCGCCCACGGCGCGGTCACGTCGAGCCACGCCATCAGCGCCGCGGACATCTGCCCTCTGAGCCTCTCGGCCTCCGCGCTCGTCGTTGCGATCTCAGCGTCGTAGTCCCTCGTCACAGGACCGTCCGGGCGCAGTGGCTCAGCTTCAACCGCAGTCCCTCGCTGCCGTGACCTGAAGGGC
>JBEKGK010000014.1:0-38555 GCA_050012835.1 Solirubrobacteraceae bacterium | reverse complement strand
CTATTTCCGCAAACGCGACCCTCAACGCACCACCAAACGCCTCATCACCCAGCTCGAAGCGCTCGGGCACACCGTCACCCTGCACGAGGCAGTGGCAGCCTGAACGCTATTTTCCTGTCAGGTTTCGGCCCGGCGGGGCTTGGGCGGCACGCAGCTCCGATCCGGCGTTTGTACGCGCGCCACAGCCCTAGCGTACGCGGGAGGGATGAGTAGGTTTGAGGAGGCTTCGCTCGACGTGCCGGGGCTAGCGTACGCGCGGCGCGAGCGCTGTCGGGCGCTCGTCGTCCTCTTACGAAGCCGGCGACAACATGCCCTCGGCAGCCCACGGGCCGGTGCCTCCGCGCCTCCCAAAACCTAGAACAAGGCGGTGTTCCAGGGGATTCCGTCGCCCCACGGGCTGCCATCGTCCTCGGCGCCGTTCTTGCGCAGCGCCGCTAGATCAGCGTGGAGCTTCACGAGATCGCGTCCGACCGATCGGCGCTTTCGGTATGGGTGCCAGACGATGTCTGCCAGAAGGGTCGCCGACTGACGCGTCAGCTCCCCGAGCGAACCGGAGATCGAGCCCCCGCCTGCCTCCGCATCTTCGGTCACGCTCCAGCTATCTTCGCTCATGCGCTGAGCGTACTGCGCCAGTTGCGCGTGCCCCGGCCCCGGTTCACCGGACACTGTGGTGAACAAGCTGATCATGTCACGAGTGCCTGGTTGAGCAGGTGCTCGCGTGCTTCGATGGGTGTGCGGTAGTCGTGGCGCTCCAGTAGCCACTCGTGGTTGTAGGTGACGGTGAATGCCCTGACGGCGTTCCTGAGCGCCTCGAAGGTGTCGAAGCGCTCGATCCAGAGCACCTGCTCCTTGAGGGTCTGGATGAACTTCTCCGCGCAGCCGTTGGTCTCGGGCTCGTAGTGATAGGCCGGTGAGCGGGCGATCCCGAGGTGGTCGATCTCGACCTGGTAGTGCTCGGAGCGGAAGCACGATCCGCCGTCATAGCGCAGCGCCAGCCCTGAGGCGACGGCCTGCTCGACTGACCCGAAGCGCTCGCTGCACACCTCCCGCAGCAGGTCCGCGGCAGCGAAGCGGTCCATCCGCAGCCCGGCGTCAGCCCACGCCTCACCGGAGGCGTGGTCGATCATCACGAACACCGCGCAGCGGCCCTCTTCGGTCCATCCCTCCGTCGCGTCTGTAGCCCACAGCGTGTCTGGGACGCTGACGGTGATCGTGCCGTCATGCAGCCGGGCAGCGCGCTTGCGCACCCTGCCGGTCGGCGCGAGCAGCCCCGCGCCTCTGGTCAGGCGCAGCACGCGCTTGCGGCTCGTGCGCACACCACGACGGCGCAGACGCGCCCACACCTTGCGGTGACCCTCACCGACGAACGGGCTCGTGGCGAGCACGTCGCGGATCTCCACGAGCAGCTCTCGGTCACTCATCGCACCGACGGGTCCTGGTCGCCGCCGCAGCGGCTCCGAGATGCCCCGCCGGCGGCGTGCCTCACACGCCGCCGAACGAGACACGCCAGCCACCCTGCACACCACAGCGAGTGGTGCGGGCAGCTGCTCGCTCACGCTGAGCGCCTCGGCGACTGAGGGTGGCCCTGGCGCTCGAGCAGCGCCCGGACGATGTCCAGCTCCATCGAGAGCTCGCCGACCTTGCGCTGCGCCTCACGCAACGCGAAGTCCTCCACCGGCAGCGGACGGGCCTTCAGCCCCTCCCGGCCAGCCATGAGGAACTCCTCACGCCAGGCGCTGATCCGACCGGCAGGCTGGCCGCTCTCGCGGGCCAGCAGATCCAAGGACTCGCCACGCAGCAAGCGCATCACGACCCCCTCCTTACGCCGCGCGCTCCAGCGCGTTTCGCGCTCGCCTACGGCTCGCTGCTCCACGCGCTGGACATCCTCCTCCAGTGCTCCACCCATACCGGCCTCCGTGACTCTCGACATGCTGACCTCCTCGGTCTAATCGAGTGTCCGGTCAGAACCGGGAGCGGGGGACGCGTAGCTCTCGACCGCGTCACGATTTACGCCGGCAACCAGCGCGGTAGCTCGCAGGTTGATGATTGCGGCCCGGAAGTCATCGCGTGGAACAGGCGCCCACCGAGCCCGCTCTACTTCGCCCACCGCGCGCAGAACGTCTGCACGCACATCGCGCCGCTCGCGCCGCTGCGAAATCCAGGGGCCAAGAACCGAGGACGCCAGTGCACCCCCGAATGCTCCGCCAACCAGCTGCGCGACTTCGAATGACATGTCGTGAACCTATAGAGGCTCCACGGCAAGCCAGCGACGTTCAACGGTTTTCGTCTCGTCGTCGCATGCGATCACGACCAAGAGCCTGTATCCAGCAGCCTCGTCTTTGGTTTTGTACACGCGCAGACTGTCGTCGCCGTCTAGGAACGTGTGCGTGCCGTAGTGAGGATCACGCTCCAGCCAGATTTTGAGCGCTTCGAGGTTGCGCACAAAATAGTTGTCGTGAGGATCAACCTCTTCGACGGATTCCGCCCATTCGGGGCCGTCGACGACCCGCCAGTTGTGAGCCAGCAAGGAGCCGCGCCCTTACCAACCCCGTTGCGCTGCGATTCCTCGAAGGTGCTCCAGGGTGTCTTGGGACAGTGATTCAGTGTCGATCAGCGCCGTGGCGTAAGGGATGTCCTCGTGTTGCTTCATGAGGTTCCAGCCAGCAGACTCGTCGTGAGCCATGTCAGCCACGTGGCCCGCCGTCGAGTCCTTGAGCTTCTCGATGACTTCATCGACTATCGCTAGCTCCTCCTGGGTGAAAAGGCTCAAATCGGGCTCCCGGAGCGGCACCGTGACGCGACGTTTGTAGAAACCGGCAGGCCGCTGCTCAGTCCTCAACGCGCCCTCGCGCTCCAACTCCTCACGCACGGGGATCAGGGGACGAGCCGTGGGTCCGTGCTTGTCCCGCTGGTAGGCGGCACCGGTCATCGGCTTTCCGAGCTTCCGGTACGCATCGAAGTCGCAGAAGTGCAGTTGCTTGTTCAGCTTCGTGTCGCCGAATCGAGGATCACCCGCTGACCGCTGGGCAAGCAGGACGACCAACTCTCTGAACTTCTTCTTGTTGTATCCCATGCTTAGCACCTCGACAGACTACGCGTAAGGGCGGCGGAAACGCACCTCGCCACCTGTATCAGCTTACCAACGGAGAAAACGAGGCGTGCAGGCGCCCTCATTTGGACTGACGGAACCGGCTCGGGAGGATCGGGGCGGGCTAGCCGAAGTGTTTCTGTTTCTCCAGGGCTTTGCGCCGGACCGCGTTCCAGCCGCCGTGCTGGCGGAGGCTAACCGCGTACGGTGCGCCGCAGCATCGACACCCCGGTCGCCGTTACGCTCTATACGACCGGCGAGGCCAGGCTGACACAGATACCGCCCGCGGAGATGAAGTCGGGCGCTCCCGGACCTGCCCGCCTTGGCCAGCGAGCTGTCAGACATCGTCGAGGCCGCCAACGCCGTCTACGACGATGTGAGCAGCGCCTGCTCGAGGTCGCGCTCCTTCGCTCTCGGGGACATGCCCAGGAACTCGAAGTTGTAGGGGTCCTTGATCGCGTCGCGAACCAGCTCGGAGTCGGACTCCGGAAGCGCGCGGTCGAAGCTCGTCAGCGCGTTGCCCTGGCGCCCTCGAAGGTCGGTCGCGATCTGAGCCTGCAGGACGTTGCGTGACCACCCGTTCTCGACGGCCTGGCCGGCGTACCAGGCCCGCTCATCGGCATCCTTGATCTTGTCCAATAGGACCATGTGGTGGCCCCAGGGCAATCTTGCAGCAGGCTGCTGCAACATTTCCTCAGACGTCGTGCACATGCTCCATGCGCGAGCGAACTCGCGCATGTAACGAAGGTTACGTGGCGAGAAGCCGGTGATATCGGGCAACTCGCGCCGAAGATCGGCGGCCAGCCTGTCGACGACCTTGGCGCCCCATCCCTGCCGGTCCTCGCTCTCAAGGATCTCGTGTCCGATCTCCCAGTAGAGCCGGATCAGCTCGCTGTTGACCGCGAGCGCGGCACGAGTGCGGGCAGCCGCGATCCGGGCCTTGATCTCAGCCAGGAACCGCGGGTAGTCGGCCGGCAACTGCTCGGCACGGCGGGCGGGAGGTTGAGCCACCGATTCAGCCTAATCGCCCCGACGGACCAACGCCGACGCGGGCCGATGCCTTTACTCCGACCTCCGCAAGGCATCCCACGACATCGCGGTCGCGCAGGCGGAGCGACCACTCGCGCTCACGCCGCTTCGCCCGTACCCGCATCCTCGCCGCTCGCCACGTCTTCATGGCTCTCCGCGGCGTCCTGGTCCTCCCCGCTCCCCTTGACCGCCTTCGCCGTAAATGCCCGTTCCGCGAACGCCGCCCCGTAAGCCGGATCGGGAGCGTAGTCGGCGTAGATTTCGGTCGTAGCCAGGTTCCGGTGCCCCATCCACTCCTGCACGGTGCGCATCGGCACCCCCGCCGCGGCCATCCGCGTCCCGAACGTGTGCCGCAGGGAGTGGAACGTGATCCCGCCCTCGCGCCCGCAGCGCTGCCCCATCCCGGCGGCCTCCATCGCGGCGTAGAACCGCTTGCGAATCTGCGAGGCGTCGTAGGGCTCCCCTGTCTGCAGATGGCAGAACACCAGGTGATCGTCGCCCTGGTAGAGCGAGCGCTTGAAGTGGCGGTCGAGCTCGCCGCCGAGCCGATCGGCCATCGGCAGGGCGCGCGAGGAGCGCTTGGACTTCGGCGTGCCCAGGCGCCCGCGCGTGTAGTTGCGCCGCACGCGGATCACGGACGCCGACCAGTCCACGTCGCGCCAGCGCAGCGCGACCAGCTCACTCGCAGCAGTCGGCCAGACGAACCTCGGCCTGCAGCGTGGCCGTGAAGTGGGCCTTGCGGGCGCGGTCCTGCTCATCGACCACGGTCACGGCCCTGGTAGATCTCCAGCAGACCGGCCACCGGGCGCTCGGCGAGGCAGCACGCCCCCGAGAGCGGTGACGGAGCAAGGGTTGAACCGCCAGGTGTCCCGCTCGTTGAAACACCACGCGCCGAGCTCGGCGGAGTGGATTCGATCAACCTCGGCGCCAGCGCGCAGCACGAGCTCGGGGAACTCCTCAAGCCCCTTGAGATCCTGCGGCGGGGCCGACCGGAGGGACGGAGCTCGCCAGCCCGTCAAGTCCGTCAAGTCAAGAGCGGCAAGACACGGGAGCTGCCGCAACGTCGAGATCGGCTTGCAGAAAAAGCGCCACCGAGACGTGCGTCGAGCACCCAGTTTCGCCCACCTTTTTTTCTAAATTGCACCCCGTTTGCACCCCGCTCAAGGCCTCCCAGCCCTCCCCTCCAACGAAAAGACCCTCCATTTGGAGGGCTTTTTCAAATAGCGGGGGCGGGATTCGAACCCGCGACCTTCGGGTTATGAGATCTCAGACCCCTGGTCGGGTACGGCCGGATTGCCTGTGTTTACTGGGTTTTTGGTGGGTGCCCGAGGCCGAGTTTCGCTCAAATTGGAACAACGAACGGAACAATGGGCGGATGTCCGGGCCGCTTTCGGGGCAGCGCATGCGACCGGGGCCATGGCCATCGCGGTGGAGCGGCGATACATATCAGTTCAGTGTTGCCGAAGCGGCTTATCAATTTGTGGCGTCGGGATGATCTGCTCCAACGCCTGCTTTTCATCCAACTCCGGCGCCTCACTCGCGACGCGACCGGCGCCTCCTTTCCGCGCAAAGCAGGGCCACGATGCTGGCTTTGAATATCGCCGCAGTCACCGGCGGGATAATCAGCAGCTACCGACCCGCGAAAAGAAAGGCGCTACAGATGAGTGAGACATCCGTGGTTCTGACTGGTATGGGGTTCCCCGAGTCCACGCGCTGGCACGACGGCCGTGTCTGGCTGTGCAATTGGGGCGCGGGCGAGGTGCTCGCGGTACGCCCCGACGGCGCAAGCGAGGTCATGGCTCGCGTTCCGCCGCAAACGCTTCCGTTCAGCATCGACTGGCTGCCCGACGGGCGACTGCTCGTGATCGACGGGCCACGGCGGCGGCTGCTCTGCCAAGAGCTAGATGGATCACTCGATACCCACGCGGATCTCAGCGGCTTCGGCCCAGCCCCATTCAACGAGATTGTCGTTGACGCTGCCGGCAACGCGTACGTGAACGGCGGCCCCGGAACAGTCGTCTGCGTCCAGCCGGACGGCACCGCCCACGAAGTGGCCACCGGCCTGAAATGGCCCAACGGCATGACGCTGATCGACGACGGACACACGCTCGCGGTCGCCGACTCGCACGCCCAACAGCTGATCGCCTTCGACGTACACGACGACGGGACGCTCGCCGGCCTTCGTGTGTGGTCTGATCTCGAGCACGCCCCTGACGGCATCTGCGCCGATGCAGACGGCGCGATCTGGGTCGCCACCGTTCCTGGTCAGTGCTGTATGCGCGTGCGGGAGGGCGGCGAGATCCTCAACACCGTCTCCACCGACCGAGGCTGCTTTGCCTGCATGCTCGGCGGCGAAGACGAACGCACGCTGTTCATCGCGGCCGCAGAATGGCAAGGAATGGATGCCGCGATGAACGAGGGACCCGGCACGACCGGGCAATTGCTCGCAGCGCCCGGCCAACCCGCACCACACGCCGGCCGCCCATGACCCGAACGAAACGCAAAGGGGGTCTCGGCGGGCCACCGACCAGTGGTTCGCGACTTGAACTCAGGTCATCACTCTGTCGCGGCCGAGCGGGTGTATGGCCGCAATCCGCTGACCAAGTGGCGTGAGAGGGCGTGCGTCGATCTGTTGCGTACAGCATCGCCGGCATGACCAGGGATCTACCGCCGACCGCCAAATGATGCTCGAGATCCATCCCGGTGCCTGCCTGCAGCCAGCGTCCGCGATACATCAGGCCGACGACGACCGGGGCGCGTGGCGATCGTCGCGGGCGGCTCCTGCGGTCGCCCGGGAGGTTCGGTTCTCACGAACGCGAGCGCGAACGTGGCCAACCGGGTCGTCGGCCTGGGACCGCTCCGGCATGGATCAGCGCGCCGATCTGCGGATGCACTCGTGAACCGGCTCGCGCTCGCGCCAGAGGCCCTTAGTGCCACACAGTCGCTGTAGCGATAAGGGCAAAGCCCGCGCTGTCGAGCACAACGCGGGCGGAGTGGATCCGGTCCCAACGCCGGCGCAGCTGCCTCCAGCGCTCCGGATCCCCGCGCTCCTCATCCCAGCGGAATATCTTGAGGTTGATCGGCATGTTCAGGCCGAGCGTCATCGCGAGCATTACCGTGAAGCAGATGGCGGCGGCGAGTGTCAGCGTGGAGGCACGGCCGTGCTCAGCCGCGGCAGCGGCAAAACATGAAGCGACGGTCGCTGTCATCAGGAAAGGATCAAACGAGGCAAAGCGGCGATACATCGTCATCTCGGCTTTCACCTGCGCGTCGTGGGGCAGTCGCCACAGGGCGGGGTGAACGATCAACCGGGAGGTGAGCTCGCTCCCTGTGAGGAGTCCCGCAAGCACGAGCGACGCGAATCGAAAGATGTCGCTCAAGCGCCGACCTCTTCCTCGAGCGAGATCTGAGCGCGACACCAATCCTCAACCGTGGTCGTGGGCGCGCCGAGCAACTGGTTGGCCTCGGACGGATCGCCGCGCTCTCCTAGGCGTGAAAGCAGGCGCATGATCTGCAGGTTTGGCGTGAGCCTGCCGCCCATGAAGACGCGGTCGATCGTCGCCATGACCGGGAGCGGGATCGTGATCACTCGCTTGTCGGACACGACGTTCTGTCGGTAGATGCCGAGCGCTTGGCGCAGTGTGAGCTCCTGCGGGCCGTGAATGTAGAAATCGCGGTTCGCGGCAGCCGGGGTCGCGAACGCACGGGAGACTTGACTGGCGAAGTCCTCGGCGCACACCGGGTGAAGCACCTGGTGCTGGCGGCCGAGCATGACGACGAATGGACCTTGGACGTGGCGGGGCAGCGTGTTGGTGAAGTAGGTCGGGCGAAAGAAGGTGTATGGAACGCCTGAGGCCTCGATCGCCTGCTCGGCGGCGAGCTTGGCGCGGTGCTCGGCGATCTTGGGCCCGTACTCCACACCAACAAGGCTTCCCGTGAGATAGCTGATCCGCGCAAGGCCATGCAGAGCCGCTGCCGCAGCGACCGTCTCGGTCCCGAGGTGCTCCACAGGCTCGAGCTGCGTGGGATCCTCGACACCAAGGCTCACATGGACACCGTCCATCCCGTCAACGGCGCGGTCCACCGCCGCGCGCTCGGTGACTGAGCCGGTCACGTACTCAAAGTCCTCACCGAGCCGGATCCTCGCTCGCTCGGTGTCGCGTACAAGCAGGCGCACGTGATATCCGTCGGCGAGCAGCCGCCGCGCGACGGGCGCGCCGATCAGGCCAGTCGCACCGATGACTAGGAGTCGCTCGATCCTCAGCCCATCCCGTCGGGAGCAGCGAAGCGCTGCGCCATATGCCCGCCGACCACCTCGGCAACCAGCTGCAGCGCCGCGAGCGGACGGAAGAAGACGGTCAGCTCGCCGACGAGACCATCCGGCCGGTACTCGACGACGTTCAGCCCATGGGCGGGCTCACCGCGAAGTGAAGTCTCAAACAGAACGACGCACTTGTCCGCCTCGACGATCTCCCCCACCAACTCAAACGGCGTCAACTCCTGCGTCAGGACGCCGAACAGGAAGTCCGCCGTCTCCTTGCCCTGCAGCGGCGCGTCGTGGACCGCAACCCTAATCGTGACATCCTCACCGAGCGACGCGAGGATCGCCGCATGATCAAACGCCGCGAGCGCTCGGCTGTATGTCGTCCGCCCGCGTAGCATCCAAACCAGCACGATACCCCGCTCGGGCACGGTAGGCTCCGTGGATGAAGCTCCTCGTCGTTGGCGCCACCGGCAGCCTCGGCCAAGCCGTCATCGCGGAGGCTATTGACCGGGATCACGACGTCAGCGCGTTGGTGCGCGATCTGGCCAGCTCGAACCTCCCGCCCGCGGTGCGGAAGCTCCACGGTGACGTCCTCGATCCCGCGACCCTGGAGTCGGCAGTCGCGGGACAGGACGCGGTCATCTGCGCACTCGGCACGCCCAGCCCACGCAAGGCAAGCAGCCTGCTCGAGAAGGGAACCAGCAACCTCGTCGACGCGATGACACGCTCCGACGTTCAGCGGCTCGTGTGCGTGACGCTCCTCGGCGTGGCCGGCAGCGAGCACAACGCCTCACCCTTCTACCGGCACGTCATCCTGCGAGCGCTCGCGCCGATGGTGCCCGACAAGGAAAACCAAGAGCGCATCGTTCGGGAGAGCGCTCTTCAGTGGGTCATCGTCCGGCCGCCGCGCTTTGTCAACGGCGATAGACATGCGCAGCCGCGGGTGATTCGCTCCGGAGAAAAGGAACAGGTCGGACGTGTCGGCCGCCAGCAACTCGCCGGAGTCTTGATCGATGCCTGCGAACGCCCCGACTACGTGGATCAAGCGATCGTTGTGGGCTCGTAGCGTCTTAGAGTTTCGGGCCTGTTGGACGAGTTTTCAAAGCTGGCCGCCTATGTTCCCCGCGGCGAAGCGCGGCCCACATACAAACGGGCCGGGCGACGACGCCTGCACAGGACGGTCGTCGTCCCGGGACTTGCCGGTGGCGGACATCCGACCGCGCGACCCGGTCCTCTCCTCTGCACGACCAGCACGACCCGCGCCAAGTCCGGTCATCAGCCCCGCTCCTCGCGCGTTGCGGGGCGCTGGCTGACGGGAACCGAGGGTCTCGCGCCGTTTGTAGAGCAGGGGCGTCGAGGCTGCGAATCCGTAGACGCGGGGGAGTCCCGGGCCAGACGATTTCGAAGCGCGCCGCTGCGCCGCCGCGCCTGCCCCCACCGATGCGACGCGCGCGATCGCGCACACGCAGCCATTCGGACACGCTTTATGCCACAGCGACGGCGTCCACCTCGATCAAGTACTCCGGCCTCGATAGCGCCGCCACCCCAACGAGCGAGTCCGCTGGCTTGTGCTCACCGAACAGTGCGACCCTTCCCGCCTCGATGGCGGGCAGCTCATCGCGGCTGAATCGCGCCACGAAGATCGTGATCTTTGTGACCTGGTCAGGCCGCGCGCCAGCAGCAGCGAGCGCGCGCCCAACGTTCGCAAACGCCTGCCGGGACTGTGTCTCCATGTCATTCACGCCGACGAGCGCCCCGTGACGATCCTCGGCAACCTGACCGGCGATGAACACGAGCCTCGTGCCGGTCGCGACGACTACGTGGGTGAACTCCAGTGGGGTCAGTAGATCCTCGGGATTGATCAGCTCAAGCGACAATTGGTCGGCTCTCCCGCGTGGTCGTTGCGATTCTTGCCGGCCGGGAGCGTACCGCAGCTCGGCCCAGTTGACGTGGGTTGCTTGGAGCTTGGTGCGCTCGAGTTGACTGACTAAGAAGACTCGCTTTCGCCCGAGAGCCGGTCCATCACAAAGGGCCGGCGCCGGTCCTGCTCGTCGCCAAGAGCGCGACTCGCGACTTCACCCGCCGTCGATTGCTGTCAGCGGCCCTGCTTTCCGCGGTGGCTGTCGCGTAAAGGTGCGGCCGTCGGAGGGTGGCGGGTGGAGGCGGCTCGGGTGGTTGGATGCTTCGGCGGTCTGTGTCGGCGGCTGCTGCGCGTCGCCTCAGGTGGCTAACGCGGCTTGGTGGCGGTGGAGCTTTGTGAGGTTGTGGCTCATCAGGATCAGCCGCCACTCGGTGCGGACCGCTTGTCTGCCGCGGTGGTTGAAGCGGTTGAACTGCCGGTTGTGCTTAGTGTGGCCGAACACCGGCTCGATCGACGCTTGTCGTTTTCGGTAGAGCGTTTTGCCTGCGTCGCTGGCCAGCACGCGCCGCATGAAAGAGAACCGGCCGCCGGTCCAGCCGGGCCGCTCGCCGTTGCGTCTTCCTCCGTCGGGCGGGATCAGGACCGGGATCCCGTGGCCCGCGATGAGGGTGTCCATGTGCTGCTCGTTCCAGTATTGAGCGTCCGCGAGGATGACTGATGGCTTCTCGCTGACCCCGGCGCTGTGCATCTCATCCAGGGCGCTCTCGAGCATCGGCCCCAGCTGGGAGAAATCAGCGGCGGCAGTCGTGATCTCAGCCGCGAGCACGATCTGCTGCTCGTTGACGACCGCCTGCGCGTTGTAGCCCTGGATGTAGCGGCGGTTGCCCTTCATCCGTCGGGAGTCCGGGTCGGTCACGTTCACCTCACCGGCCGGGACCGGCGGTGGCATATAAGGCTTCGTTGGCCCACCGAGTCGGCGCTTGTCGTGCAGCCGTCTTTGCTCGCGCATCGCCTCATAGGCCGTGTTCGCGCGGCATTCAACGGCTAGCTCGTCCTCCAACGATCCGGCCGCCAACCGCAGCCGGTCGGCTCGCGATCGGGGAACCTGACCGGTGGCCAGCCACCGCTGCTGCTCCAGCTGGCGGTGCGCCTCCCGCAGCCAGCCACGCCGGCCGTTCGGGCCGATCCGCTCAACATCAAACCCCTCCGCCGCCTCAGTCTCGCCGCGCTCGCTCTCAGCCTGGCCTGAAGCGAGTTCCCGCGTGAGCCATTCCCGCCGGCCAGCCTCGCTCTGAAGTTCCGGCGGGAGCTCATCACCACGCGCGTTACCGTGCTCGGCATCTTCGGCCTGATCGGTCGCGATCGTCTGCTCGATGATCTCCCGCGCGATCCGGTCATAGTCGAGGTTCGCGTCGCTGCTGGCGCTCGCAACCACCTTCGTCCCGTCGACCGCAACCACCCCGGACCCCACCAGCCCGGCCTTCGCGCACAACCCGAGCACCGACGTGAACAGGTCAGCGAGCGATGGCGGACCTGGAACCTCGCGATCGTCGCGTGATCAGGCACCACGTTCGCCGTGATCACCCGGTAGGCAATGTCCTGACGGCAACGGCGCTCGATCGCGCGAGAGGACCGCACATTCGTGCAATACGCATACAGAACCAAGCCCACCATCATCGACGGTCATAAGCAGCACGGCCATGCCCGTCCGCTCGATAGGCCGCGAAGAACGCCGACAGATCAAGCTGGGCGACGGCGTCGAGCACGAACCACGCCAGATGATCCTCAGGCAACCAATCCCGCAACGACGGAGGCATCAAGAACGCCTGCTCACGATCACAATCAATGAAGTTCTGGGCCATCAGCGAATCTCATTAAACCCGCCGGACAGAACCCCCCTTTGTGCGACAGCCACCGCGCAAAGCGGGGTCGGTCGTTTCGCTTGACCTTCTGCCTACTAAGCCGGTGCCATGGGGACCCGCGGGCGGTCCCACCTCGACCACAGCCAGGCCGAGAAGCCGAGCGCGACGATAGCGAGGCACAGGAGTATCCACTCGATCGGCGCTGCCGCGCTCGACTGGACTCGACTCGGCGGGGGCACGAAGGACGCTGTCGCCCCCAGGAAGTGAGGTGGCGGTGTCGCTCCGGACGTTACGAGCCCCACCTTGGGCTCGCCGGTTGCGAGCAGCAGCGCTGCAACGATCAGCGCGGTTGCCGCCACGCCGGTGAACGCAATCAGCGCAAGCCGCCCGCGGCGACGGTTTGCTCGACCGGACCGCACCGGGACGATCCCGCGTTCGGTGGCCCAAGAAGCAGCGAATGCGCGAGGATCGGAGGCACTGCTTCCTAGGAGCTCCTCGATGGAGATGCCGTCGGCCTCAGCTTCCCGGATGTCTGAGGCCAGGTCTGCCGCCATCTCCTCGGCCATCGAATCGGGAACGCCGAGGCGCTTCCACTCGGTGCGGCACTGCTCGACGAAATCACTCATGAGACCACCTCGATCTTGACTGGGGCGAGCACCGCATCGATGGCATCGCGAGCGGCTCGCCATTCGGAGACCCCCACCGCGAGCGCCAGTCTCCCCGTGCTCGAGGGGCGGTAGTACTTCCGCTGAGGGCCGCCGTTGCTCGCGGCCCGGTATGTCTCCACCAGACCGTCCCGCTCCAGCCGTCCTAGCAGAGGATATATGGAGCCCTCGCCGACGCTCGCGAGACCACGTTCACGCAGCCGCTTAGTCATCTCGTAGCCGTATGCCGGCCCCGCGTCCAGTACCGCGAGCAGACAGATGTCGAGCACCCCGCGGAGCATCTGGCTGTGACGGCCCTCGTTTGCCATGCACTGCATGATAGTGGCCTAACTCTTGCACCGCAAGGCTTCTACACGGAATCGCAATCCGGCATGGGGCTCACTCTCGCCTCGCCACTAATCCGCCCGTCGGGCGCACCAACCGGCGCCCAAGGCGTGGGCCGCGTGCGGGCGGAATGCAGGACCGGCGGAGCGACCGGTCGCGTCCCTGCTCCTCGCCAAAAGCAGGGGAGGCGCATCGCGCCGCTCGCGGGGGCTGAGCGAGCGTCTGAAATTGAGTCCTCGCTGAGGACGAAAATCAGCAGTGCGACCGCGACCGACGCACGCGGCGAATCAAACAAACCACTTCGGGAATGCTGTACTAGATCTGCGCCACGTCGCGGCTCTTGACCGCGACGACGCCGAGCCGGGCGCCAAGCGGCCCGAGCAGTGCCGCAAGGGTGCTGGTGGTCGGGTTGGTCTGTCCTCGCTCGATCCTGGAGATCTCAGCCTGGTCGATGCCGGAGGCTGCGGCGAGCTGCTTCTGGGTGAGGTTGCGCGCCTTGCGTAGCTCCCGCATCTCGCGGGCCATCGCAAAGTGAGCGTTGAATGCGTCCCAGCGTGCCACGGACTCAGGGCCCGCCGCCTTCGCCTTGTCCTCAACCTCGCCGATGTAGTTGTTGAACTTCGTTGCCATTGCCTCTTGCCCGGTAGTGGATCGCCAAGTACTGAATATGCAGTTTACCGCATATTTTGCGCAGGATCAAGTCGGCGCTCAGGGCTTGTGCTTGCCGCCGCGTGCTCGGCGCGTGGGCGATGGCTCAGCACCCGCTTTTTGCTGTGCCTTCCACAGCTTGAGGCGTTGCTTTGCTCGGGCGATCTCCGTGTTCTGGCGCTTTGCGCTCGGTTCCTTGCCCTTGTCGTAGGCCGCGAGCAGGAGCACGATCTTGCTGCCGTGGGCATGGCAGAAGACGCGCAGCAGGATGGACCCGCCCGCCCGCTGGATCTGCTCTGGCACGGGCAGCCCCCTCTCGCGCAGGATCGTGGCGGCGTCGTGGCGGACTCTGAACTCGAAGATCCCGGGGGCGCCCGCTATCCACTTGCCCCAGGAAGATCCGCAGACGCCGATGCCTTCATACGCCAGCACGTTGCTGAGCGCAGCGGCAAGCGCCTGCTCCTTGAGCTCGTCGAGCCCGCGCAGAAGCTCCAGGACCGGCTCACGGCCCTTCTCCTCGTAGAACTCGATCGTCCAGGCCGGGGGCGGGGTGCTCACGAAGGCTCAGGTGCGACCGGCAGTCGGGTCGTCTCGTCGGTGGGTGACCTGAACGCTCGCTCCACGAGGTCGGCTCCGTTGGTGGGGTCGGGTGCGTAGTGCCGGTAGATCTCGGTGGTCTTGGCGTCAGCGTGGCCCATCCACTCCTGGATCGCACGCAGCGGCGCGCCCGCGGCGGCCATCTGGGTGCCGAAAGTGTGGCGCAGCTCGTGGAAGGTGATCGCGCGGACGCCCGCGGCGTTGATCGCCTCCCGAAAGCGCTTGCGCATCCTCGACGGGTCGAGCACGTTGCCCGTGTGAGGGTGGCAGAAGACGAGGTCTTCCTCCGTGCGGTACGCCGAGCGCTGAAAGTGCAGCTCGAGCTCCCGAGCGAGCCGGTCGGCCATCGGCACCGAGCGACCCTGATGGGACTTGGGGCTATCGAACCTTCCGCGCGTGAAGTTGTCCGCTACGCGTATCCGCCCGGCGAGCCAGTCGACATCCATCCACTTCAGCGCGAGCAGCTCGCCCTGGCGCAGCCCGGTCAGCGCAGCCGCGAGATACAGCGGCCCCTCCACCTGGCCGAGCGGATCGTCCGGGACCGCGGCGATGAGAGCGTCGAGCTCGACGGGCTGCAGGAAGCGGACGCGACGGTGAGGCGAGTGGCTCTTCTTCGGGCGGTCCACGTGCGCGACGGGGTTGTTCATCACCCAGCCGCGCTTGAGCGAGAACGCGAACACGCCGTGAAGGAAGTTCAGGTGGTTCTGGACGGTCTTGCTCGACAGGCCGTCGGCGCGCTTCTTCTGCAGGTAGGCGGAAACCCTCGCACCGTCGATCCGGTTGACCGGGGTCTCACCAAAGAACGGCTCAAGGTGACGACTCAGATAGCCGCGGTAGTCCTGGATCGTTGATCGCTTGCGATCCATCACGTGCTCGAGGTGATCGACATAGTGGCCCCCGGCCTCGGCGAGCGTCTTGCGCTCGCCGCCGATAAGCACGAGGTCGTGGTCGATGCGTTTGCGCAGCTCCCTCTCGGCCTGGACACGCGTCAGGCCGATCGTCGTGCCGGTCGCCCGCTTCGGGCCGATCTTGCGCTGCACACGCGTCGTCCCCGCCCACCACGACCCGTACCAGCTCTCTCTCCCCTTGCCGTCGGCACGAACGAAGAGCCGGCCGGTGCCGTAAGAGCGCTTATCCATGGCCGACCGATCTTAGGCCGCCCTGCGGTTGGCGGCCACCGACGAGGATCGTAGTGCTCACCGGTGTGTGTTCTCGGCGAGCCATTCCTCCAGCATCCGATGGGTGAAGCGGATGTGCCTGCCGAGCCTCACGCAGGGAAGCCGTCGCGCGCGGACGGCTTCATAGATCCAGCTCGGCTTCACCGACAACAGCCGTGCCGCCTCGGCAGGCCTGAGCAGCGGCTCCTGAAGCCGCGGATTCGGCGGGGGTACGGAAGACCGGTTATCTGTCGCCGTTCTCGCGTTGGGACTCATCGTGGTTCCCTCCTGTTGCGTGTCGTTCGTCCGTGAGCAAGGCGCTGAGTTCGGAGCCACACGGCTGTTGCCCTCATCGCTCGGGTCCTGGCGCGTCGCGGGCGGGCTCCCGGTCGAGGTGTCGTGTGGCTCTGGTGAGCGCGCGGAGCGGGGATGGCATGAGCCGGTGTGTGGGGTGGAATCCGGGTCCCCAGTCGGGGTCCGCCAGCTCTCGGTGGGCGAGGGATGGTGTCTGGCGTCGGCTGATGCGGATTTGTTGCGCGAGGCGCATGACGCGCCGGTCGTCCTGACCCTCGATGCCGAGCTCGTCGCGGGCGAGGAACCACTCCGTTGCCTCCCTGGCACGCGTGGCTTGGACGTAGGCGCTCTCCTTGGTGGTCTGCCAGCCACCGGTGAGCACTACGGACCGGTCGACTGTCGCTCCCTGCTGGCGGTAGACATGCTGTGCGTAGGCGAGCCGCAGGTTCTCGAGGTCGTTGCCGGCGAGGGTGACCTCCCGCCGGGAGCCGTCGAGCAGGACGGTCAGGCCGCCCTCGTTGGTTCGGGTGACCTGGCCGCGTGCGCCGTTCTCGACCCTTGGCTGGCCGGGGATGCGGTGCTGGGCGGTGAAGGTGATCAGGTCGCCCTCGTAGAGCCCGTAGTGCCGGTGTGGCAGCTGAACCTCGGCGCCCCAGAGTTCGCCACGGTCGATCCGTAGGTGCTGTGCGCGTGCGTTGAGCCGGTCGATCTCCACGTTCGACGCGTCAGCGATCAGCGCCACCTGCCTTGGGTCGCGGGTCTTCGTAAGCTCGGCCCACCGTAGGACGGCGGCCTCGCCTGCCTCCTCGCGGGTGTCATTGAAGAACAGCTCCCCGCGTGCCTGGTAGTGCGCCATCGCCTTCTCGGGCTCGCCGCGCCGCAGGGCGCCCCATGCCTGGCGCTCCTCAGGGTCGCTGGTCCGGTGGATGTCCGCGAGCTCCGCCGACCTGGCGTGTGTGGTGAGGCGGTCGAACATGCCTCCCGGCCCGATCGAGGGGAGCTGCTTGCCGTCACCGACCGCGACAAGCTTCGCCCCGGACTCCTCGATGAGCCTGGTGAGGGCATCCAGGCGGCGGTGGTCTGCCATCCCGGCCTCATCCAGGAAGACCGTGGTGTTCGGGCCGATTCTCACGGTCCCGGCGTCTGCCCTGGCGATAAGAGCGTCGATCGTGGAGGTGCGGCCCGCCAATGCGGGAGTTGTTTCCCCGAGGCGCTCTGCTGTCGAGCCGGACACAGCGACCCCGATCGTGTGGTGGCCGGCATGTTTCTCCGCCCGGGCCGCCAGGTCGATGACGACACCCTTCCCCGTCCCGGCTGGGCCGACGAGCACCGCGAGGCGCTCATCGCCCGTGATGGCTCTGAGCGCCGCGGTCTGCTCCGGGGTCGGAGGGGCGGCGAGCTGCTCTGCGACCTCGTTGATGGCTCGCGTGCGTGCGTGCTCTCCGACGTCTCTGCCGCCGGGCTCTGCGAGCTGCTGGGCGCGGCGTTCGATCGCCTGCTCCTGAGCACGGACGGCCAACGTGGTCATCCGTCCGCCCTTCAAGGTGAGGACACGTCGGTCGCGGACCATCGCCTTTGCGACCTGGAGCGCCTGGTCGGGCGACATCTCGCCCGCGGCCTGCTCGAACACGACCGTCCGCAGGTCCTTCGCGTCGAACACGGCGTGGTGCTCGACGAGGCGGGCCTCGACGCGGTCCTCGATCGCCCGCTCTGGCTTCGGGCGCTCGGGGCCGGAGAGTAGCCGCAGCGCCTGTCCCGGCCCGAACGCGTGCTCGCGGCCGGTCTCGTGCCACACGCGCTGCAAGTCGCGTCGGGTCGTGAGGGTCTTCGCTCGCCTGTTCTCCAGCGCGAGGTCGCGTAGCTCGCCGCGCTTGGGCTCGCGTCCGGTTCTTGCTCTGAACCGCTCCGCTGCCCGGGCGACCTCCCGGGAGCGACCCGAGAACGCCTCACGCAAACCCTCGGGGACTCCGGCGAGCTCGAAGTATTTGCCGTCCTTGCCGGTCGCCTGCTCGATCTCATAGCCACGCTCGGCGAGCTCGTGCGCGAGCGCGGCACGGTAGTGCGCGCCAAGCTCGCGAGCAGAACGAAACACCGGGCGCGACCAGGTCGCGACCAGACGGTCATCCTCGCGAACGACACCGCTGATCACGACGTGGCTGTGCAGCTGCGGATCAGGAGCCTTCCCGCCGGCCACTCCGCGGGCGGTGGTGTGCTGGTACTCCGCGGCGATCAGATCCTTCGCGGGCTCCTCCACCACCTGGCCGCTGTACCGCCGGCGGACGACCGGCACGTGCTCACGGATATACGCCACGGTCTGCTCGACCGCGCTGGCGTGGGCGGCTTCGATTTCCTGGCGCTTCCAGGGCTCCGCCAGCGCCCACACCGTCGAGACAGACTTCGGGGCACTGAACGTCACATCGATCCCGCCACCCCTACCACCACCCGCGCCCTCAGGACGAAGGAACCTGCCGGTGCCCGGATTCCGACCCTTCATCAGCGAGACGAAATCCGCGCCCAGCACGGGACCGTCCGGGTCGATACCGAGCCGGCCAAGTGTCTCGGGGTCGGCGAGCCACCTGCCCGGAGACTGCGTCGGCTCGCCGTCGGGTGTCAGGTAGTAGTCGCCGCGCTCGGGCGCGATCGTCTTGGCCTCCAGATACCTGGCGTACCCGCCGCCCTTGGCGGCACCGATGCTCGAAGCGCTCACCACACAGGTTAATGAGCGCGAACGGAGGATCGCGGCCAACGAATCTCGACATTGCTTGTCTCCACGCCGGTTCATGATCACAAGCACCCCGAAACGGCCAACAACTTCAACAGCCCCCCTTACCGAGCAAGCCCCACTGCACCCCCCGACCACTCCCAAGACCACCGACCGACAGCACGACCACCGACATCCGACTCCTCCACTACAAGAAACAACAAACAGCCCGACAGACCAGATACACGGCACACCCCTCGGTCCCTCTCCGGTACCTCTGGACGGCCATGGAAACGCGGGGCATGTATTCCCGACGGCCGTGTCTCAGCGACGCGTGTCGCTCTCGCCGCGGACGGGATGCATGAGCCGCGGAAACCGGGCCGCGCGGCGAGCGCTCCTCCCCAGGCTGCAACCCAATCGCCTCGGGCGCCAGCCACCGCCCGCCAGAACAAGGAGCCGCCACAGCCCTCCTATTGGCGACGAGCGGGAGCGCGCACGGGCGATGGTTGCGTCCTGCTTTCGGGTCAGCTGGACTCCGCGAGTGACTCGGTCGTGGGGATCACGTCTGACTCCGGCGCTGCGTCATGGCGACGGCCAAAGCTCGCACAGGACCCGCTCTGGCCAATCCTTCGGCACGCGACCGCGGCTCACGTAGATCGCGTAGAACGAGCCGATCAGCAGGCTCACGGTGGCGTCGAGATCGATCTGTGCCGCCAACTCCCCCGCCTGCACACCCGACGCGAGCGCCGCGGCGAGCATCGTCCGACGCGGCGTCACGAGTCGGTCCCGGAACCGCCCGATCAGCTCGGGGTGGCGATCCTCCTCGGCGAGGAGGGACCCGAGCATGGCCATCGAGTGCGGGCGCGAGAGGTTGTAGCGAAAGTTCTCGAGAATCGCCAGCGCGCGCTCGCGTGGGGCGCCGTCATCGTCCGTGAGCGGGGCGATCCGCATCGAATCGATCACAGCACCGACCAGTGCAGGCTTGTCACGGTACCGACGGCGCAGGCTCGGGACCGTCGTCCCCGCGGCACGGGCAACCGACTCGATCGACATCCCGCCGTACCCCCGCTCGAGCAGCTGGTTCTCGGCGGCGTCGAGAATCGCAATGTCCAGCGAGGGGTCGCGAGGCCGGCCCGGCGAGGGCTTCGGGCGCAACGCCGTTGCCCGATCTGAATCCTGACTCGTTGCGGAAGGTCGACCGGCCACCCCGGCTCGATCCGATCCGACAGAAGCTACCCCGCGTCGTGGCATGCCGTTATGGTATGTGACCGTAACGATATTACGATCGTTCCGGACGGAAAAGGAGCATCGTCATGACTGTCGTGCGTATCTCGAACGCGATAATCGTTGCCGGTTGTGCCCGGTGGCACCCACTCCACCGCGAGATCCCGCCTGGGCAGGCCGGCTTGCATCATGATCCTGGGTTGTCGCATCAGGTCAGACGGTCCAGGTCCAGTCGATCGGATAGTTGAAAATCGGGGTGAACGTCACGCCGACAGCCTCCATATCCCTGCGCCCGTCGACGACCATCTCCTTCAGTCCGTCCAACTGTGCCGCATGCTCGTCGGTGTCCCAGACACTAACTTGCACGATCGAGCCCTTTGGCGAGACGCCCGCATAAAAGTGAATGAGCCCTGGCAGCCGCCTGACGGCGGGGATTATGTACTCCGAGGTCTTCTTGCTCACGGCGTCGACTTCGGCGAACCGGCTCGCGTCGTAGCTGGCGCGCGAGACGCGGACGACGGCGGTTGTCGGCAATAACTCGGCCATGGTGATTCTTTCTGTCATAGCGATCCTTTCTCTCGGCAATTACATTACGATCTACTATCAGTATATAACTGATGGACGATCCGCCGTTGGCTCAGATGTCCTGGCGCGGGAGCCGGCTTACGCTCGACCGACTGATCGTCCTCAGCATTCGGCTGGCGATCCACCCAGGTTGGTGCGCGAGCGCGGTCGGGGCCGTGTGGCACGTTGCGGTTGAGGGCGGTGCGCCATTTTCCTGCCGCGGCCGTGTCTGTGAGCCTTGGGGGTCTTAGGATGGTCCAGTCCAGCTGGCTCGCGTGGATCGCGTTCTCGGCGCTGATCATGTCGGCGCAGGCGTTCTTGAGTATTCGTCGTGTGATGGGCTTGGCGATGTAGCGGAGTAGTGGTCCGTCGCCGGTGTCGTCGACCATCGAGCCGCTGATTGTGATGAGCCGGGTCGTGCCGGCGTCGTTCATCGCGGTGATGATGCTCGGTGTGCTGTCAGTGAGGATTGAGGTTGGGCCTCTTCCCGGGGGGCCCAGTGCCGAGATCACGGCGTCTGCGCCGGCCACGGCCCCGGCGATCGCCTGCGGATCCATCACGTCGGCGGTGACTACTCTTGGCGTGCCATGCGCCGGCGGTGTGAGCCGTGCGGGATCGCGAACGACGGCGGTAACTGTGTGTCCTGCTTTGAGTGCCTGGTCGACGAGGTGACCTCCGACTTTGCCGGTGGCGCCGAAGATTGTCAGCTGCATGGCCTGGCCTCTCTTGGGTTGGAGTGGGTCGCGTGAGATATCGGCGAGGGATTTCGCCATGAGTGCGTTGGCCGCGGCGATGGTGTTGGGCATGATTGGACCTTCCGTTCGGATTTGACTGAGGCCGCCTACGCGGCCACGGCTGCGATCGGAGTTGCTTGTGCAGGATCTTGGGCCGTTTCGTGTGCGAGGTCGCGGGTGTTGGTTGCGCGTAGGGCGATGATCGCCGAGGCGAGGATGAAGATGCTGCCGATGAGCAGTGCTCGTTGGAAGCCTGCGGTTAGGGCCTGTGCGGGCGGTGTGTGCGCTGAGAGGAGGGCGTGGGTGCGGCTGGTGGCCAGGGCTGTGAAGATGGCGAGCCCGAGGGCTCCGCCGAGTTGCTGGGATGCGTTCAGCAGGGAGGCGGCGAGGCCGGCCTGCTCGGCCGGGACGCCGGAGTTGGCGGCGGTGGTGACGCCGACGAACACGGGCCCGAACCCGAATGCGAGCACGAGCATGCCCGGGAGCAGGTTGGCCAGGTAGGTCCCCTGGACCGGGATGCGCGAGAGCCAATACATGCCGCCGGCGGCGATCAGTGCGCCGGCGACGATGACGGGTCTGGTCCCGACGCGGGTGAGGACCTGCGAGGAGATGCCAGCCGAGATGCCGATCGCGAAGCACAGCGGGAGGTAGGCGGCGCCGGTCTGGATCGGAGAGTAGTGCAGCACCGTCTGCATGTAGAGGGTCAGGAAGAAGAACACGGCGAGGAACCCGGCGAGCGCGATCAGCTGCGTCAGGTTGGAGTAGCCGAGGCCGTTGATGCGGAAGATCGACAGCGGCGCGAGCGGGTTCCGCTGGTGTTGCTCGTTGATGACGAACGCGATCAGGAGCGCGAGCGCGCCGGTGATCTCGCCGATTGTGCGGGCGTTGCCCCAGCCGATGGAGGAGGCCTTGACGAGCGCGTAGACGAGCAGCAGCATCCCGCCGGTTGCCAGTATCGCGCCGAGGAAGTCGAAGTTCGCGAGCTGTGACCGGCGTCGCTCGCCGCTGATCAGCCGGAAGATCCCGCCGAGCACGAGCACGGCGGCGATCGGGTTGACGAACATCACCCAGCGCCAGCCGGGCCCCTCGGTGAGGAGCCCTCCGAACAGAACGCCGGCGGCGGAGGCGAGTGCGCCGACGCCGCCCCACACACCGATCGCGGTGTGCCGGTCCTTTCCCTCCTTGAAGGTTGTGGTGAGAATCGACAGCGCGGCGGGAAGCATCATCGCGGCGCCGATCCCCTGCGCGAGGCGCGCAGCGATTAGCATGCCCTCGCTGGTTGCGAGCCCCCCGATCATCGATGAGAGGCCGAGCAACACCGTTCCAGCGACGAGCACCCGGCGCCGGCCGAGCAGATCGGCGGCGCGTCCGCCGAGCAGCATGAATCCGCCGTAGGTCAGCAGGTAGGCGCCGGGAACCCAGACCAGGCTGGACAGCGAGAAGTGCAGATCGCGGCGGATCGAGGGCAGCGCGACGTTGACGATCGACGCGTCGATGAAATCAAGAAATGCGACGGCGCACAGCAACGCCAACGTGAGCTTGCCGCGACGAGTCGTCAGGAACGTCGATTGGGCAGTTGCTGTCTTCATGATGAAGGCCTCCGGTGGCTGTCTGCTGTAGACGCTAAGATAGGCTGATGTCCATACGATATGAAAACCATAGCATATGAACCCCGTAGCCCCGCAACGGCGAGCAGCCATACGCCACCGCCAGCAGTTGACAAGCGAGATCCGCGGGCTGCTACGCCAGCTGAGGATCCAGCTGGCGCTGCTCAACCATCGAATCGGCGCCCAGATCGAGCTCAGGGACGTCGACCTCGACTGCCTGGACCTCATCACGCTCCACGGGCCACTCAGTCCGAGCGAGCTCGCGCGACGCGCTGGGTTCCACCCCGCAACGATGACCGGCATCCTTGACCGTCTCGAACGTGGAAGGTGGGCGACGCGCGAGCGCGATCCAGCGGACCGCCGAGCCGTACTCGTGCGCGCCTTGAATGACCGCAATGCGGACCTGATGCGCCTCTACGCGCCGATGAGCAACTCGATGAACGCGATCTGCGCGGGGTACGCGGACTCTGAGCTCGAGCTGCTCGCCGACTTCCTCAGGCGCACAACGAACGCTGGACAGGACGCAACCAGCAAGCTCAGCGGCAGCGACAAGAACTGATGCGTGAAAGCTGCCGTCACGTATCGCCGAATGGAGGTCGCGGTCACGGTTCCTCCTTGGTCGCGCTCGGAGGCGAGGGCAGGGTCGGCCCGATGAGGCGGACACCCAAACGATCCCCGGATGCGGTCATCAGCCCCAGCGGACGTGTCATCAGCGCTATGACCTGGCCCCTGGCTCTGCTTCGGCGGCAGCCGAGACCGCTTCCGATAAGGCGCATCGCGACCGCGATTGCCGGCATCGGTCGGAAGAAGACCGTGAGCTCACGAATCTTGCCGCTCTGATCGAGCCGCATATGGTCGAGGATGTCTATGTCGGTGCCATCGACCCGTGCGCTGGCGAGCAGCATCGCGCTGTCGCCGTCCCTCAGTTCGTCCGTGTAGTGGAGCTCATCGAAGACCTCGAGGATCACCTGCATCGTTGCGCGAATCTGCTCCCGTCCACGGAAGGTGAGCCTTCCGGTAAGCGGTGAGTGGATGACCGCGTCGGCAGAGAACGCGTCCACGACGGCCGTGAGATCTCGCGCCTCCATCGCGGCACGCAGGGGGAGGCTCGTCGGAAGTGCTACGGGGGCGGACACGGAGGTCTCCTGTCTTTAGCGGGTAGTGCAGGCCGGCAGACCGGCGCTGGCATGCTCAAAGCTGTCTTGGATGTCGCGGGCGCGCCCGACGGCATGGCCACGTAGCGGAAGTGCATGCCGAGCCGGGTCCGTTGCTACGCGCCGTCAGAACGAGCATTCGCCCTCGGCGCCCGTTCCGACTTTACTTTTCATGCGGGGACGCCGGCGTCCAGGATCGGCGTCATCGATTCCCTTATGCGCTGGCCGACGGAGTTCTCGGGGCCTATCCCAAGACCGTAGGCGGCGATGTCGGCGATCGTCACAAGCTCGCCAAAGCCTCCCCAGTGACCGTCGTCGATCTGCCTGATCTGGACCCAGACTCGCGCGGCCTCCGGGATGCTGAACTCGGTACGCTCGGCATCGAGCACAGCCGCTGTGACCCGCCTGACGAGCGTGCGCCGATTCTCGACCGTCAATGGGCCGTACAGGCCAGGAACACCCTCAGGAACCGTTAGGACAACCCGGTAGACGGGCTTCTCAGCCGGGATGCCGGCGACGTAGATTTCTCGACGCTCGTCAATGAAGCACCAAGTGATGGAGCGAGCGTATGGATTATCGACTGCGCCCTCGAGCTCGATCAGGTCGCTGCTCACTCGCTCAGCCAACGCCTTCCTGGCCTCGACGTCCAGCGCGCCCTCGGACATTGTGATGTCGATCATCGGCATGGTGGAACCTCCACACTTTCCTATTAGGTCTCGTAAGGAGACTGGCATCCCGAGCGTAACAGACCAAGACTCTTTAAGCGACCGACCAGCTATCGTTGGGGTTATGCAGCGAACACCGCTCAACGACATGGCCTGCTCGATTGCCCGCACCCTTGACGTCGCGGGGGAGTGGTGGACCCCGTTGATCTTGCGTGACATCTATGTCGGGATCCGGAGGTTCGAGCAGATCCGAACCGATCTCGGCATATCCCGACGAATCCTCACAGCCCGACTCGAGACGCTCGTGGACGCCGGGGTAGTCGAACGTGAGCCCTACCAAGAGAACCCGCCGCGCTTCGACTACGTTCTCACCGAGAAGGGCCGCGAGCTGGTGGTCGCGATCCTTGCGCTCATGGCCTGGGGGGACAAGTGGGCCGCGCCCGACGGTCCGCCGGCTCTCATCCACCATCGGAGCTGCGGGCACATAGCCCGTCCCGAGGTTGTCTGCTCGTATTGCGCACAGCCGCTTGATGCGGAAGACCTACAGATCCGCGAAGGGCCGGGCGCACGGCGAGGGCCCGGAACCCGACACATAGCCCGGGCTCTGCAATAACGACGGCAGCCAGCCAGCGGCTACCCGGGCTACCACGGCGCGTTCGTCCTGGACCCCGACGGGCACACCACGAGAGACCGGGTGCCAAGGCTGACCGCGGGCGCGACGCCGAAGTCCCTCCCATGCGCGGACGCAGTTCGCGAAGCACCCTCGGTCGCCCGCAGCTGACCGAGCAGCTAATGGCCGGGCGTGGAAGAGCACAGCGACCAGCAGCAGCTTCGCCCCGGGCGCTCACAGGGTCGATGAGAGGCTTCGGCTGTGCGTCATGGCACGGCGGTAGTTTGGAATCGGTGCCGGCTCGTCATGACCGTGCTCGCGAGATCCCGCGTCTGAGGAGCGACGTCATGATGCTCGCGACGATCAGGTGGCCCCCGGCGAGTGTCAGCTTCGTGCTCAGCGAGGCGCCGAACGCGTCGAGCGGGGTGATCAGTGATAGTGCGGTGGCTGCGACGGCAATGATCGTGAAGGTTCGCGCTGGTCTGCTTGCGTATCGAGCGAGGGTGACGGCGAGCACGGTGCCCCAGAAGGTCGCGATCACGATTCCGGTGGCGAAGCTTCCGGCGGTGACGGCGGATGCGGTGTGGGCGCCGGGGAGCCCTGCTCGGAGGGGGATGCCTGCGGCTTTGGCGAGCGCGGCGTATGCCTCGATAACGGGCAGCGCGAGCGCGCCGGCGAGGATCCCGCACCGCAGGACGCGCCGTGTGCCGCCGCGTGAGCTCGTGGATGACGGGTTGTGTGCAACAGATGCGACGCTCATGGTCTTCTCCTTAGTTGGGCGGTGCGGTGGGCACCGGTTCGTCTGTTGGTCGGAGCCGCTTGCGGTATCTCGACATCGGGCCGCACGAGCGTGCGGCGGAAGTTGCAGATCACGTTCAAGGGATGGAATGTCGAGAACGCGCGTTGCGCTACGACTGACTAGAAATCGCTCGATTGGCGGGCGCAACCCTCAAGGAGGTCTGACGTGAAGTACATGGCGATCATCTATGGCAACAAGGCTCTCTGGGAGTCGTTCTCGGGCGAGCAGGCGGCGCAGGCCATTGCCGCGCAGGACGCGTTCAACACGCGCTACGCACAGTCCGGAGAGCTGCTCGCGGCCTACGGGCTCGGAGACGAGCTGACGGCCAGGACGGTGCGGATCCGAGAGGGCACTCTGGCGGTGACCGACGGCCCCTACATTGAGGCCAAGGAGTTCGTGTCGAGCTTCTGCCTGCTTGACTGCGAGAGCGAGGAGCGCGCGCTGCAGCTGGCTGGCGAGATGCCGTTTGCCTCCTATAACGCTGTCGAGGTGTGGCCCGTGCTGCACGAGGCCGGGCTGGAGATGTGACGAGCCCTGAGGACATCGAGGGCCTGCTGCGCCGGCTGGCGCCGCAGGTCCTCACGGCCCTGGTGCGCCGGCATCGCAGCCTCGACGTGTGTGAGGACGCGGTCCAGGAGGCGCTCCTGGCGGCGTCGGGCAGCTGGGCTGTGAGCGGCCTGCCGGAGAATCCGCGCGGGTGGCTGCTCACGGTGGCCACGCGCCGGCTGATCGATGACGTGCGCAGTGAGCGGGCGCGCCGGGGGCGCGAGGATCGGATTGCGATGGGAGCTCCCCCTTCGGAGCTGTTGACGCTTGGCCCCGAGAGCGAGCAGAGCATCGATCGCGACCGTGACGACACCCTGGCGCTGTTGATCATGTGCTGCCATCCCTCGCTGAGCGCGCCGTCGCAGATCGCGCTGACGTTGCGCGCCGTCGGCGGCCTGAGCACCGCTGAGATAGCCGCTTGCTTCTTCGTCTCAGAGGCGACGATGGCGCAGCGGATCAGCCGCGCGAAGCAGACGATCCGTGACGCAGGGGCAAGCTTTGAGATGCCGCCTGAGCCCGAGCTAACGGCCCGGCTGGCCGCGGTGATGCATGTCCTGTATCTGATCTTCAACGAGGGCTACACCACGAGCTCGGGCGCGCACGCCAGCCGGTTGGAGCTGACCACCGAGGCGATCCGGCTTGCCAGAGAGCTTGACCGGACGCGTCCCGACGACAGTGAGTCGGCGGGCCTCTTGGCGTTGATGCTGCTCACCGACGCACGCCGCGCAGCGCGCACCACAGAGGATGGTGAGCTGATCGACCTCGCCGACCAGGACCGGAGCCGCTGGGACAAACGTCGCATCCAGGAGGGCGTGGCGTTGATCACCGAGGCCCTGGCCCGCGGTCCGCTCGGCGCGTACCAGCTGCAGGCAGCGATCGCCGCCGTGCACGACGAGGCGCTGCGGGCCGAGGACACCGACTGGCCGCAGATCCTCGCTCTGCATCAGGTGCTCGACCGGGTGGCGCCCAATCCGATGGCGACGCTCGGACGGGCTGTCGCCACCGCGATGGCAATTAGTCCGGAGGCGGGTCTCGAGATTCTCGAAGGCCTGACGCAGGATCGCCGGATCATGGGCCACCACCGGTTCCACGCCGTCCGCGGCCAGCTGCTGGAGATGGCAGGAGAGCCCCGGGAGGCGCGTGAGGCATTCCAACAAGCTGCCCGGCTGACCGCAAGCCTGCCCGAGAAGCGCTATCTCACCGCGCGCGCGGCGGGAAAGCGCGCCATCTGAGAGCCCTCACACGCTCAGGTACGGATTCCGTGGGTCCCGATGTCGAGAAGTTCGGCCTGGCTCCGACTCTCAGGTGAAACAGACCCCGCCCCAGGCGTGGTGAGACCAGGAGAGAAGGAGCTAGCACTGTGCAGATTCGTACTCATATCGGAGTCAGCGTCGATGGGTTCGTGGCAAGCGCCGACGGGCGGCCAGCGCTGCTGTCGATGCCGGACTTCGTTCCCGGCGTCTCTCACGGACACCCGGAGTTCATCGCCGATTGCCGTGCGGTCCTGATGGGCCGCGCCACGTTCGACCCCGCCGTCAACGCGCCGAGCTGGCCGTGGCCGGACCTCACCGTATACCTGCTCACCTCCGAAGCGCTGCCCTCCGGCCTGCCAGGCGAGATTGTCTCAGCCTCCAGTGCATCGCGGCTGCTTGAGCGAATGCGTCTGGATGGGGTCGCCGGCGACGTCCACCTGGTCGGCGGCCCGCGAACGATTCAGGCGTTCCGCGAGATCGGCGCACTGGACCGGCTCGAGGTCGTCGTGCTGCCGATCCTGCTCGGCGACGGCGTCCCCCTCTCGCCGCCGGGATCAAGCCCGGCCCGGCTCGCGCCACCATCGCAGCGGACCCTTCCGGGCGGCTCAGTCGAGCTCGCCTACGCCCTCTCAGAGTAACCCGAGCACACCAACCCATCGAAAGAAAAGGAACAAGGCCATGAAGAACAACGCAACACATCCGTCGCAGCCAATCACGGTCACCTCGGCCGACGGGACGGTGATCGCAGTAGATCGAAGTGGCCACGGCCGCCCGGTGGTGTGCGTCGACGGCGCCATGTCCACCCGCTCGCTCGGACCGGGACAGATGCTCGCCCCGCACCTCGCCGACGCCTTCAGCGTCTACACCTACGACCGTCGCGGACGCGGCGACAGCGGCGACACTCCGCACTACGAGGTGCAGCGGGAGATCGAGGATCTGGCCGCCGTGATCGCCGCCGCCGGCGAGGAGGTGATGGTGTTCGGTCACTCCTCCGGCTGCGTGCTCGCGCTAGAAGCCGCTCGCGCCGGTTTACCGATCACGCATCTGGCGTTGTATGAGACTCCATTCGTGATCGACCGCACACGCCCAGCCGTCGGCGAGGAGTGGGCCGAGGAGCTCCGCAGCCTGCTCGCCGCGGAACGCCGCGGGCAAGCCGTCCGACGGTTCATGGTCGAGGTTGCGGGCGCACCGAGGTTCGTACCACTCCTAATGTCGCTCACGCCGATGTGGAAGCGAATCAAGGCCGTCGCACACACACTCGCCTACGACACAGCCATCCTCTCGCCCTACCAGACCGGCGAGCCGTCGCCCGTGGATCGGTTCGCCGACGTGCGCGTCCCGACCCAGCTGCTGCTGGGCAGCAAGAGCCCGCAATGGATCGCCAACGCAGCCCGTGAACTGGACCGCGTACTGCCCGCCGGCGGGCTCACGCTGCTCGACGGCCAAACGCACATGCTCAAGCCCAAGGTGACCGCTCCGGTGGTCCGCGAGTTCTTCGGCGCAGCGCTGAATGCGCCCAGCGATCTCGGCGCCGAGCCCGCACGCGAGGCCGCCTGATGCCCCCGTTCGGCCGACTCGCTCTCGCTCCCCGAGGGAGCGAGAGCGATGATTGCGGCGGGCTGCTGTGTACAGCGGCTCGAGCTCGCAAGCGGTGAATGATGCCGTCTTGCCCGACCCAGGTCTCGGCATAAGGATGGCGGTGCAGTCGTGGCCCCTGTCCAGGGCCACTCTCGTCGAGGATCAACGAGATCGATGTCCCGCAGTCGGCGCCCTCGAGATTTCCGCCCGAGAGCCTTCCTGCCCTGATCACTGCATGGCTGGCTGTTCCTTTCGGCGTCGTTCGGGCAGAGCTGGCGCTCGCGCCGCCTGCGTTCGCGGCGTGGTCGCGCACGATCTCGCGGTTGGACTCGCGTGCCCCTTGCTCCGAGCGCGGCTCCTGGATTCGCGGACCGTGGCCTCTGCGTCAGCAGTTCAAGGGACCAGTCGAGTCGGGGTCGTTCGCGAGCTGTCGATTTCGCGATTGCCGTTCGTATAGGGGATGAGACGGCGCATCGGACGCCGCCCGATACCCGAAAGGAGCCCAGCCATGTCCACAGCCACAGCCACAGCCACAGCCAACGCCGGCTCACCGACCTCCTCGCTGAGGCGCACCACGATCATCGTGGCCGCCGCCGGTGCCATTGCCACGACGCTTGTGGCGGCGGTGATGCGAGCCGCGGGCATCCACCTGGCGGCTGGCGGGAGAATCCCGCTCGCCGCGTTTGCCCAGTTCACGTTCCTCGGGGCCGTCCTCGGCGGACTGCTCGTTGCGGTCCTCAATCGCCGCAGCACGGTCCCACGGCGCCGTTTCATCCAGATCGCTGTGACGTTCACAGCAGTATCGTTCCTCGCACCCGGACTGGGCGGCGACGAGATAGCCAGCAAGATCGGGCTCGTCGCGATCCACCTAGTCGCAGCGACCATCGTCGTGCCCGTCCTCGCCCGTCAGACGTACATCGCGCTAAGCGACAGGTCAGACAGAACGAAGGTGCTTCCCTTTGATTGAGTCCGCTTCACGTAGCGCCTTGGTAACCGGATCAGCGAGCGGCATCGGTGCGGGAGTCGCTCGCTATCTGGGGTCCCTCGGCCACCGGTTGATCCTGCTGGACATCGATGGTGTTGGCGTCCAAGAGGTCGCCGAGGCGGTTCGCGGGGCGGGCGGACAGGCCCTCGGCATACAGGCCGACGTGAGCGACGAGGCGGCGGTACGCGCAGCGATCGCCGACGGCAGCCGCCAGTTGGGCGACGTCGAGATTCTCGTCAACAACGCCGGGTTTGCCCGCGACGGCAACCTCGTGGACATGTCCTGCGATGACTGGGACGCCGTAATCGCCACGCATCTGCGAGGCACCTATCTACTGACCCGTGCCGTGCTTCCCTCGATGCAGCGCCGAAGGTTCGGGCGGATCGTCAACATTTCGAGCATCTCGGCGCTCGGACACGCCGGCCGCGCCAACTACATTGCCGCGAAGGGCGGCATCGAGGCGTTTACCAAGGCCGTCGCCCACGAGGTCGCAGCGGACGGGATCACCATCAACGCCATCGGGCCGGGGGTGATCGTGACCAGGATGACCGAGCTCGGCGCCCGCCGTGCCGGCCGGACCCTCGATGAGCACATCGAGGTGCTGCGCCAGACAATCCCGGTCGGGCGCGTGGGAACGCCTCAGGACATCGCGCGGGCGGTGGAGTTCTTCATCGCCGACGACGCAGATTTTATAACGGGGCAGATCCTCTACGTCAGCGGAGGACCGCATGGCTGACGGGGTCGGAGGCGGTCCGGCGTTGATCATCCGCCGAGCGACGCTCGACGATTGGCCGCAGATCTGGCCGATGGTCCGCGACGTTGCCCGCGACGGAACGACCTTCGCCTACGACCCAGCGCTCACCGAAGAACAGGCGCGAGAGGACTGGATGACCCCTGCTCCAGGACGCGTCGTCGTCGCATGCAGCCCTGAGACACGGGTGCTCGGGGTGGCCAACATGTACGCGAACCGACCCGGGCCCGGTGCACACATCGCGTCAGGCAGCCTCATCGTCGCCCGAGAGGCCCGCCACAACGGCGTAGGAGGCCGGCTCGTCGGCGACATGGTCGAGTGGTGTCGCTCACAGCGCTTCGCCGCGATCCAGTTCAACGCTGTTGTCGACACCAATACCGCGGCGATTCGCCTCTACGAACGCCACGGCTTCATCACCGTAGGCACCGCACCCGGCGCATTCGAGCACCCCGGCAAAGGCCGGGTCGGGCTACGCATCATGTGGCGAGACCTCTCCTAGCGGTGGCCGCTTCCTCGCCCACGCGGCCCGAGGCCTGATCCACGGGTCCAGCCGGTGTCTGTTTGAGCGCTGTGGGTTTGCGACAACTGCTGCTCAGTAGCTGGTGTGCATCGCCTCGCTGACCATCTCCAGCGTCCGGTCGGCGACGCCCGCCGCGGTTGTGCTACCAGCACGTAGAATCTGGCGCAGGTGGGCACGGTCGGCGATCAACTGCGCTCGCGCTTCACGAATCGGACGTAGTCGTTCGTTGATCGCCTCGGTTGTGCGCCGCTTGAGCTCGGCGGCGCCACGCGCGCCGATCTCCTCTGCCACGTCCTGCGGGTCGACATCCTCGCAAAGCGCTGTCAGCAGAACGAGGTTTGACACCTCGGGCCGGCGGTCGGGTTCGTAGGTGATATGCGGGTCGGCGTCGGTCTTGGCGCCGCGGATCAGCCGCTCGGTTTCGTCTGCCGATGCGGCGATATCGATTGCGTTGCGGCGACTCTTGCTCATCTTTCGCCCGTCGGTGCCAAGAAGCGCAGGCGCCTTGCTCAGCAACGCCTCGGGCTCGAGGAACACGGGGCGCTCGGGTGCGTAGCGACGGTTGAAACGCCTAGCGATCGTCCGTGCCTGCTCGACATGCGGGAGTTGGTCGGAGCCGACGGGGACGAGCGTGGCACGGCAGAAAAGAATGTCGGCGGCCTGGTGGACAGGGTATGTGAGCATCAGCCCGCTGAGGGCGTCCATTCCAGATGCGGCAGCTTCCTCCTTGACCGTCGGGTTGCGCAGCAGCTCCGGGACGGTCACGAGGCTGAGAAACGGCAGCATCAGCTGGTTGAGCGCCGGCACCTGCGAATGAGCAAAGATCGTCGACTTGGTGGGATCAATACCGACCGCGAGGTAGTCAGCTACGAGCTCCTCGACATCACGCGGCAGAGACGCAGGGCTATCGCGATCGGTGATCGTCTGGTAGTCGGCGACGAGCACCAGCAGATCGACGCCGTCGTTCTGCAGCCGCACTCGGTTCAGCAGCGTGCCGAAGAGGTGGCCGAGATGCAGTCTCCCGGTCGGGCGGTCGCCGGTGAGCACCCGCGGCCCAGACGTATCGGCACCGCCATCAGGTGAAGGGACGTCGGTGGGGGTCATGCGCGTTCATTTCTGAGGATAAGCATGTACGCAACGATTGCTAGTAGCGCACAGCCCGTCATGATCAGCGAACTGATGGGGTGGTTGTAGTTGAGGAAACTCGCTCCGTTGAAGCCGATGCCGATTATTGCGGCCGCGGCGAGCCGGGCTAGCGCGACCTCCGCGTCTGCGCGACCGTGCTGCGCGCACCGAGCCGGACTCACAAGGATCGTCCGGCCCTCCCTTGGTCGGCGAGAACGCCGTCCGCGACCGGCCGATCGAGCTTGCGCACTGATCGCTTGACCCACGTTCCAGTGCCATCTAGCACGAGATCGCGGCCAACTCAACGAGGCGCAGCGCGAGCTCTCCCGGACGCGCGAGCATTGGCAGATGGCCCCCAGCGAGCTCGTCGACCTCGAGGTCGAGTCGTTCGCGGGCGATCCGCGTTTGAAATGAGACCGGGAATAGCCTGTCGGCGCGTGGGGCGAGCACCCGGGTGCTCACGTCGGGCCAGGCAGCCAGGGGCCACGGTTCGGCAAACATGCCTGCCCCCGGAGCCCCGGCGTAGCGTTCGCTCGCGCGAGCAACGGCCGGATCAACATCATGGAGGAAGACCTCGGCAATCGCCTCGGGCCCCCAGCTCCCCATCGGCCCATGTCGCACGAGCACATCAGCGATCGCCTCGCCGTGGCGAGTGTTCACCCACCATTCAGCCGCAGTCTCACCGGGTCTGGGGATCATCGGGGCGAGCAGGATCAGCTTCGATCGCGGCATGGCCGCCGCGACGAGCGCTCCCGCGAAGGCCCCAAGCGACTGGGCCACGATGACGACGTCCTGGTCCACAGGGGTGGCCCCGAGCACAGCGGCTGCATGATCGCTAGGCCCGGCCCCCTGATCATCCAGCGGCAAGGGCGGTGCGATCGCATCCTGGCCAAGCAAGACAAGCTCATCGATCGTGAAATCAAAGACGTGTGGATCCGCGCCGGCCCCCGGAATCAGGACGAAAAGCGACACTCAACCAGTCTTCCACGCTCGGCGCCCACCAGCGGGTTCGACGACCGCGTTGAGCGGCGCCCGGCGGACCTTGTCGGCGGCGAGTCCCAGAATATTATTGGAACAATATTGGAACAATGGCGCCGCGAACCGCCCGCCTTTAGAAAGCGAAAAGGCCCGCGTTTGCGGGCCTTTTCTGTAATAGCGGGGGCGGGATTCGAACCCGCGACCTTCGGGTTATGAGCCCGACGAGCTACCAGACTGCTCCACCCCGCGTCGCTCCTTATGTTCTAGCAAAGAACCGCACAAGGGGCCGGGGTCGCGCCGCGCTGGAGCGAAGCGACCGGCCGCGCTGGACCGAATCTCGCCCGACCGCTCCCGCACCTCTAGCATCCCGCCCGTGCGCGTCGCCGTCGTCGACATCGGGACCAACTCCACACGGCTGCTCGTCGCCGACGTCGATCCCCGCACCGGGTCTGTGCAGGAGCTCGAGCGGCGCTCCACCGTCACCCGCCTCGGCCACGGGGTCGACTCCAGCGGCTCGCTCGCCGACGACGCCATCGAGCGCGTGTTCAGCACGCTCGCCCAGTACCGCGCCGCCATCGACCAGCACCGCGCCAGCGCCAATCTCGCCGTGCTCACCTCCGCCGTGCGCGACGCCTCCAACGGCGCCGACTTCGCCGAGCGCGTGCGTCACGACTTCGGCCTCGACGCGCGCATCCTCAGCGGCGAGCAAGAGGCGCAGCTCACATTCCTCGGCGCCATGTCCGGCCGGCCCATCCAAGACCCGTCACGCTTCGCCCATGGTGGCGATGCCACCCAATCAGTCGAATCCGCCGAAGTCGCCGGCGTCACCAAGACCAGCGAGACCGACGACACGGGCGAGGCCGGCCAGGCTGCCGAGCCGACCGTCGTCATCGACATCGGCGGCGGCTCCACCGAGTTCGTCGTCGGTGTCGCGCGCACCGTCCACTTCCACACCTCGCTCAACGCCGGCGTCGTGCGCATGAGCGAGCGCCACATCCACTCCGACCCCCCCGCTCCGCACGAGCTGCAAGCGCTCGCGCTCGACGTCCGCAGCACCTTCCTCCACGGGCTGCCGCCCCACGAGCGCGCAGCCGTCAAGCACGGCATCGCCGTCGCCGGCACAGCCACCTCCGCCGCCTCCATCGACCAGGAGCTCGACCCCTACGACCCCGCGCGCGTGCACCGCTACGTACTGCAGCTCGGCACCGTCGAACTGCTGCTCGCGCGCCTCGCCGACATGACCGAACAGCAGCGCCGCCAAGTCGTCGGGCTGAGCCCCGACCGCGCCCCCACCATCGTCGCCGGCATGATCCTGCTCGAGGAGGCCATGCGCGCGTTCGAGCTCGAGCAGGTCCAGGTCTCCGAGCACGACATCCTCTACGGAGGCGCTCTGCTGGCCGCAGGAGCGGTTGCCGGCGCCGCGTAGCCGCGGAACGCGGCGCTCCCGCGCGCCGGCAAGCTCACTACGAACGCCGCACGCACGCCCGCAAGGCGTGCCCCTAAAGACTCAAGCCAGGTTCGACCTGCGCGGGTACACCACAGTCGGATCCGTCAGCACGTTCACCAGCGCCGGCACCCCCGCCGCCAGCGCGCGCTCCAGCGCCGGGCGCAACTCTGCCGGGCGCTCCACCAGCTCCCCGTGGCAGCCCAGCGCCTGCACCATCTGGTCGTAGCGCGTGCCCGGGCGCAGATCAGCCGCCACCGAATACCCATACAGGAACTCCATCGGGTGCTTCTCAAGCGCCCAAATGCCGTTGTTGCCGATCACCCCCACCACGTTCACGCCATGGCGCGCCAGCGTGTCGAACTCCATCCCCGAGAAGCCAAACGCGCCGTCGCCCAGCAGCAGCACCACATGGCGCTCCGGATGCGCCAGCTTCGCCGCCAGCGCATAGCCGCAGCCCGTGCCCAAGCAGCCAAACGGCCCCGGATCGAGCCAGCAGCCCGGCTGGTAGCTGTCCACCACGCGGCCCGCATACGACACAAAGTCGCCGCCGTCGCCAATCACGATCGCGTCGCGGTCCAGCACGCGCGCAAGCTCCGCATACAGCCGCATCGGGTGCAGCGGCGCCCTGCCGTCCTCCAGCTCCGCGCGCTCCGCCTCGCGGCGCTCGCTCTCCGCCGCCCGCAGCTCCGCAATCCAAGCCTCGCTCGCAAGCGCCCGCCCCCCCGCGCCCATGCGCACGTCCGCCAGCGTCTGCGCGATCGGCCCGTAGCACTCCGCCGCCGGCGCCCGCGGATGATCGCGCTCCGGTTCAGCCGCGTCGATCACCACGATCTCCGTTTCCTCGCCAAACGCCGCGCCAAACGCCAGCCTGAAGTCCATCGGCACGCCCACCACCAGCGCCACGTCCGCGCCCTTCAGCGCCTGCGAGCGCACGCGCGAGAAGAACAGCTCGTCATCCGCCGCCACGCACCCGCGCGCCAGCCCGTTCAGAAACACCGGAATGCGCAGCGTCTGCGCCAGCTCCACCAGCGCCCGCTCGCCGTGCCCCCAGTACAGGTCAGTGCCCGCCATCATCACCGGGCGCTCCGCCGCCGCCAGCAGCGCCGCCGCGCGCTCCAGCGACTCGCCCGACGCGCCCCCGCTGCCCGCGCCGCCGGTCCTGCCAGCGCCCGCGCCCGCGCCCGCCAGCGGCCGGTACTCGCTCTCCGGCTCTGCCGCCTCCATGAACACGTAGTCCAGCGGAAAGTCCACAAACGCCGGGCCGCCGTGCGGCGCGCACGCCGCCGCAAACACATCGTCCACCAACCCCGGGATCTCCTCCGTGCTCTGCGCCGTCACCGCCAGCCGCGTCAACGGCCGCACGAACGGCACATGGTCGATCTCCTGCAGCGAGCCCTGCCCCCAGCGCAACGCCGGCGCGCGGCCGCCCAGCACCACCATCGGCGAATGATTCGCCTGCGCTGACGCCATCGCGCTCATCCCATTCGTCACGCCCGGCCCCGCCGTCAGCGCGCACACACCCACTTCGCGCGTCACCTTCGCCCAGCCCTCCGCCGCAAACGCCGCCGTCGACTCGTGGCGCACGTCCACCAGCTCAATGCCCTCCTCGCGACAGCCGTCATAGATCGAGAACAGGTGACCGCCCGACAGCGTGAACAGCTTGCTCACGCCATGCGCCTTCAGGCGGCGCGCCACCAGCCTGCCGCCGTGAAAAGTCCCCGTCTCCTGCGCGCTCTCGCTCTGCGTCGACATGCCCGCGCGACTCTACCCGTTCGCGCATCGCTCAGCTCAGCTCGCCTGCGCCACACGCCTGCGCCACTCGCCTGCGCCATATGCCCGGGGTGGGATTCGAACCCACACGCCCCTCAGTCGGAGCCATCGATTTTAAGTCGATTACGTATACCCATTTCGCCACCCGGGCCGCGCCAGTGTATGGAAGGCTTTGTGCCCGCAAGCGAAACGCCCCGTGCCCGCGAGCGAGCGCTCCACGCCGGCCGCCGGGCAGTCGCCGCCCGCAGGTTGGAGCCCCGCTCGGGCCCCGAAATCCCTCGTAGATCTCTTTATCTGACGCAACTTTCGCGCTGATACCGTGTCGTTGGTAGCGACAGCAGCTATCGGACTGTCCATGGAGGTCTCCGCTCTCACACATCCGAGCAGCATTCCCGGCCTTCGCGGGCCGTCGGCTCTGCTGCGCCTGCAATCCGACGAGCGCCTGATCGCGCTCACCCGCCGCGGCCAGCACGCCGCCTTCGAGGTGCTCTGCGCCCGCTACCAGACGCGCCTGCTGTCCTTCTGCCGGCACATGCTCGCCTCGCGCGAGGACGCCGAGGACGTCCTGCAGGAGGTGTTCGCCGCCGCCTTCAACGCCGTGCTCGCCGACGAGCGCGACATCAACGTGCGGCCCTGGCTGTACCGCATCGCGCGCAACCGCTCGCTCAACCACCTGCGCCGCGCCTCCGCCATCGGCGTCGACTCAATGGACGTGCACTACGCCGACGGCGGCATCTCCACAGGCGACAAGGTCCTACGTCGCGAGAGCTTCCGCGAGCTCAT
Organism: Solirubrobacteraceae bacterium; assembly: GCA_050012835.1. Classification (GTDB taxonomy): domain Bacteria; phylum Actinomycetota; class Thermoleophilia; order Solirubrobacterales; family Solirubrobacteraceae; genus Palsa-744. Next base: position 972 of record JBEKGK010000014.1, on the reverse strand, counting down.
CCACGACGTCCACCACCTGCCCGAGACGCAGCGCACCGCGCTGCTGCTGCGCGAGATCGACGCGCTCTCCTACGAACAGATCGCGCACGCCATGGAGACCACAGTGCCGTCCGTCAAGTCGCTGCTCGTGCGCGCGCGCATCGGTCTCGCCAAGGCCGCCGAGGCGCGCAAGCTCAGCTGCGACGACGTGCGCCTCGAGCTCGGCCACGTCGCCGAGGGCCTGTCCAAGCTCAGCACGCCCGCGCGCCGCCACGTCCGCGACTGCGAGCGCTGCAAGTTCTTCCGCAAGCAGCTCAAGGACAACAACCACGCGCTCGCGCTCATCCTGCCCGTCGGCCCGCTGCTGCTCGTCAAGAAGCTGCTGCTCGCAAAGCTCGGCTCCACCGCATCCGCCGGCGGAGCGCACGTCGCCGGTGGCGCCAGCGCCACCGTCGGAGCAGGAGCCACAGCCGGCGCAGGCGCCACAGTCGGTGCAGGGGCCGCCGCCGGCGGCGGCAGCGTCGCCGGCGGCATCATGACCGCCGGCGCCGGAGCGCTCGCCACCAAAGCCGTCGCCGGGCTCGCCGCCGCCGCCATCGTCACCGCCGGCGCCGTCGCCGCAGGCAACGCAGTGGTCGTGCACCGCCACCATCATCCGCATCCGCTCGCCTCAGCCAGCGTCGCCGCCAGCCACTACGCCGGCGAACCGGTCGTCGTGCACCAAGCGCTGCAGCCCATCAGCGCCGGCGCGCCCCCCGTCGTGCATTCCACGGGCGCCGCCGCCGCTCGCCGGCTGCGCCACGCCAAGAGCGCCGCCAAAGCCAAGATCGCCCCCGCCGCCACAGCCACGTCCCCCATCCCCCCCGTGGACAGCACCGGCGCCGCCGCCGCGCCCGCGCCCAAGCCAGCCAGCACCCCGCCCGTCACCGAGGTGACCACCGAGACCACCGAACTTCCAGCCTCCGCCACCACCGTCCCGTCCACGCCGCCCGT
>JBEKGK010000013.1:0-39748 GCA_050012835.1 Solirubrobacteraceae bacterium | reverse complement strand
GAGCACGGTCGAGCATCCGCAGTGGCTGCTGGGCGCCCATCATCGGCGCGCCGATCGCGACCTGCAGACCGGCCTGGGGCTGGGTGATCGGCAACCGCCCGCGCAGGCGGTGCCAGACCTGCGCCTGGACGGCCCTGTCGGCGAGTGCCAGGGAATGCGGGATGCGCAGCTCGAAGGCGACGACCTCGACTGGAGGGTGGGGGTAGATCTCGTTCTCAGATACGGTCATGTCGGGCAGAGGCGAAACAGAAAGCGATACTAATACCGCAACCGGCTATGACACTATCGTAGAAACTAACGGCGACATAATCTGTGGGCGGTCACCTGCACGAATGTTGCCCACGGCACACAGCGGTTGGCGCATCTATCCACGCCCCATATACAAACCAGACGCTGCGAGCGGTGAGAAGAGGACGTAAGTGCTCGTCGCTTCCGCTCTTTATCCCTATCTCCGAGCGTGAGGACTGTCCAGCAAAGTGTCTTGGTCCATACTCCACGTAGACCAAAGAGCCTCGAGAGCGACCCTTTCGAAGAGCGCCACAACGTGGAGGCCTTCCCTGGCGCTATTGAGAAACCCTCAAAAAGTACCTATTTGCAGGGAAAAATAGCGGGGCGGGGAGTGAACCTGCGCGGCTGATATCGGCGCGTACCGAAGTTCCTCTCAGGCCGCCAGCTGCGCCGCAGCCACCGCTGCCTGTCCATAGGAGATGGCGCCATCGTTGGGCGGCAGCATGCGCGGGACCAGCACGCGCAGGCCCGTGCCGGCGAGGCGCGTCACGCAGCGCTCCAGCAGCACGCGGTTCTGGAAGACACCGCCCGAGAGCACCACGCTCGCCACCCGTTCGCGCCGCGCCAGCAGCGCCAGCGCACGGGCGGTCGCGTCGGCCAAGCCGTTGTGGAAGCGCGCGCTCACCATGCCTGGCGGAGCCCCGTCGGCGAGGTCCTCCACGATCGCTCGCACGGTCTCGCGCGCGTCGAGCTGCAGCAGCTCTCCTTCGACGAGCGCCAGCGGGTAAGCGTCCGGCTCGCCCGCTCGCGCCACCGCGTCCCCCGCGGCGACGGCCGCCGCTTCGAGCTCGACCGCCGCGCGACCCTCGTCGCGAACGGTCATGCGAATGCCGCAGAGCGCTGCCGCCGCGTCGAACAGGCGCCCGACGCTCGTCGTCACCGGCGAGCCGGTCCCACGCCGAGCGATGTCGGAGACCTGCTCCCAGCGCTCCTGCTCAACCCGGTCGACCATGCTCGCCGGCAGCTGCGCGTCGCCGTCGAACGCCGCGAGCAGCCACGCGCACGCCATCCGCCACGGCTCGCGCACGGCCGCGTCGCCGCCGGGGAGCCGCACGGGATGCAGGCGCCCGACACGCTCCGCGTGCGCGAGGTCGCCGAGCAGCAGCTCGCCGCCCCAGACCGTCCCGTCGCTCCCCAGCCCCGAGCCGTCGTAGATCGCTCCGATCGCCGGTCCGCACTCGCCGTGCTCGGCCAACACCGCGGCCAGGTGGGCGTGGTGATGCTGCACGCCGACCAGCGCTACGTCCTCGCGCTGCAGCGCGTACCCGGTCGACAGGTAGTCGGGGTGCAGGTCGTGGACGACGAGCTCCGGCTCGACCGCGAACAGCGCCTCGAAGCGCTCGATCCCCTCGCGGAACGAGCGCAGCGTCTCCCAGTTGCGCAGGTCGCCGATGTGATGCGAGACCCACGCGCGCGAGCCGCTCGCCACGCAGAACGTGCTCTTCAGCTCGGCGCCGCACGCCAGCAGCGCCGGCGCCGGCAGCGGCAGCGGCAGGCTGCGCGGGGCGTAGCCGCGAGAGCGTCTGAGCATCAGCGGGCGTACCGCACCTGGAACGTCGCCGGCGTCTATCGAGCGCACGATCGAGTCATCGACGCGCACCTCGATCGGACGGTCGTGCAGCAGCACTGCGTCGGCGATCGCGCCGAGCCGTGCGAGCGCATCCTCGTCGCGATAGGCGATCGGCTCGTCGCTCGCGTTGCCGCTTGTCATCACCAGCGTCGTGCCCGTGTCCGCCAGCAGCAGGTGGTGAAGCGGCGTCGACGCCAGCATCACGCCGAGGTCCGGCGAGCCGGGCGCGACCGTCTCGGCGACACGCGCCCGCGCGCGGCGACGGGCGATCACGATCGGCCGCTCCGGTCCGCTGAGGAGTCGTCGCTCGGCCGGACAGAGATGCACGAGCGCCTCCGCCGCGCCGAGGTCAGCAGCCATCAGCGCGAACGGCTTCTCCTCGCGGCGCTTGCGCGCGCGCAGCTCGGCGACCGCCTGCTCGTCGTCTGCACGGCACGCCAGGTGGTAGCCGCCGAGGCCCTTGACCGCAACGATGCGACCCGCCGCCAGCGCCGCGACCGCGCCGGCCAGCGCGTCATCGCCCGTCAGCGCACGCTTGCCCGAGATCAGCGTCAGCGCCGGGCCGCACGCCGGGCACGCGTTCGGCTGCGCGTGAAAGCGCCTGCTCGTCGGGTCCTCGTACTCCGTGCGGCACGCCACGCACATTTCGAAATCGGCCATCGTCGTGCGTGCGCGGTCGTAAGGGACGTCGCGGATGATCGTGAAGCGCGGGCCGCAGTTGGTGCAGTTGATGAACGGGTAGCGGTGGCGGCGGTCGCTCGCGTCGAACAGCTCCGCCAGGCAGTCCGCGCACGGAGCCACGTCGGGCGACACGAGCGCCGCCGGAGCGCCGGTCGTGCTCGCCAAGATCCGAAAGCCCTCCAGCCCGGTGGGGGACACCCGCTCGGCGCTCACGTGCTCGACGCTCGCCAGCGGCGGCGGCTCGCCTCCCAGGCGCTCGAGAAAGCGCTCGACCGCAGCCTGCTCGCCCTCGACCTCCAGCAGCACCCCGCGCTCGTCGTTGCGCACCCACCCGGCCAGCGCGTGCTCGTGCGCGAGGCGGTGCACGAACGGGCGGAAGCCCACTCCCTGCACGACGCCATCCACGCGCACGCGCACGCGGGTTCCCGTGATCGTCGTCATCGTCCGTCCAGCTCGATCAGCTCGCGCAGCACGTGCCATGCGCTGGCCTGCGCCTCCTGGATGCGCGGGATGCTCTGCGAGCGGGTCACGATCACGTGGTCGGCGAGCTTCCCGGCCGCGATCTCGCCGCCGTCGTAGCCGACCAGCGCGACCATCGCCAGGCCGCGCTCGCGTGCCTCGGCGAGCGCGCGGACGATGTTGGCCGAGCCGCCGCTGGTCGAGAACGCGAGCAGCGCGTCACCGGTGCGCCCGTGCGCGATCACCTGGCGGCTGAAGATCGCGCCGATGCCGACGTCGTTGGCGATCGCGGTCACGATCGACGGGTCCTCGGTCAGGTCGATCGCCCGGCGTGGCGCCCAGCCGGCCGGCGCGGCGCGCAGGTCGGCGACGGCGTCCATCGCGTCGGTCGCCGAGCCGCCGTTGCCCAGCGCCAGCACCGTGCCGCCGGCGTGCAGGCGCTCGCGCAGGGTGTTCGCCGCAGCGATCAGAGTCTCCGCGTTCTCGTCGAGCGTCTGCGCGCGCAGCGCGGAGATCTCGCGCGCCTTCATCGCGATCGAGCCGCGCACGTCGTCGATCACGCGCTCGAGCGCGTCCCCGTCGCCGGCATCCCTGTCGCCGGCCCCCGAGTCCGACAGGAACGGGTACAGGAAGCCGGCCGCGCCGAGCTCCCGAGCGCCGTTCGGGTCGGGCTCGCGGGCGCCGGTCGCGCGCGGCTTGCGGCCGGTGCCGCCGCGATGCTCGAAGAACACGTGCACGAGCTCCCACAGCACGTGGTAGGCCGTCTCCGTCAACTCCTGGCGCACGAACGCGTCGCCTGGTGCGGGCGCGAGCTCCCAGTCGGCGCCCACGCCGTCGAACGCGATTGTCAGGCAGCCGCGCTGCCGGGCCGCGTCGAGCGCCGCCGCGACCTCAGCGTCTGACCCGAACGCGATCGCGAGGTCGCCCGGCTCGGCCGCCAGCTCGACTTCCGCGCGCAGCACCCCGAACTCGCCGGTGAGCGCACGCGCCGGTAGCGCCCGCTTGCCGACGATCACCGGATGCACGAACTCGACCGCGACGTGGCGCGCGTCCGAGCGCGCCTGCGGCGAGGCTCCCAGCGCGATCAGGCGGCCACCGTCACCGAAGCGCTCGGCCATCACGTGGCACAGCCGCGCGAGCGGCTCGGCCGAGGCGGCGAAGAAGCGCTCGTTCGCCTGCGTGCGCAGCGCCAGCAGCTCGCGCACGCGCTCCCGGGCAAGCTCGTCTGCCGCGGTGGCGGCGGGTGCGGTGGTGGCGGGCGCGGGTGCGGGGACGTCGCGTCTCACGCCACGTCCGCGAGCCACCGCGCGAACGCGTCCACCCCCTCGCCCGTGCGCGCGCTGACGAGCATGTGCTCGACGCCCGGATTGACCTGGTCGAGGTTGGCGAGGAAGCGCTCGAGCGAGAAGTCCAGGTGGGGCAGCAGGTCGATCTTGTTGACGACCACCAGCTCGCAGGCGCGGAACATCAGCGGGTACTTCAGCGGCTTGTCCTCGCCCTCGGTGACCGACGAGATCATCGCGCGCCTGTCCTCGCCGACGCGGAACTCCGCCGGGCACACCAGGTTGCCGACGTTCTCGATCACCAGCAGGTCGATCTCGTCCAGCGCGATCGCGCCCAGCGCCGAGCGCACCATGTTGGCGTCGAGGTGGCACTCGCCGCCGAAGCCCGGGTCGGTGTTGATCTGCGTGACGGGCACGTGCAGCGCCGACAGGCGCTCGGCGTCCAACGAGCCCTGCACGTCGCCCTCGAGCACGCCCACGCGCACCTCGCCGAGGCCGTCCATCAGCACGCGCTCGAGCAGCGCCGTCTTGCCCGCGCCGGGCGCGCTCATCAGGTTGACCACGCGCACGCCCGCGCGATCGAAGTCCGCGCGGTTGGCCCGCGCGATCGTGTCGTTCGCGTCGAGCACGCCCGTGGCCACCCTCACCTTGCTGCGGTGCACCGCTCCTCCTTCCTTGCGCCGTCCGGCGGCTCCTGCGCCGGTTCCTCCGCCGATTCCTCGGCCAGCTCCTCCACCTCGATCGAGTCCACGGCCAGCTCCTCGCCGCTCAGCACGGTCACGTCTGCGCCGGCACAGCGCGGGCAGCGAAACGAGGGCTCGCGCAGCTCCCACTGATGCCCGCACGCGCAGCGCAGCCGCGCCGGCGCCACGTGCGTTCGCAGTGTCGCTCCCTCGCAGATCGTTCCGCTCGAAACGATCTCGAAGTAGAACGAAAGCGATCTCGGAACCACCTGACGCAGCGCGCCCACGGTCACGTCCACCGCCACCACGCTGCGCCCCTGCGCGTGCTCGACCGCGGCGTCGAGGATCGCGCGGCTGAGCGACAGCTCGTGCATCAGCAGATCCGCGGCAGCGGGTCGCCCGCCAGCAGGTCCATCACGCGGCGCCCGCCGAACGCCGTGTCGACGAGCACCATGCCCGGCGGCTCGGCGACGACCGCGCCGATGTCCGCGGCCTGCTCGCAGCCGGGGACGGTGCGCAGCGCGTCGAGCGCCGCCTGCGCGCGCTCTGGAGCGACGAACGCGACGAGCTTGCCCTCGTTGGCCACGTACAGCGGATCGATGCCCAGCAGCTCGCACGCCCCGGCGACCGCCGGCGCGACCGGCACCTCGCTCTCGTTCACGAGCGCCGCCACGCCGGACGCGCGCGCGAGCTCGTTGAGCGCCGACGCCACGCCGCCGCGGGTGGCGTCGCGCATGCAGTGCACGCTCGTGCCCGCGGCGTCCAGCAGCGCGTCGACCGCGGGCCACAGCGAGCGCGTGTCCGAGCGGATGTCCGCCTCCAGCGCGAACTCGTCGCGCGCGAGCATGATCGCCATGCCGTGCGCGCCCACGGCGCCCGAGACGAGGATGCGGTCGCCGGGGCGCAGCGCTGACGTCGACAGCTGCGCCCTCGGATCGAGCACGCCCACGCCGGTCGTGCACGCGTACATCAGATCGGCGTGCCCGCGCTCGACCACCTTCGTGTCGCCCGCTACCACCTGCACACCGGCCGCGTGCGCCGCACGTGCGATCGCGTCGATCTCCGCCCGCAGCTCCTCCGCGGGCAGCCCCTCCTCGAGCACCAGCGACAGCGTCAGCGCCAGCGGCCGCGCGCCCGAGACGGCCAGGTCGTTGACCGTGCCGTTGACCGCCAGCTCGCCGATCGACCCGCCGGGGAAGCGGATCGGGGTCACGACGAAGCTGTCCGTCGACAGCGCCAGCCCGGTTCCGTTCACCGACACCGTGCCCGCGTCGCCCAGCGCCGCCAGCGCGTCGTTGCGCAGCGCCGGCAGCAGCAGCCCCTCGATCAACGACTGCGACGCCTTGCCGCCCGCGCCGTGCGCCATGGTTATACGCTCGTCGCGAAAGCGCGCTTGCTTGGCGCGCGTGCGCTGCACGATCTCGCCGATCCGCTGCTGGCGCGTGGCGCTCATAGGGAAACCTCGCCCGCGAGCGCGAGCGCACCCCCGGCGGCCAGCGCACCCCCGGCAGCCAGCGCACCCCCGGCGGCCGCCGCGCCCTCGGCCGCCGCCGTGCCCTCGCCGGCCGCCGTGCCGCGCCCGGTCGCTTCGCGCGCGCCGGCGTGGCGCCCGTAGGTGTAGTACGCGGCGCAGGCGCCCTCAGGGGAGACCATGCACGTGCCGATCGGGCGCTCGGGCGTGCAGGAGGTTCCGAACACCTTGCACTCCCACGGCTTGATCGCGCCCTTGAGCACCTCGCCGCACTGGCATGCCTTTGGATCGGCGACGCGGATGCCGGGGACGCTGAAGCGTCGCTCGGCGTCGAGCTCGGCGTAGGCGTCGGACAGCTTCAGCCCGCTCTGGGAGATGAAGCCGAGGCCGCGCCACTCGAAGTGCGGGCGCAGCTCGAACACCTCGGCCATTACCGCCAGCGCGCGCGGGTTGCCATCCCACGCCACCACGCGCCCGTACTGGTTCTCGACCTCGCAGCGGCCGCCGGCGAGCTGCGCCAGGAGCATGTGGATGGACTGCAGCACGTCCAGCGGCTCGAAGCCGGAGATCACGAGCGGCTTGGAGTAGCGCTCGGGTATGAACTGAAACGGCCGCGCGCCGACGACGGTCGAGACGTGGCCGGGACCGATGAAGCCGTCGATCTCGAGCGCCGGCGAGTCCAGCAGCGCACGCAGCGGCGGCACGATCGTCACGTGGTTGCACATGCACGAGAAGTTGGCGATCGCCTCGGCCTTGGCGCGCTTGAGCGTCAGCGCGGTGGACGGAGCGGTGGTCTCGAAGCCGATCGCGAAGAACACCACCTCGCGCTCGGGGTTGCGCCTGGCGATCGCCAGCGCGTCCAGCGGCGAGTACACCATGCGCACGTCCGCCCCGTCGGCCTTGGCATCGAGCAGGCTGCCGTGCGAGCCGGGGATGCGCATCATGTCGCCGAAGCACGTGAAGATCACGTTGGGCTCGTGCGCGATCGCGATGCCGTCGTCGACGCGGCCCATCGGCAGCACGCACACGGGACATCCGGGCCCGTGCACCAGCTCGACGGCGTCCGGGAGCAGGCCGTCGATCCCGTAGCGGTAGATCGCGTGGGTGTGCCCGCCGCACACCTCCATCAGCTTGTATGTGCGCCCGTCCTGCACCAGCGAGCGGATCTCCGCGGCGAGCGCGCGCCCCAGCCCCGCGTCGCGGAACTCCTCCACGAACCTCACGAGCTGACGTCCATCCGGGTCATTGTGACCCCCCGCGCCATTCGATCGCGCTCCGCCGGGTCATTCGATCGCGCTCTCCCTGAGCTCGCGCAGCTCCTGCTCGTAGTCGGCGCCCATCTCCTGGAGCAGCTCCAGCGTGGCGAGCGCCTCGCGCTCGTCTATCTGCGACAGCGCGAAGCCGACGTGGATCAGCACCCAGCGGCCCACGAGCGCGTCAGGGTCGCTGTCGAGCAGCCCGACGTTGACGGTGCGCTTGACGCCCGCGACGTCCACCTTCGCAAGCTGGTTGGCACAGTCGACGACCTCCACGACTCGGCCGGGAATCGCCAGGCACACGCTCGTCGATCTCCTGTTCGTTGGAGGGCCTGGTTTAGCAGCTTGCCCGGGCGCTCGCAACGGCGCCGGCGCGCCCGCAGCGCGGCTACTCCAGCTCGATCGCGCGCATGGTGTGTTCGTCGGGGAGCTTCTCCAGGATGCTGCGCAGGATCTCCCGCTCGTCGGCCTGCTCGCGCTGGAGGTCGTTGAACAGCAGCCTCACGGCGCTGTGCGTGATCTTCATCTGCTGGGGCTCGAGCGACACGGTGAGCATGCCCTGCGCGTCGGGCGGCTGCTCGAGGCCGGCGATCACCTCGCGGGCGAGACGGCGGATCTGGGGCTCGCGCGCCTCGTCTGAGATCAGCAGCCGCAGCGCGCTTGCCGCGACGGGCACCTCGTGTGCGTCGAGGAACAGATGGTAGGGGGGTGCGGAGTCGTTCGCGGTATCGCTCATGACTCGTCACCCTACTGGCGCCGCCGGTAGGGTGACGACTGCGGAATCCCACGACCAGGGTCGGGGAAATGCACGGATGCCTGCGGGTGACGAGCGCCGTAGGTTTTGCCCATGACCGAGACACGAACACCCCAACCGAAGCAGGACCCGGCCGCGGAGGCATCCGATGGCCTGTTCGCAGACATCCTGTGTGCCGTCGACGGCACGCGCCGGAGCTTCGCGGCGGTCGAACAGGCCGCGATCCTCGCCGGCCCGCAAGGCAGCCTGACGCTGCTCGCGGTGACGGCGGTGGCGGGCAGCGGCGTCAACCGGCACGCCGCGATCGGTCCGCAACGGGCGCAACGGATCCTGGAGCGCGCAGAAGGCATCGCGCGTGCGGCGGGCGTGCCGTGCTCCGGCGTGATCGAGCCCGAGGGACCTCCGTCGCAGCTCGTGCTCAAGCGCGCCGCCGGCCACGACCTGCTCGCCCTGGGAGCGCCGGCCAGCTCCTGGCTCGGCGGGAGGTTCATCGACGGGGTCGCAGATGCGGCGCTGGGCTCGTTCACCGTGCCGCTGCTCACCGCGCACGCGATGCCGCGGGGCGAGCACCGGTTCCTCGAGCACGTCCTGGTGGCGAGCGACGGCCTGGACGGGTCCGACCAGATGGTCGAGCTCGTCGCGCGGCTGGCGCGCGAGCACGACTCCAAGGTGACGCTGCTGCACGCCATGAAGTCCAAGGAGCGCCCGCAGAGCATCCAGGAGCAGGCGAGCAGGCTGCTCGAAGAGATCGACGGCGCCTGCGCGGTCAGGGTCGAGGTCGGCGGCGCCGCGGAGCTGATCGTCGCGGTCGCCAAACAGGAAGGGAGCTCGCTGGTGGTCATGAACAGTCGCCGCCTCGGTGGTTGGAAGGCGATCGGGAGCGTCAGCAGACGCGTGGTCCACGACGCGCACTGCTCGGTGCTGCTCACGCAGCCGACCGGCTGAGGGGCTGGTCACTCCACCGGAACGGTGGCGCGCGCCTGTGCGCGCTTGCGCTGCAGGCGCGCGATCCGCCCGCCGGCGGCGGTCAGCAGCATGCCGGCGATGGCGGTGACCACGGCGAGAAACGGCGGGAAGCTACCGAGCGAGACCTTCGCGTGCGTGCCGGCGATCAGGTGCGCGAGCAGCAGGCCGACGCCGTAGATGGCGCCCGCGACGAGGCCGCGGTCGGCCCCACCCCAGCCGTCCTGGTGCTCGAAGCCGGCGATCACGCTGGCGATCGCGACGAACGCCGCGTAGCCCCAGTAGGCGCCGCTGGAGACGCCCACCAGCACCCCGGCGACCGCGCCGGCGATCGCCGGAATGACCCCGCCGAGCACGATCTGCGCGGGTCGCGGCCGATCACGGAACAGCGTTGGTTGAAACATGCGTCTCCTCCCCGAAGGTGCAGTCAAACCCTACCGCGTAGTCATAACCTGCGTGCCACGTGGCCAGCACCGCTCCGCCCTTCCGCCTGTCGGTCCTGGACCAGTCGCCGATCTCGGAGGGGTCCTCCGGCGCGCAGGCGCTGGCGAACACGCTCGAGCTGGCGCGCCTGACCGATCGGCTGGGGTATCACCGCTACTGGGTGGCCGAGCATCACGGCGGGCCGATGCTCGCGGGACCGAGCCCGGAGGCGCTGATCGGGCCGATCGCGGCGGCCACGTCGCGCATCCGCGTGGGCAGCGGCGGCGTGATGCTGCCGCACTACAGCCCGTTGAAGGTGGCGGAGACGTTCAGCGTGCTGGCGGGGCTGTTCCCGGGGCGCATCGACCTCGGGCTGGGGCGCGCGGCGGGCACCGATCCGATGACCACGTACGCGCTGCAGCGCGACCGCCGGCAGGCGGCGCCTGACGACTTCCCCGAGCAGCTGGCGGAGCTGCTCGGCTACCTGTACGACCGTCTGCCGCCGGACCATCCGTTCGCGCGCCTGGCCAGCACGCTGCCGGGGCGCCCGCACAGGCCCGAGCCGTGGCTGCTGGGCTCCTCGCCGCAGAGCGCGCTGTGGGCCGCCGAGCTGGGGCTGGCGTATGCGTTCGCCGACTTCATCAACCCCAAGGGAGCGGAGATCGCGGCGCTGTACCGCGAGCGCTTCGCCGAGCACGAACACGCGGATTCGAAGCCGCGCACGGCGGTGGGCGTGTGGGTGGTGTGCGCGGACACCGACGAGGAGGCCCGGCGGCTGGCGTCGAGCGCGCGCATGACGTTCACGCTGCTGCGCCGCGGGCAGCTGATCGCGGTGCCGCCGCCCGAGCAGGCGCTGCGCTTCCTCGAGGGCGAGGATCGCGGCGGCGCCAGCGGCGGCGGAGCGCCGCGCTCGGAGCGCCGCGCGGTGGTGGGATCGCCGCAGACCGTGCGTGCGCAGCTTGCTGAGGTGGTCGCGAGCTACGGCGCGCAGGAGGCGATCGTGGTGAGCATCACCTATGACCACGAGGCCCGCATGCGCTCCTATGAGCTGCTCGCGGAGGCTTTCCAGCTCTAGGACGAATATTTATAGATGAGTATTTTGTAGGTGTGAGCGACGCGCCCCAGGTACGCCGCGCGAGCACCGCAGATGCGCCCGCACTGGCGCGGATGCTCGCACGCGCGTTCTTCGACGATCCGGTCGCGTCGTGGGCTTGGCGGCCCGATCGTCTGCGCGAAAAGGCGTTCGAGCGCTTTCAGCTGATCCGCCTGCGGCAGCTGTTGGGCGACGATGAGATCTGGACGACCGCCGATCTGACGTGCGCGGCGCTGTGGGCGCCACCGCGCCGCTGGCGGGTCAGCGCGCGCGAAACGGCGCAATTCACTCGCGCGTTCGCGCATCCGCGTCTGCTTGCGCGTCTGCCGTTGGTCGCCTACGGCTGGCACCGGCTGGAGCTCGCGCACCCGCCGCGCCCCCACCACTGGTATCTGGCGGTGCTCGGCACCGAGCCCGTGTCTCAGGGTCAGGGTCTCGGCTCGGCGGTGCTGGGCCCGGTGCTCGAGCAGTGCGACGCGGACGGCGTGGGCGCGTACCTGGAGTCCTCGAAGGCGCGCAACATCGACTTCTATGCGCGTCACGGTTTCCGCGTGACCGACGAGCTGCGCCTGCTGCGCGGTCCGTGCATGTGGGGCATGTGGCGCGACCCGCGTCCGTAGCCCACCGTGCTCGCCGAGCGCCTCACCGCGCAGCTGCTGTCCGGTCAGCCGGCTGACGATCCGGTCGATGTCGCGCGGCGGCTGCTCGCCGTGCAGGGACAGGACCCACGCGGCGCGCGTCTGGCGATCCGTGCGCGCAGCACGGGGCTGACGGTCACGGACGTGGACCGGGCGCTCAGCGAGGATCGCTCATTGCTGATCACGTGGCTGAACCGCGGCACTCTGCACTTGGTGGCCAGTGAGGACTACCCCTGGCTGCACGCGTTGACCACGCCCCCGCTGTTCACCGGCAACTCACGAGGCCTGGCCCAAGAGGGCGTCACACCGAACGCCGCTAACCGGGGCGTGGCGGCGATCGAGCGCGCGCTCGCAGACGAGGGTCCGCTCGACCGCGCGCAGCTGCGCGAGCGGATCGCCAGGGCGCGGGTGCCCACTGATGGCCAGGCGCTCGGGTACCTGCTGATGCTTGCGACCCTGCGCGGACTGACCGTGCGTGGCCCGATGATCGGCGCTCAGCACGCGTATGTGCTGGTTCGCGACTGGTTGGGCGAGTCACCGCCGGTGGAGCGCGAGCGCGCGCTGGCCGAGCTCGCGCGCAGGTATCTGGCGGGTCACGGGCCGGCGGACGACCGCGATCTGGCCAAGTGGGCGGGCCTGCCGCTGCGCGACGCGCGCGCCGGGCTGGCGGCGATCGCCTCGCAGCTGAACCAGCGCGCCGACGGACTGCTGGAGTTGATCAGGCGTCCGGCGTCCGATCCGGCGCCTGCGGGACTGCCACCGCCGCGCCTGCTCGGTGCGTTCGACCCGGTGCTGCTCGGCTGGCGCTCGCGCGAGGCGCTGCTCGACCCCGCCAATCAGCCCGTTGTCACCATCAACGGCGTGTTCCGGCCGTTCGCGCTGGTACGCGGCCGGGCGGTGGCGACCTGGACGATGCCCGCCGGGACGGTCGTGCTGAAGCCGTTCGCCCCGCTGACGCGCAGGGACGAGCAGGCGTTGCGCGCTGATGCGACTGATGTAATGCGCTATCTGCTGGACGGCAGAATGGGGACGCCTTCCTAGCGTCCCCATTCTGTTAATAGTACTTTGTTACGCTCATTGTGACTGTTTTACTCGTCTTGGGGTGGGTGTCGTAGGGGTAGGTTGGCGAGGTTTATTGGCTGTTGGCAGGTGTGGCAGTGACCGGCCCAGCAGTCGAAGATGGGCTCGAGCAGGCGGACCGTTTGGGGGAGCGTGAGGCCCGCCGCCGGGCTTTTGGGTCAAGGCGCTCCAGTGTGAGGAAGGCGTGCGCGGTGCTGATGAGCGCGGTGTGGTGATACCAGCCGAGCCATGAGCGTCCCTCGTAGTGGTCGAGGCCGAGCTGTCCCTTGAGCTGGCGGTAGTCGAGCTCGATCATCCAGCGCAGCCTGGCCAGGCGCGCGAGGCGCTCGGGTTTGGTGTCGGCGGGTAGGTTTGAGATCCAGTAGTCGCTGGGAGCCTCGCGGCCCGTGGGCCACTCGATGATGAGCCACTCCTCGCGGGGTGCCTGGTTATCGCGGGTGACTGGGTGCGCGGCTGTGATGCGCTGGAAGGCGAAGCGCGAGCGGAGTCGCTTCTTGCCCTTGCCACGGAAAGTGACTATGTGGAAGACCTCGCTCGCGAGCGAGCGCGCGCGCGAACTGCTCGACCGAGACTGGCTTGTCCTCTGAGCGCAGCGCCCGCGGCGCCGGTCCTCTGGCGCCCCGGGAGCGCTCGGGCACGGCAAAGACCGTGCCCGCCTGGAAGATGGTCATCTCGGGGTCGATCGAGAGCACGTAGTCAAACCCGCCATCCTCCAGCGCGGTTCGTAGCTTCGTGTTCTCACCGTAGGCCGCGTCGCCGAGCACCGGCGCGTGGTCGATCGCAAATGTGCCGGCGCGCTCGATCAACGCCTGCCCGAGCTGCGGCTTGGTCTGAAAAACGACGTGCTCGGGGATCTTGGCCTTGCGGCGACGCTCGGGGTCCTCACACCAGTCCTCGGGTAGATACAGCGCCCAGCCCAACGGCAGCGTCGCACGCTCACTGACCGCGTGCAGCGAAACGCCGATCTGGCAGTTACCGATCTTGCCCAACGTGCCCGAGTACTGGCGCTTGACGCCCGGCGAGCGCTTGCCATCCTTGGGAAACCCGGTGTCGTCCAGCACCCACGCCTCAGCATCGACGACCGGGCAGACGCGCTCGACCACCGCCTGAATCACGCGCTGCGGATCCCAAGGGCTGTCGGCCAGAAACTGCTGCAGGCTCTGATAGTCAGCCTCGCCAGCCAGACGCTCCACCAGCGGTTCAAGTGATTTGCGCGGACCGGCCTGCAGCAAGCCACGCACATATCGCCCGGCATTCTCGCGCTGAACAGGGTGATCCATCGACGCCAGCGCTACCCCGCCCACGAACTCCTCCAGCCGCCCCCTCACCGCCCCGGCCAAGAAGGACACCGGCACAGCTTCCTCCATCACCACAACAGACATATCCACCATCCCGCATCGAATATCAACAATGCAGGACGTGTTCGCCACGCGACGAACAACACCTACCAACAGCCTAACAAAGTACTATTAAGCGCCTGCCTGGGATCTAGTAGTAGGTTTGTGTCCAGAACGTTTCATATCCGTATGCAGTCATCCCGACTGTCCAATTGTTGAAGTCTCCATCCTTCCACTCTCCACTTCCGGTGCACTCCCACTGTGTATTACCTTCATGAGGTTCCCAGCACCCGGCAATAGAAATAAATGAGAAGCCATGTTTTTTGGCGAATGCTTCGGCGTGTTCCCGTGCACCCCACGATCCACCACAGCTGCGTTCACAGAGCAAGGGTCGAGCAACGCTTGCCGCTGGTGTCAACGCAGCAAGAGAACCACAACACGCAATCAACGTCGCGAGAATAGCTAGCTTTGCTTTCACTTCGGTCTCCTTCGTCACGATTCGCGAGCAACGGGGCACTCCGGCGCAGGGTTAAGCAGCTTCGCTCACTCTCCGGGTTAGCCCCCAGTACGCGTATTCTTATGGAGCGAATTGATTCGGACATCCGTAGTTCACCGTGTCTAGATCGGGCTTCTAGACGCATCGGCTGCGCGGTCTTCGTCAACGATCCCCGGGGGCCTGCTCGCAGTTCGCGCCCGGCCACGTGTACGTCGGCTCAGCACCGCCCGTGAGCCCATGCTATTGTTAACCATATGGCTAACAGTGACGTGCTGGACCGCGGGTTCGCGGCATGCTCGCATCCGATCCGCCGTGGCATCCTCGAACGCCTGAGCGAGGGTGAGCTCAGCGTCGGCGAGGCGACGCGCGACTTCGGCGTGTCCAAGCCGGCGATCAGCAAGCACCTCAAGGTGCTCGAGGAGGCGGGCGCGATCGTGCGCGTGATCGACGGGCGCACGCACAGGCTGCGCATTCAGGAGCACGCGCTGCTGGACGCCAGCGACTGGATGACCCGCCAGCGGCGGCTGTGGGAGCGCAAGCTGGACGTGGTCGAGCAGTACCTGCACGAGCAGCGCCAAACCACACCCCGAAAGGAGTTGACGTGAGCGCGACCGATTCAACGACCCTGCGCCTGCAGCGCACCTACGACGCGCCGGCGGAGGACGTGTTCGACGCCTGGACCAACCCGGAGGTGCTGCGGCGCTGGTGGGTCGCCAACCCTGCCTGGCGCACGCCCGTCGCGGACGTCGACCTGCGCGTGGGAGGCACGTACAGGCTGTCGATGGAAGATCCCGACGCGGGCAAGTTCCACACCGTGCGCGGCGAGTACCGCGAGGTGCGCCGGCCTGAGCGCCTGGTCTACAGCTGGTGCTGGGAGGAAGACGACGGGCGCACCGGGCACGTCAGCACCGTGAAGGTCGACTTCCTCGACGAGGGCGAACGCACAACGGTCGTGCTCGAACACACCGGTCTCGCGTCACCCGAATCGCGCGACGGCCACACCCAGGGCTGGCAGGTGTGCCTGGAAATGCTCGAGGCGCGGATCTTCACCCCGGCGCAGCAGTCGTCCTGATCCCTGATCCTGATCGCGGTCAACTCGCTCGCTCGCGGTCCGCTCGCAAGTCCAAGAACGAGAACGTTATAGACCGAAATGATTACAGCTCTGAACGATCACGAAATCGGACAACAAGATCCGACAACAAGATTCGACAACAAACCCGACACAAACCCGACAACGAAATTCCGATAGAAAAACCCGAGAACAGAGGAGCGACACGATGGCGAACTACCTGTTTGCGTACAAGGGCGGCAGCATGGCTGAGAACGACGCGGAGCAGGAGGCTGTGATGGCCGCGTGGGGGAGCTGGTTCGGGACTCTCGGTGCGGCGATCGTCGACCCCGGCAACCCCTTCGGGCCGTCCGCCACGATCGCCAACGGCGGCAGTGTCAGCGAGGGCGCACCGTCGGCGCTGACCGGCTACTCGGTACTGAGCGCGGACAGCCTCGCGGCGGCGAGCGAGCTCGCCAAGGGCTGCCCGGTGCTCACCGCGGGCGGCAGCGTCGAGGTGTACGAGACCTTCCCGGTGATGTAGGCGCTCAGGTCACGTGCAGCTCGTGCTCGCCCACGCGCACGACGTCGCCGCGGTGCAGTTGCCGGCCGCGGCGCGTCTCGAGCTCGCCGTTGACCAACGCGGGCTCGCTTGCCAGCAGCGCCTTGACCTCGCTGCCGCTGTCGACGATGCTGGCGAGCTTCAGCAGCTGCCCGAGCCTGATCGTCTCGCCCCGGATGGGGATCTCATGGGCCACTGGTTGCGAATCTAGCTGGCCGCCGGCCGCGAATCCAGCTGGCCACCTGGCGCGAATCGAGCTGTTAACACGCCGGCTGCTAACGGTGCGCTACGCTCGCGACCACATGGGCCAGCGCAGCGCGTATACGCCGGGAACGTTCTGCTGGAGCGAACTGGCGACGAGCGACCAGGGCGCGGCGAAGGCGTTCTACGGCGCGCTGCTCGGCTGGGAGGCCGACGACAGGCCGGCGGGCGAGGGCGTGTACTACTCGATGCAGCTGATCGACGGCAAGCTCGTTGCGGCGATCGCCGCGCAGCCGCAGCAGCAGCGCGACGCGGGCGTGCCGCCGCTGTGGAACTCGTATGTGTCGGTGCTGGACGCAGACGCGGTGGCCGAGTGCGCGAAGGAGCTCGGCGCGGCGGTGCACGCGCCGCCGTTCGACGTGATGACGGTCGGGCGCATGGCCGTGATCCAGGACCCGCAGGGCGCGTACTTCATGCTTTGGCAGGCGCGCGAGCACATCGGCGCGGAGCTGGTCAACGCTCCGGGCGCGCTCGTGTGGAACGAGCTGCAGTCCCCCGACCTGGACGCCTCGGCGGCGTTCTACGGCGATCTGTTCGGCTGGAAGATCGAGGAGTCCGCGGGCATGGCGGATGCGTATCTGACGATCAAGAACGGCGACGCCAACAACGGCGGCATGCGCGAGCTGACGCCGCCGGCGCCGCCGAGCTGGCTCACATACTTCGGCGTCGAGGACGTCGACGATGCGCTTGCCAAAGTGGACGAGCTCGGCGGCTCCAAGCTGGCGGGGCCGATCGACATCCAGATCGCCAAGATCGCCGTCGTGGCGGACCCGCAGGGCGCGGTGTTCGCGCTGTACGCAGGCGAGCTGGAGGAGTAGCGCCGCGCGCGCGGTTCGGCGTCAGCCGGCCGCGCTACTGCGCTCTTCCTCGAGCGCTCGCTTCAAGGCGGCGTCGAAGGCGAGCGTGGTGATCCCGAAGGGCGCCGCGCCGGATGGGTCGGTGACGATCGTCTCGGTGGTCAGCCCTTCGACGAGCGGGCGCGCGACGTTGGTGTCGACCGGCGTAACGAGCCCGAGCCACAGCGCGGACAGCCACGGCGTGATGAACGGGACGGGCAGCTTCGGCCGCGGGCGAACGCCCGTGGCGATGGCCATTCTGTCGAGCATGGCGCCGTAGGCGAGCACGTCGGGGCCGCCGATCTGGACCTCGCGCCCGAGCGACTCGCGAACGTCGGGTGCGCGCAGCAGGTACTCGATGACGTCGTCGATCGCGATTGGCTGGGTGGCGATCCGCAGCCAGCTCGGGGCGATCATCACGGGCAGTCGTTTCACGAGATAGCGCAGTGTCCGGTAGGACTCGCTGGCGGCGCCGACGACCATCGCCGAGCGGAAGTACGTGAGCGGCGGCCCCTCGGCGGCGAGCGTGAGCGCGGTTTGGTGGCGGCTGCTCAGGTGCTTGGAGACGCGCTCGTCGCCGAGGCCGCCGAGATAGACGACCCGCTCGATGCCCTCGCGCTTGGCCATCCGCGCGAAGTTGACGGCGCCCAGGCGCTCGCGCTCCTCGAAGCCCGACCCTTCTGCCATGGCGTGGACGAGGTAGTAGGCGACGTCGATGCTCTCGCCGAGCCCGCGCAGGCTCTCCGGTTCGGTTACGTCCCCCTGGCGGATCTCGCAACCGTCCTGTGCCAAGTGCGCCGCGCGCGCTGGGTCGCGCGCGAGGCAGCGCACGCGCGCGCCGGAGTCGAGCAATGCGCCCGACAGGCGCCCGCCGATGAACCCGCTTGCCCCTGCTACCAGCGCCTTCGTTGCGATCCGTCGAGCTTAGCCCGTCCTCCCGGCCCCGGCTCCGTTGCGCCGCTCGGCCATGTCGGGGCCGGTCGTGGTGGTCATCACGGCGGCGCCGCCGCCAGCGAGCGCGCGACGGACGAGCGCGGGCGTGAGGATGCGCAGCGCTCCGGCGAGGGCATACGCGCGCGGCACGTAGCGTTCGGCGCGGCGAGCGATGCCGGCGTCGTAGATCGCCTCGGCGGCCTTCTCTGGGGTGGAGACGATCCAGCGCGTCCACGGCTTGGCGGTGAGCTCGGACTGGGGGAAGCCCTCGGTGGAGATGAAGCCGGGCAGGACCAGCCCGACGTGCACGCCATGGGCGTGCTCCTCGGCGAACAGCGCGTCCGACCAGCCGGCGAGCGCGAACTTGGAGGCGCTGTAGGCGCCGGAGCCCGCGCGCGCGACCCTGCCGGCGGTGGAGGCGACGTTGACGATGGCGCTCGGGGCGGACGCGCGCAGCAGCGGCAGCAGCGCCTCGGTGAGCCGCACCTGGGCGTCGAAGTTGATGGCCATGGTGCGCCGCACGTTGTCGTAGCCGCCGTCGGCGAAGCTCGCTCGCCAGGCGGCGCCGGCGTTGTTGACCAGCAGGTCCAGCCGCGCGTGGCGCTCAAGCACGTGCTCGCGGATGCGCGCGGGCGCGTCCGGGTCGAGCAGGTCGACCGCGAGGAAGCTCACCTGCCGATCGCCGCCTTCGGGGGCGGCGGCGTCGAGCTCGGCGGCGAGATCGCGCAGGCGATCCTCGCGGCGGGCGACGAGCACCAGCGAGGCTCCGGGCTCGCGGGCGAGGCGGCGTGCGGTGGCTTCGCCGATGCCGCTGGAGGCGCCGGTAACCAGCATGACTTTGGCCATTGACCGTTAGCCTTTCAGATCGGCAAACACCATGAGCTCGCCCGCACCCAGCGACGCCGGCGGCGTCGCTTCCACCGATCGTGAACCGGCTGATCAAGGATCGGCGCGTAAGCGCGAGGCGATCGAGCTGTTCCGCGGCCTGCCGCGGCGCTACGACGCGTTGTCGGCGGCGCTCAGCTTCTGGCAGGACCCGCGCTGGCGCCGGGCGCTCGTGAGCGCGGTGGCGCCAGCGCCGGGTCAGCGCATCCTGGACGTTGCGACGGGCACGGGCATGGTCGCCGCGGAGCTGCTGGCGCGCGCCGACTGCTCGGTGGTGGGCGTGGATCAGAGCACGCAGATGCTCGCGGCGGCGCGTGCGCGCTTCGCCGCGGTCGCGCCGGGCGCGGGCCGCTCGCGGATCGAGCTGATCGAAGGTCAGGCGGAGGCGCTGCTGTTCGCGGATGAGAGCTTTGACGCGCTCACGTTCACGTATCTGCTGCGCTACGTGGACGATCCGCAGGCGACGATGCGCGAGCTCGCGCGCGTGGTGCGTCCGGGGGGACGCGTGGCGTCGTTGGAGTTCGGCGTGCCGCCGTGGGCGCCGGCGCGGGCGGCGTGGCGGCTGTACACGGCGATCGGGCTGCCGGTGCTCGGACGGCTGGCCTCGCGCGAGTGGGCGCAGGTGGGGCGCTTTCTTGGACCGAGTATCCGCGGCTTCTATGAGCGCCATCCGCTGGAGCAGATCGTCGGCTACTGGGAGCAGGCGGGGCTGGCGGATGTGCGCGTGCGGCGCATGAGCCTCGGCGGCGGCATCGTGATGTCGGCGATCAAGAGCGCGGGCTGACGTGGCGATGGCGACGACGCGCGCGCGGCCGGCGTTCTATGCGCTCGGCGGCGGCCGCGTGGGGGACCTGGTGACACTGCTTCACCTGCCTTACACGGCGTGGCATTTGAGCTACTTCGCGCTGGGCGCGGCGGTCGCGCCGAGGCTGCACGTCGATCGGCTGCTGTGGGGCGTGGCGGCGTTCGCGCTGGCGGTGGGCGTGGCGGCGCACGCGTTCGACGAGCTGCACGGCCGGCCGCTGGGCACGAGCATCGGCGAGCGCGCGCTCGTGTGCCTGGGCGTGGTTGGTCTGCTGGGCGCGCTGGCGATCGGAGTGGCGGGCGTGCTGACGGTGACCGTGTGGCTGGCGCCGTTCGTGCTCGCGGGCGCGCTGCTGCTGCTGTCTTACAACCTCGAGCTGGGGGGCGGGCGCTTTCACGGCGACCTGTGGTTTGCGATCGGCTGGGGCGCCTTTCCGGCGTTCACGGGGTACTTCGTCAACGCCGAGAAGGTCGCGCTCCCGGGCCTGCTGATCGCGGCCGCCTGCGTGGCGATGAGCGTGGCGCAGCGGCGTCTGAGCTCGGCGGCGCGCGAGCTGCGCAGGCGCACGCTGGCGGTCAGCGGCACGCGCACGCTGAGCGACGGCAGCACCGAACAGCTGTCGCTGGATGCGCTGCTGCGCCCGCTGGACGGCGCGCTTGCGGCGCTGTCGCTGGCGATCGTTGTGACCGCGTGCGCGCTCGTCGTGGCACGCCTGTGACCCATCTGTGACAGATCTGTGACACGCCTGCAGTGAAATCGCGATTGCGAACACCGTCTAACCATAGTTATACGGACTCTTTAAGATGCCACATACAGCGCAGCCCCCTCGAGCGGCACCCTAGGCGGATTCGGTGGCCTATGGCTCGAGCAGATGCGCGCCAGGGCCGGGCCGCACCTCGCGCGCGGCGGTGGGATGGGGCGTGTCGGGCGCGAACAGCCCGAGCACGCTGCCTCCGAAGCCGCCGCCGACGAGGCGGGCGCCGCTGGCGCCGGCGCTGCGCAGGCGCTCGACGGCGGCCTCGACGGCGGGGGTGGATACGTCGTAGTTGTCGCGAAGGCTTCGGTGGGAGGCGTTGAGCAGCTCGCCGAGGCCGAGGAGGTCGTTGGCCTGCAACGCGACGACGGCCTCGCGCACGCGCTGGTTTTCCTCGATCACGTGCTGCGCGCGGCGGCGCAGGGGCTCGGGCAGCCGCTCGACCACGCTTGGGTCGGCCTCGCGCAGCGAGCGCACGCCCAGCAGCTCGCACGCGCGCGCGCACTCGGCGCGGCGCTGGTTGTAGCCGGAGCTCGCGTGCAGGTGACGCTCGCCGGAGTCGAGCACGACTAGTCGCCAGCCGCCGAGCATCAGCGGCACGGGCTCGACGCGCAGCGTGCGGAAGTCGATGCAGAGCGCGGTGTCGGGCGCGCCGTAGAGCGAGGCGAGCTGGTCGAGCAGGCCGGTATGCGCGCCCACCCAGTCGTTCTCCACGCGCGCGCACAGGCGAGCCATGTCCAGTCGCTGCAACGGCGCGCCGCCGCCGAGGTCGGCGAGCGCAAGACACAGCGCGACCTCGAGTGCGGCGGACGAGGACAGGCCGGCGCCGGGCGGCAGCTGGCCGCTGATCTCCACGCTCGCGCCGACGAGCGGGCAGCCGGCGCGGGCGAGCTCGGCGACGATTCCGCGCACGAACGCGCGCCACCCGGACGCGGGCTCGGGATCGGCGAGCGCGAAATCGTCGCGCTCGCCCAGATCGCGCGCGTATGCGCGGACACGGCTGGTCTCGGCGGAGCCGGGCGGCGATGCGACGGCGGTGACGGTTATGCCCTCGGCGATCGCGAACGGCAGCGCGAGCCCGTCGTTGTAGTCGGTGTGCTCGCCGATCAGGTTGACGCGTCCGGGCGCGAACGCGCGGCTGCGCTCAGGCGCTTCGTGCGAGAGCGCACGGCTGGGCTCAGACGGCACGTTCGATCGCCTTGCGCAGCTTGGCGGCGGACTCCTCGGGAAGCGTGTCGGAGATGAACGTGCCGCCGCCCTGCTCGGAGCCCGCGAGGTACTTGAGCTTCTCGGCGGTGCGCAGCGGTGGGTAGAACTCCACGTGCAGGTGGCCCCGCTCGCCCGCGGCCTCGCCGGCCTCGCCGGCGACGGTGGGAGCCTGGTGAACGGCCATGACGTAGGGAAAGGGCCGGTCGAACAGCGCGTCGTACCCGCGCGCGAGGGCCTGCAGGGCGCTGGCCAGCTGGCGCAGCTCGTCGGGCTCGCAGTGGCGCAGGCTCGGGCGGTGCCGGCGCATGACGACGTGGGCTTCGTAGGCCCAGCGGGCGGCGTACGGGACGTATACGACGACGCTGTCGTTCTCGTACACGACGCGTTGCGCATCCCGGAGCTCGCGCTCGAGCAGCACGCACGGCGCGCAGCCGCCGAGGCGCTGGTCGGCGACGAGCTCGCGCTGGGCCACCGGTGGCACGAACGGATAGCCGTAGATCTGGCCGTGAGGATGGTGCAGGGTGACGCCGACCTCGACGCCGCGGTTCTCGAAGATGAACACGTAGTCGACGTCCTCGCGCGCGCCCAACTCGGTGTAGCGGTGCCGCCAGACCCACATCAGCGCCTCGGCGCGCTCGGGCGCGAGCGTGCCGAAGGAGGCGTCGTGGTCGTCGGTGTAGACGACCACCTCGGCGGCGCCGTGGGGCGCCTGGAACGCGGGGAAGCGGTTGTCGAAGACGGCGATCTCGAAGGCGGGGAACGGGATCTCGGTCTCCGCCCCTCCCGGCCGCGTGGGGTCCAGCGGGCAGTGGTCGCGCGCGGGCAGGAACGTGCGGTCCTGGCGGTGGATCGCGTAGACGACCTCCTCGCCGCGCAGCTCTTCGAAGCGCTGGCCGATCTTCGATCGGTCGCTCACGCTGATGGATGCGTGTCGCGCGTGTAGATGATCAGCGCGCGACCGTCGTCTTTGACATGGCGCGCGATCGCGACCGGCCCGGTGCGCTCGCTCTGCCCCCCGCGCGGGGCCGAAGGGGGAGGCTCGGCGGGTTTCCCGGCCATGCTCGGAGGGTATACCCCGCGCGTGCTCGACTGTTCGCGAGCGCCCACAAGCGGCCTTGTGAGGCCTGTTGCAAAGGCAACGAGCGAAGGCTGCGGGTTTCCCGAGGTGCAGGTGCGGGCATTTCGCGTGCTGGGTTGACTATGGTTCGGCTTGGCGGGAAAGGTAGTGGTGGGATGCCGTGCCAATAGATGTGACCCTGATAGCCAGAGGAGGAGCACCATGTCAGACACCGACCAGGCCCACGAAGCGGTAGAGCAGCTTGATTTCCTAGATCGCAAGGACGCCGATCGACCCGGATTCGACCGACGCGCGTTCCTGCGCCGCACCGCCCTGACCGGCATGGCCGCCGGCTCGGTGAGCACCCTGCTGAGCGCGTGCGGGTCAAGCGCGTCCACCGCAAGCGGCGCAGGCAGCATCTTCGACTCGAGCAAGAGCTACAAATTCACGTTCGTCAACCACGTGACGACGAACCCGTTCTTCGTGCCTACCCAGTACGGCATTGCCGACGCGTGCAAACTGCTCGGCTGCAGCTACTCGTGGACGGGCTCGGAAACCAGCAACGTCGCCCAGATGGTCAACGCCGTCAACAGCGCCGTCAGCGCCGGCGTCGACGGCATCGCCGTCTCGCTGATCGACCCGACGGCGTTCAACGCGCCGGTGGCGGCGGCGATCTCGGCCGGGATCCCGGTGCTCGGCTACAACGCCGACGCGAAGGGCAACCCGCGGCTGGCGTACATCGGCCAGGACCTGGAAGTCGCGGGCGAACAGATGGGCGAACACATCGCGAGCCTCGTGCCGTCCGGCGAAGTCGCGCTGTTCATCGCGACCCCCGGGGCGCTCAACATCCAGCCGCGCATCGACGGCGCGATCAAGACGCTCAAGTCCCACTCGGCGATCACGCCGCACACGGTCGCCACCGGCGCCGCGGTTCCCGCGGAGCTCACGGTGATCGAATCGTATTTCGTCGGTCACCCGAACACGAAGGGCATGTTCGCCGTGGACGCCGGCTCGACGCAGGGCGTCGCGCAGACGATCCAGAAGCACGGCGCCGCCGGGAAGGTCAAGGGCGGCGGCTTCGACCTGCTGGAAATCACCGAGCAGCTGCTCGCTGCCGGCGACATCGATTTCACGATCGACCAGCAGCCCTACCTTCAGGGCTTCCTGCCGATCCTCGAGCTGTACCTCTACCAGGTCTCGGAAAAACTCTCCGGCATCGCGGACGTCGACACGGGCCTGAAGTTCCTGACGAAGGAAACCGTCGCACCGTACAACAGCACGAAAAGCCGTTACGAGGGTAGCCGCTCGACGGCCGGGGTCGTCAAGGCATAGCCGTGGCGGTCGCGCCCGGCAGCACGGTTCCGTCACAAGCCCCATCCGAGGGTCCGGCAGGCGCGGGCCGGGCCCTCGGCGCGAGCGCTTGGAAGCTCGTCCGCGGCTTCCTGACGCTGCGCGAGGGCAGCATCGTGATCGTCACGATCGTGACGATCGTGTACTTCGTGACGACCACCAGCGGCTTCGCGACGGGGGCGAGCTTCAAGACGCTGCTGCCGTACTTCGCCCCGTTCGCGATCTTCGGCGCGGGCGAGGTGCTCGTGATGATCAACGGCGAGATCGACCTCTCGATCGGCGCCGTCTTCCTGATCACGCCGTTCCTCTTCTACAAGCTCGCCAGCGCCGGCGTGCCGCTGGTCCCGGCGGTGATCGTATCGCTGATCGGCAGCGGCCTGGTCGGCGCCGTCAACGGCTTCTTCGTCGCCGTGGTCGGCATCTCCTCGTTCGTGGCCACGTTCGGGATGCTGTTCACGCTCGACGGCCTCACGCTCGTCATCTCGCACACGGCGCCCGTGTCGACGCCGGGCACCTCGGCGCTCCACGTCAATACGTTCGCGCAGGTGCTCGGCGGCGGCACCTACTCGGAGCTGATCTGGGCGCTCGCGATCGTCGCGATCCTGCAGGGCGTCCTGACGCTCACGCGCTGGGGCCTCTACACGGTCGCCGTCGGCGGCAACCGCCTCGGCGCCGCCGAGGCCGGCATTCGCGTGCGCCTCGTGCTGATCCGCAACTTCGTCGTGTGCTCGACCTTGGCCGGGTTCGTCGGGATCCTCGAGGCCGTGCGCACCGTGACCGCGACGCCCGACCCGTCGGGCTCCAACGAATACCTCTTCCTGGGGATCGCCGCGGCTGTGATCGGCGGCACGCTGCTGCGCGGCGGCTCGGGCACGATCGTCGGCGCCCTGATCGGCGCGCTGTTCCTCGGCGTGGTCCACGACGGCCTGACCATCAAGGGCGTCAGCGCCGACTACCTCGACCTGTACCTAGGCCTCGCGCTCCTGATCGCGATGTCGGTCAACGTCTACGTCCAGCGCGTACGCGCGGGGTCCGGCCTTGGCTGAGCAGCCGCCGCCCGAGGACGCGTCGCCGCCCGGCGAGAGGCTACTGCCCGCCGAGACGGTCGCAAGCGACCAGGCGCTCGCCGGCGGCGGGTCGATCGCACCGCGCGCGGCCTCGGGCGGGGCGCCCGGCGAGGAGGTGCTGCGCGTCGAGCACATCACGAAGAGCTTCGGCGCGACCGTGGCGCTGCGCGATCTCAGCCTGACGCTGCGCAAGGGCGAGGTCCTCGGCCTGCTCGGCGACAACGGCTCCGGCAAGTCGACGCTGATCAAGATCATCTGCGGCTTCCAGAAGCAGGACAGCGGGCAGATGTTCCTGCACGGCGAGCCGTATGAGCCGAAGAACGTCGACGACGCGCGCGCCCGCGGCATCGACACCGTCTTCCAGGACCTCGCGCTGGTCGACGAGCTGTCGGTCTACCAGAACATGTTCCTGCGCCGCGAGCGCGTGCACCGGCCGATCCCCGTGCTCTCGAACGCCGTCATGCGGCGCGAGACGCGCAAGGCGCTCGACGACATCGGCATCAACATCCCGCGGCTCGACGTGCCGGTCGCGCGCCTCTCCGGCGGCCAGCGCCAGGCGATCGCGGTCGCGCGCACCGTCTACGGCGAGGCCAACATCCTGCTGCTCGACGAGCCGCTCGCGGCGATGGGCGCGAAGGAGGGCGGGATGATCCTCGAGCTGATCGAGCGCCTCAAGCAGGAGGGCAACGTCTCGATCCTCATGGTGCTGCACAACTACGTGCACGTGCTCGCGACCTGCGACCGCGTCAACCTGATTCAGGACGGCGCGATCGCGCTCGACAAGCCGACGTCCGAGACCTCCGTCGAGGAGCTGACCGAGATCGTCGTCGAGGAGTACCGCCGCGCGCGCCAGGCCGCGATCGCGGAAGACGCGGCGGCGCGTGCCGCCGCGGCGACGGCTCCCAAGTGACGGAGGGCGCATATGCGCTCGGCGTCGACTTCGGCACGGAGTCCGGCCGGGCGCTGCTGCTCGACCTGCACAGCGGCGCGGAGGTCGCGGTCAGCGAGGTCGCCTACGCGCATGGCGTGATCGACCGCGTGCTGCCGCACAGCGGCGAGCAATCAGAGCTCGGCCGGCTGCCGCCCGACTGGGCGCTGCAGCACTCCGACGACTGGCTCGCGGTGCTCGATACCGCGATCCCGGCGGTGCTCGAACAGGCGCCGCAGGCGCGCGAGGGCGTGGTCGGGCTCGGCGTCGACTTCACCTCTTGCACGGTGCTGCCGGTGAGCGCGGACGGGACGGCGCTGTTCAAGCAGGAGCGCTGGCGCTCGCGGCGCCACGCGTGGCCGAAGCTGTGGAAGCACCATGCGGCGCAGCCGGTCGCGGATCGCCTCAACGAGGTCGCGGCGGCGCGCGGCGAGGCGTTTCTCGAGCGCTACGGCGGGCGGATCTCCTCGGAGTGGTACTTCCCGAAGCTGATCGAGCTGTGGCTCGAGGATCGCGAGGTCTACGACGCCTGCGACGGCTTCATCGAGGCGACCGACTGGATCGTGTGGTTCCTGACGGGCAACGAGTGCCGCCAGAGCTGCACCGCCGGCTACAAGGCGATGTGGTCGCAGGAGGAAGGGCTGCCGTCCGCGGACTACTTCGAGGCGGCCTACCCCGGGTTCGACCGGCCGGCGGCGAAGCTCGGGACCGAGTTCGCGCCGCTCGGCACGCGCGCCGGCACGCTGCGCCCGCAGCTCGCGGCGCGCTACGGCCTGCCCGAGTCGGTGGCGGTCGCGGTCGGCAACGTCGACTCGTTCGTGTCGGTCCCGGGTGCCGGGGTGCAGTCGCCGGGGACATTCGTGATGGTCGTGGGCACGTCGATCTGCGACCTCGTGATCGACCCGGTCGAGGTGCGCCTGCCGGGGATCACGGGCGTCGTGCGCGACGGCATCCTTCCGGGCCTGTACGGCTACGAGGCGGGGCAGGCGGCGGTCGGCGACATGCTCGCGTGGTTCGTGCAGACGCTGGCGCCGCCCGGCGCCGAGCACGCGCAGCTGGAGCACGAGGCGGCCGCGATCGGCCCCGGGGCGAGCGGGCTGGTGGCGCTCGACTGGTGGAACGGCAACCGCACGATCCTCGCCGACGCTGACCTCAGCGGCGCGCTGTTCGGGCTGACACTGCAGACCACGCGCGAGCAGGTCTACCGCGCGCTGCTCGAGTCGATCGCGTTCGGCAACCGGCGGATCATCGAGAACTTCGAGGAGCACGGGCTGAAGCTGAGCGAGATCGTGGCCTGCGGTGGGATCGCCGAGAAGAGCCCGCTGACGATGCAGCTGCTGGCGGACATCAGCGGGCTGCGCGTCAGCGTCCCAGACTCGACGCAGATCCCCGCGCGCGGCTCGGCGCTGTTCGGCGCCGTCGCCGCCGGCTTCTTCGCCGACATCTCAAGCGCGATCGCCGCGACCCGACCGGGGATCGCGCGCAGCTACGCGCCGGACGCGGACGCGCGGGCGATCTACGATCAGGTGTACGCGGTCTACCGCGGCCTGTATGAGCGGCTCGGGCGCTCGGACGTCGAGCTGCTCCACGGCCTGAAGCGCATCTACACCGAAAGGAGAGCGCAATGAAGCCCCGCATCGGACTGCTCGGGATCATGCAGGAGCTCTACGACGAGATGATCCCGGGGATCACCGAGCATCAGGCCGAGTACGCGCGCGCCGTCGCGGCGCGACTGGCGGACGTCGCCGAGGTCGACTTCATCCGCCCGGCGCGCAACCGCGAGGACGTCGAGCAGATCGTGCGCGAGTACGGCGCGCGCGGGCTCGACGGGATCGCGATCGTGATGCTCACCTATGGCCCGGCGATGCGCACCGTGCGCGCGCTGCTGGAGACGCCGCTGCCGCTGATGCTCGCGAACATCCAGCCGGAGCGCGCGGTGACCGCCGCCTGGGACATGGCCGACCTGACCTACAACCAGGGGATCCACGGCGCCCAGGACCAGGCGAACGCGCTCCTGCGCTCGGGAGTCCCGTTCTCGGTGATCACGGGCGAGTGGGACTCGGATGAGCTCGCTGGCGACTTCGGCGAGTGGGCGCGCGCCGCGGCGACGGTCACGGCGCTGCGCTCGACGCGGATCGCGCTGTTCGGCTACCCGATGAACGGCATGGGCGACATCCTGTATGACCCGCCCGCGATGCTGCGGCGGCTTGGCGCGCAGGTCGTGGCGGAGGACTTGGGCGGGCTGTACACGCGCATGCAGGCCATCGCCGATGACCGGATCGAGGCGCTGATCGCGCGCCACGGCGAGCTGTTCGAGATCGACCCGGCGCTGCCCCACGCGGCGCACGCCTACGCGGCGCGCTACGAGCTCGCGCTGCGCGAGCTGCTCGAGGAGAAGGGCTACCGCGGGTTCTCGGCGCACTTCGACTCGGTCGGCGGCGACGGCCGCTTCGAGCAGCTGCCGCTGCTCGCGGCCTCGAATTTGATGGCCGACGGCTACGGGTACGCGGCGGAGGGCGACACGAGCACGCTGATGCTGATGTGCGCGGCGCAGACGCTGATCGGGGACGCGAGCTTCTCGGAGATGTACGCGATGGACTTCGAGCTGGGCTCGGTGCTCGTCAGCCACATGGGCGAGGGCAACTGGAAGGTCGCCCGGCGCGACCGCCCGGTGCGGCTGATCGACCGCGAGCTCGGCATCGGCGGCCTCGGCAACCCGCCGACGACGGTCTTCTCGGCGCGGCCGGGGCGGGCCACCACGGCGGCGTTGGTCCAGCTCGAGGGCGAGGAGGTGAGGTTGGTCGTCGGGCACGGAGAGGTGCTCGACACGCCGGAGCTCCCCAACGTCGAGATGCCGTACTTCCACTTCCGCCCCGACATCGGGGTGAAGGACTTCATGGACGGCTGGCTGAGCCTCGGCGGGCCGCACCACTTCGTGACGAACCTCGGGGAGCACGGCGGGCCGTGGCGGCGCCTGGCGGAGCTGCTCGACGTCGAGCTGGAGGAGCTCTGATGCGCGAGCAGGTGCTGGCGGCGAACCTCGCGCTGCCGGCGCACGGGCTGGTGACGCTGACGTGGGGCAACGTCAGCGGCATCGACCGCGAGCGGGGGCTGGTGGCGATCAAGCCGAGCGGCGTGCCGTACGAGTCGATGACGCTCGCGGACATAGTGGTGGTGGATCTCGACGGCAACGTCGTCGAGGGCGAGCGGCGGCCGTCGACGGACACGCCGACGCACCTCGAGCTCTACCGCGCGTACGACTCGATCGGCGGCATCGTGCACACGCACTCGCCGTGGGCGACGGCGTGGGCGCAGGCCGAGCGCGAGATCCCGCTGCTCGGCACGACGCACGCCGACCTCAGCGCGCGGCCGATCCCGCTGGTGCGCCCGTTGACGGAGTCCGAGATCGACGAGGATTACGAGGGGGCGACCGGCCGCGCGCTCGTCGAGGCGACCGAGGAGCACGACAGCTGCGCGCTGGTGCGCGGCCACGGTCCGTTCGCGTGGGGCGCCTCGCCGGCCGCCGCGGTCGAGGCCGCGGTCACGCTCGAGCAGGTCGCGCGCCTGGCGCTCCTGACGACGTTCCTAGCTCCCGACGCGCCACCGCTCGCCGACGCGCTCCGGCGCAAGCACTTCGAGCGCAAGCACGGGCCGCACGCCTACTACGGCCAGTGATCGTCGTCGAGGAGGGCGCGCTGGACCAGCTCGCGGCGCACGTGCCGCGCCCGGCGCTGGTGGTGATGGACGTCAACACCGAGGCGGTCGCGGGCGCGCGCGTGGCGCGCGAGCTCGACGCCGACGTGCTGCGCCTGCCGGCGGACCTGCACGCGACCGAGGACGCCGCGGCGCAGGTGCGCGCCCAGCTGCGCACGGGGCTCGTGGCGGTCGGCTCGGGGACGCTGACCGACATCGTGCGCTTCGCCGCGCACAGCGCGGACTGCGACTTCGTCAGCGTGCCGACGGCGGCGTCGATGGACGGCTACGCGTCGAGCGTGGCGGCGATGGAACGCGACGGCGTCAAGCTGACGCTGCCGGCGCGGGCGCCCTCTGCGATCTTCGCCGACCCGCGGATCGCGGCGGCGGCGCCGAGCGAGCTGACGCGCGCGGGCATCGGCGACCTGCTGGGAAAGAGCACCGCGCGGGTGGACTGGCTCGCGACGCACCTGCTCTACGGCGAGGACTGGCGCGAGCTCGAGCCGGTGCCCGAGCTCGACGTCGCGGCGCTGCTGGCAGGCGACGTGCAGGCGATGACGGACCTGCTGCGTGCGCTGATCGAGTCGGGGCTCGTGATGGCCGCGGTCGGCAGCTCGCGCCCGGCGAGCGGCTGCGAGCATCACGCATCGCACTTCTGGGACCTGCTCGCCGGCCGCGGCCTGCGGCCGCGGGCGCTGCACGGGCTGCAGGTCGGCTACGCGACGGGGTTCGCGATGCGCCTGCAGCGGTTCGCGTTCGGTGGTGGCGTGGCGCTGGCGCGCCGGCCGCAGCTCCTCGCCGAGCCGCTCGACGCGGCCGCGCGCGCGTGGCTTGGCGAGCCGCCGCCGGACATGCTCGCGGCGGTGGCCGAGAAGCAGCGCCTGATCGCCGCGGTGCCCGCCTCCTGGCCCGATGACGAGGCGCGCTGGGCGGCGCTGCGCGCGCGCATGGCGCCGCTGCTAGCGCGGTTCGACCGGGTCGCGCAGGCGCTGCGAAGCGCCGGCATCCCTGACCGCGAGACTGGCTATCTGGGGATCGACGCGCAGATGCTGCGCGCGGGGCTGCGCTACGGCGGACGCCTGCGCGCGCGCTATACGACCGTGGACTTTCTCGAGGGCCAGGGCGTGCTCGACGCGGCACTGGACGAGGTGCTGGCCGGAGGCACATGAGATCCGGCGGGAGGAGGCGGCGGTTCCTCGTGCACGCTCCTGGGACTACTCGCAAGCCCCTTGCTCACGAGGTCGCGGATGTCACAGCTGACGAGCGTGCCACCGGCTTGGTCAGCCGCTGCTACGTAGGCCGCGTCGTACACGGAGATCGTGTGCTCATCCGCGAGCTTCGCAGCGCGGCTGAGCAACGCTGTCGTAGACGGGATGACCCCGCCGTCGCCAGAGATTCGGTCGATTGCTTCCAGCAATGGAGCGACACGGCCGAGCTCGCACCAGCCTCGAACTGCCACGTTCGCTACCTCGTAACGGGCAAGATCGAGCGTGGTGAGCGTCACGTCGGGATTGGCGAGAAGCGTCTGGGATGGTCCGTGAAGCTCGTCGTCGGAATCAAACGCCGCGAGGATCACGCTGGCGTCCAACAGCAGCGTGGTCACGCTATGGCCTTGTGGCTTTCACCCGCTCGGCAGCCGCACCGCCATGCCGTGCAGCCTGTCGCAGGAGCCTGTCCATGGCCGCCGCACGATCCGTGCGGCGCCTGCGTAGCGCGGAGTCGGCGAACTCTCGCAGCACTGCGCTACGTGATGTGCCGAGACGAGTCGCCTCAGCATCGACCTCGCTCAGGAGATCGTCCGGCATCGACACCATAACCTTCGCCATGCCTAGAGTATACCGTGGTATACGACTGGAGCGTCACGACACGTAGATCAGGCATGGACAGCGGTGGCCTGGCTACCAGCGCGCGTGGACGTGCTCGCGGATCAGCCGGTCGTAGACCTCCGCGACACCGTCGAGCTGGTCGGGGCGCAGCGGCGCGAGCGCGGCGGCGGTGACGTTCTGGCGCACCTGCTCGACGTTGCGCGCGCCCGGGATCACGGTGCTGACGCCCGGCTGGTCGATCACCCAGCGCAGCGCGAACTGCGCGAGCGTCGTGCCGGGGTCGAGCAGTTGCTTCAGCTCCCGCGTGGCCGCCAGCCCGACCTCGTAGGGCACGCCGGCGAACGTCTCACCGACGTCGAACGCCTCGCCGTGGCGGTTGTAGCTGCGGTGGTCATCGGGCGCGAACGTGGTGTGCTCGTCGTAGCGACCCGACAGCAGTCCCGACGCGAGCGGCACGCGCGCGATGATCCCGACGCCGGCCTCGCGCGCCGCGGGCAGCACCTGCTCGAGCGGCTTCCGGCGAAAGCAGTTGAGGATGATCTGCACGCTCGCCACGCGCGGGCGGGCGATCGCGCGCAGCGCCTGGGCGCAGGTCTCAACCGACACGCCGTAGGCGCGGATGTGGCCTTCCGCGACGAGCTCGTCTAGCGCTGCGAAGGCGGCGTCGTCCTCGTAGACCGCGTCGGGCGGGCAGTGCAGCTGCACCAGGTCGATGCAGTCGACGCCGAGGTTCGCGCGCGAGCGCTCGTTCCAGGCGCGGAACGCCTCGCGGTTGTAGTTCTCGGGCAGCTGCTCGACGCGCCGGCCCATCTTCGTCGCGACGAAGATCTCCGGGTGACGCGCGTGCAGCTCGCCGCAGAACTGCTCGCTGCGCCCGTCGCCGTACACGTCGGCGGTGTCGAAGAACGTGACCCCCGCATCGACGGCGGCGTCGAGCACCGCGTGGGCATCCTGCGGCGTGACCGTGCCCCAGTCGGCGCCGAGCTGCCAGGTGCCGAGGCCGACGGCGCTGACGCTGCGTCCGAGTCGCTCGATGCGCCGCTGCTCCATCGGGCGGATGCTCGCAGGTCGGGCCGCGAGGACGCCCGCCGGGCGCGGGGCGGGCGCGTCGAGAGCTACGCGAGCAGCGCGAGCAGCTCGGCGGGCCGCTCGACGATGACGTCGGCGTCGCGCAGCTCGTGGCGGTCGCCGATGCCCCAGGCGACGCCGATCGCGCGCAGGCCGCAGGCGCGTGCGGCGTCGATGTCGTAGAAGCGGTCGCCGACGACGACGGGGTTGCGTGCGCCGAGCTCCCGCTGCGCGCGCGCGACGGTCTCGGCCTTGGGCTCGTCGAGCTCGGGCGCGCTGACGACCGCGAACTCGAGCCCGAACTGCTCGAGTAGCGGCGCGACGAAGCGGCGCACCTTGGAGGTGGCAAGCGCGCGCGGCAGCGTCAGGCTGCGCAGCAGCTCGGGCATCCCGTCGATCAGTTGCGTCTGCTCGAGATACACGCGCGCGAAGATGTCGTGGTAGGTGGCGACGCACGCGGCGACGATCTGCGAGTCCTCGGCGGCGCCGGTCAGCTCGGCGAACGCGCGCAACGCGGGCGGGCCGATGAAGCGCGCGGTCTCGGCGGCGCTGATCTCCGCGAAGCCGTGCGCGAGCAGCGCGCCGTTGATGGCCGTCTCGACGGGCTGGCGCGAGTCGATGATGACGCCGTCGAAGTCGAAGATGGCGGCGTCGGCGGGTGGCGTCAGCGGCATGCGCGCAGTGCCGGGTAGAGGGCGCGGAAGCGCTCGCGCCCGTCGCGGTAGGGCTCGATCCACTCGGGCACCGGCTCGATCAGCTCGCGCGGGCGCACGGTGGCGGCGACCGCGGTGGGGACGTCCGGCCAGACGCCGCCGGCGACGCCGCCGAGCAGCGCGGCGCCGAACGCGGCCGCGTCCTGGACTGCGACGCGCTCGAGCGGCAGCTCGAGCACGGAGGCGACGATTCGCAGCCACTCCTGGCTGCGCGAGCCGCCGCCCGACACGCGCCCGTGTGTAGGAATCCCACCGACCCCGCCGAGCTCTGAGATCAGGTCGAGCGAGTCGCGCAGGCCGTAGGCGACGCCCTCGAGCAGCGCGCGCACGAGCGCGCCGCGGTCGTGGCGCAGGCTGAGGCCGGCGTAGGCGCCACGCGCGTGAGGGTCGTCGTGCGGCGTGCGCTCGCCGGCGAGGTAGGGCAGGAACGTGAGCCCCTCGGTGCTCGGCGCCCAGGCGCTGGCCTCGGCGGTGAGCGTGTCGTAGTCGGCGCCGAGGATCGCCTGCAGCCAGCGCAGCGAGCCTGCAGCGGAGAGCATCACGCCCATCGCGTGCCAGGTGTCGGGAATCGCGTGGCAGAAGGTCTGCACGCGCACCTGCGGGTCGGCGGCGAAGCGCTCGAGCGCGGCGAACACGACACCGGAGGTGCCGAGCACGACCGATACGGGCCCAGGGCGATCGACGCCCACGCCGAGCGCGCCGGCGGCCTGATCGCCGGCGCCGGCGGCGACCGGCACGCCGTCGGCGGTCGCGCCGCTGACCTGCGCGCTCTCGAGCAGCTGCGGCAGCCACTCGCGCTCGAAGGAGAGCGCGTCGAGCATCTCCTCGCTCCAGCGCCGGTCGGCGACGTCCAGCAGCAGCGTGCCGGAGGCGTCGTTGACGTCGGTCGCGTGCTCGCCGCAGAGGCGCAGCCGCACGTAGTCCTTGGGCAGCGCGATGTGCGCGATGCGCGCGAACACGTCCGGCTCGTTGTGCCGCAGCCACAGCAGTTTGGGCGCGGTGAAGCTCGTGAGCGCGCGGTTGCCCGTCAGTGCGATCAGCCGCTCGAGCCCGAGCGTGGCCTCGATCTCGGCGCACTGCGCGCTGGTGCGCTGGTCGTTCCAGATGATCGCCGGGCGCAGCACGCGGTCATCGGAGTCGAGCACCACCAGGCCGTGCATCTGACCGGAGAGCCCGATGCCCTCGGGTGCGCCGGCGGCGGCCTGCAGCTGCGCGAGCACGGCCTCGGCCGCGCGCCACCAATCCTCCGGATCCTGCTCAGCCCATCCCGGCTGCGGCGTCTGAAACGGATAGCCGGCGTCCGCGGCGGCGACGACGCTGCCGTCGGCATCGAGCGCGAGCCCCTTGACGCCGCTGGTGCCGACGTCCAGCCCGAATACGCTCACGTGCGCTGCGCGGAGCGTGGCACCCGCTTCACGCGCCCAGGGCGGCGTAGACGAGCTCGTAAGCGGTCACGGCGTCCTTGCGCGACTGCGCCTCATGGAGCGCCACGTCGTCGATGCGCGCCGCGATCGAGTCGATGAAGTTCCATTGGATCACCGAGCGCTTGACGGCGCCGACCTGATCCTCGGTGTACGGGTAGAGGTCGAGGCCGAGGCGTTCGCCGTCCTCGCCGTAGCCGCAGCGGCGCAGCTCGAGCGCCAGCTCGATCGTCTCCATGAACGCGGTCGCGCCGACCATGTTGTCATCGTCGAAAGTCCCCCATCCCGAGTTCCCGTGCTGGTGGCCGAGCAGCCCCTCGGAGTGAAGCAGCGCGGCGTACTCGGGCAGGTGCTCGTCGTTCATCAGCAGGTGCTGCCAGTCCATGTTGATCTGGACGTTGTCGAGCCCCTCGGCGCGCAGCTTGTTGGCGACGTAGATCGTCATGCCCATGTTGCGCAT
The DNA here is from genome assembly GCA_050012835.1 of Solirubrobacteraceae bacterium. GTDB lineage: Bacteria > Actinomycetota > Thermoleophilia > Solirubrobacterales > Solirubrobacteraceae > Palsa-744. The sequence continues at coordinate 4,397 of JBEKGK010000013.1, read as the reverse complement.
CAGGATCTTCATCGCCGGCTCGGAGCACTTGTGCTCGAGGAACAGCTTGACCCCGTGGCGTTTGCAGATCTCGGCGGCCTCGCCGATGCCCTCGATCAACCAGTGCCACGAGTCCACGTAGGGTGTCTGAAACGGGTAGTTGTAGCCCTCGACCCCGGGCCAGATGATCATGTTCGCACCGAGCCCGCCGGCGAACTCGGCGCCCTCGCGGACGATCCGCAGCGCCTCCGCGCGGATGTGCTGGTCGGGATTGACGAGGCCGCCGCGCCCGAAGCGCGGGTCGAGATGCAGCCCGCCGGCGATGCAGTAGACGTCGTGGTCGCCGAGGGCGTCCTGGACGTCTGAGATGTTCTCGTGCGAGAGCTCCTGGGGGTAGTGGAACTCGTAGCCGTCGATCAGATCGCCGAGGCCCTCGACCGCACGGTGCACCTTCTCCGCGACCGGTTCCGCGTCATAGGCGTGCCCTGGCTGGTAGCCGCCGGGAACGAAGCGCGTGATCATCGGACCGAACGCCCAGATGCCGAGACTCGTCTTCAACGCTGCACCTCCGTCGGTTGGTTGGCTTCGGCGCTCGCGTACAGCGCGGCGATCGCGCGCGCCTGTGCGAGCGCGTCCTCGCGTCCGTAGCGCGGCGCGCTCGCGCCGGCGACGGCGGCGGCGAAGTCCTGGAGCTCACAAGCGTACGGGTCCAGCGGCTCGATCGCGACAGTCTCGACGGAGCCGTCGGCGCGGCGCAGCTCGATTGCGGGATTGCGCGCGTGCCAGGGATCGTCGAGCCACAGCACGCCGCGCGTGCCTGCCACTTCGAGCTCGTCGCGCGCCGCGAGATCGAGGCCGCAGTCGATCGTGGCGAGCACGTCGCCGGCGAAGCGCAGCAGCCCGGTGAGGCGCACGTCGACGTCGTCGCCGCCGCGCACCTGCTGGGCGCTCACGGTGAGCGGCTCGCCGGCCAGCAGCCGCGCGGCGCTGACGCAGTAGCAGCCGACGTCCATCAGCGCGCCGCCGTCGAGCGCCCCCTGCAGGCGCAGGTCGCCGGCGCGCTCGAGCAGGAACGAGAACGAGGCCCGGATCAGGCGCAGCTCGCCGATCTCATCGAGCAGCTCGAGGAGCCGGCGCGCCTGCGGGTGGTGGCGCCACATAAACCCCTCGGCGAGCACCAGGCCGCCCTGCTCGGCGGCGTCGAACGCGCGCTCTACATCGGCGGGATGACGCGACAGCGGCTTCTCGCAGAGAACGTGGCGCCCGGCTGCCAGCGCGCGCAGCGACCACTCGACGTGGAGCGAGTTGGGCAGCGCGATGTAGACCGCGTCGACGTCCGGATCGGCGAGCAGCGCCTCATAGGATCCGTGCGCACGCGGGACGCCGAGCGCATGCGCCTGGGCGTCGGCGCGAGCGCGGTCGCGTGAGCCGATCGCGACGACCTCCACGCCGGACACCTGCTGCGCCCCAGCGACGAGCAGCTCGTTGATCCTCGCGGTGGAGAGCAGGCCCAGTCGCATGTGCGGCTCATCTTATGGCGCTGCTCGCGCGACGCCGCGGGCGACGAGCTGCTCGACGTAGGGTCCGAGCAGGCTGGCGATCGAGGCGGCAGTCATGCTGGCGGGGCCGGCCGGCAGCGCGGCGTGGCTGATGGCGAGGCGCACGAGGCACTCGCTGAGCAGCTGTGCGTCCTCGTGCGCGATCAGCGGCCAGCTGGCGAGCATGACGGCGGCGAGCCGTTCGGTGGCGCGCTCGACGAGCGGCTGGCCGTGCGTGGTGAACAGCGCGAGCAGCTCCTCGGCGCCGTCGCCGTGGACGATGGTGCGCACGAGCGGGTTCTCGGCGGCGGCGTGCAGGAACACGTCGAAGGCGGCGGCGAGCGCGCTGGCAGGATCGTCCAGGTGCGCGAGCACGGCGCCCTCGACGGCGACCAGGAAGCGGTCGGCCTCGCGCATGACGAGCGCTTGGGCGAACTCGTCACGCGAGCCGAACTCCTTGTAGAGGGTCTGGCGGCTGACGCCTGCGGCGAGCGCGACGTCGGCCATGGTCACGTCGGCCCAGCGGCGGCCTTCGAGCTGCTCGCAGGCTGCGTCGAGCAGGCTGTTGCGCAGCAGCTCCCGTGCGGCGATCGGATAAGGAAGGCGTTGCTGGGTGCTGGGCATGATGCTGGGCAGGGCGCTGGCGGTGCGGCGATGACGGCGCGCGCCGTCAGGCGTCGTCGGGGTCGGGCTCGAAATCGACCTTATCGCGCACTCCGCAGTCTGGACAGGCCCAGTCGTCGGGCACCTCGCTCCAGGCGGTGCCGGGCGGGAAGCCCTCGCGCGGGTACCCGTGCCGCTCGTCGTAGACGTAGCCGCAGGCGGGGCAGCGGTAGCGACTCACGCGGCTACCCGGCGGCTGCTGCTGTGGGTGCTCCGGCGGCGACTCATGCGGCGACCCGGTAGCGCTGCAGCGCGCGGGCGCGCAGCCCGGGCTTGACGTTGGCGCGGTCGAGCTGGCCGTGATAGTGGGCGAGCACGCGGTGATCCATGACGCGCCGCCAGATGGGCGGGATGACGGCGAGCAGGATCATGCCGGCGTAGCCGGTGGGCAGCTGCGGCGCGTCGTCGACGTGGCGCAGCGCCTGGTAGCGGCGGATGGGGTTGGCGTGGTGGTCGGAGTGGCGCTGCAGGTGGTAGAGCAGCACGTTGGAGGCGGCGCTGTTGCTGTTCCAGCTGTGCTCGGGGCGGGTGCGCTCGTAGCGCCCGTCGCCGGCTCGCTGGCGCAGCAGACCGTAGTGCTCGAGGTAGTTGACGACCTCGAGCAGCGAGAAGCCGATGACGGCTTGGATCAGCAGGTAGGGCAGCACGACGAAGCCGAAGCCGGCGACGAGCGCGGCGTAGAGCACGACGGTCATGGCCCAGGCGCCGAGGATGTCGTTGCGCGGGCTCCACGCGGAGGCGCCCAGCCGGCGAAGGCGGACGCACTCGAGCTGCCAGGCGGAGCGCAGGCTGCCGAGCACGGTGCGCGGCAGGAACGCGTAGAAGCTCTCGCCGAGGCGCGCGCTGGCTGGATCCTCGGGGGTGGCGACGCGCACGTGGTGCCCGCGGTTGTGCTCGATGAAGAAGTGCCCGTAGCCGCTCTGCGCGAGTGCGACGCGACTGAGCCAGCGCTCGATGGAGGCGCGCTTGTGCCCGAGCTCGTGCGCGGTGTTGATGGCGATGCCGCTGACCATCGCGACGGTGAGCGCGAGACCGACCTTGTCGATCCCGGAGAGGTGTCCGTGCGACCACAGCCAGCAGGCGAACACGAGCCCGGCGTACTGGATGGGCAGGTACAGGTACGTGCACCAGCGGTAGTAACGGTCCTGTTCGAGCCACTTGATGACGCTGTCGGGCGGGTTGCGCGCGTCCATGCCGAGCGCGAGGTCGAGCGGCGGGAACACGCCGAACACGAGCACCGGCCCGTAGAACCAGAACACGCCGAGGCCGGTGGCGTGCACGAGCGCCCACGTGAGGAACGGGAGCGTGGGGATGAGCAGCCCGAGCAGCCAGGCGTAGCGCTTGGGGTCGCGCCAGGGGCGTGCGGTGGCGGCGGTCGGATCGGCTGACATGCGTGGAGGCCTCCTCTGGTTGTCGTGGCGTCCGGGCTCTGCACGCGAACTTTACACCAAGGCTATTATTGTAAATCATGACGACACAGAGATGCATTGTGTACAGATGCATACAGTGCCAGGCCTTCGCTCGACGGCCGGGTACGCGCGATGCGCGTGCGGGCCAGGTTTATGAGGACCCCTCCGGGGTCCGGGCGTGCGTCGCTGAGCGCGGCACCTGTGCGCGCGGGCTTGAGATAGGAGCCGGTGGCCGGCAGGGGCCGCCGGGTGGCGGGCAGGGCCGGATGGCCGGCGGATATTGCGATCAGACGCCGGGCGGCTGGCGGGATTCCAGGTATTCCTGGTTCTGACGCCGCTCGCCGCGGACCTGGACGGCGATGTAGACGACGATCAGGTTGACGACCACGCCAATGCCGCCGAACGTGACAGCCAGGCCGAACGTCATGACGAATGCTTTGCTCGCGGCGAGCACCATGCGGGGAGCCTAGCAACGAGACGGGCGCAGGTGTCGTAGCCTTGGGTGGCCGCCGCCGATGGCCGATCGGCGAGCACACATCAGGAGAGGTGCCGGAGCGGTTGAACGGGCGCGACTGGAAATCGCGTAACGGGGGAAACCTCGTTCGAGGGTTCGAATCCCTCCCTCTCCGCTGGTGTTGTGTCGCAGGACATCGGAGACTGATGTCTCGGGTGATGGTAGACGGCTTAGAAATTATCCGAGAACTCTTTGGGTGTGTAGGAGTTGGTGGCGGCGGCGGTACCAGAGCAGGGCGCAGGCGAGTTGGATGAGGCCGCGGTAGTTGGTGGGGTTCTTGTCGTAGCGGATGAG